>DASSZQ010000268.1:0-10930 GCA_035702755.1 Solirubrobacteraceae bacterium | reverse complement strand
CCCCCTGCAGTCGCACCACGGCCAGATCTCGCCCGCCCCGCGTCGGCGTTCGGCGGGGTGCGGGTTCACCCAGACGCGACCGCAGCGCTCGCCCCCGCCGTAGCGGCGCCGTCCTCCCAGCAGCTGTCCACGAACTCGGCGATCTTCTCCGTCAGCCGCCGGGGCCGCAGGCGCAACTCCAGGATGGAGTGGGCGCTGAGCAGCCGGCCGTGGGGCAGCTCAGAGGCGAGCATCCCGGCGTCGGAGAACGGGTGCACGGGGTCCCGCGGGTGGCCGATGACCAGGGCCGGAGCCTCCATCCGCAGGCGCTCGTTGTGATCCGGGGCAACCCGGCCGTAGAGGATCCCGCCGAGCACGGCGGCGCTGGGCGCCGGGTCCTGGGAGACCCAGTCGAGCCCGATCTCGGCCAGGAACGGCAGCGGAGCCCGGGGCACGCCGCGGGCCACGCGGGCCAGCGCCCGCATCCCCGGCTCGCCGAACTTCAGCGCGAACAGCAGGGGGGTGAAGGCAGCGCCACAGGCGGCGATCGCATTGTCGAGCACCGGCATCTCGATGATCATCCCGGCCACCCGCTCCGGCACGCGCGCGGCCACCTCAAGGGTGATGTTGGCGCCCAGCGAGGTGCCGCCGACGATGGCCCGGTCAAGCGTGAGATGGTCAAGCAGGGCGATCGTCTGCCGGGCGAACGCCTGCATCGAGTAGTGCCAGGCCTGCCCGGGCCGGGAGGACGCGCCGTGCCCCAGCGGATCCATCGTGATCACCCGGTTGCCCCTCCGGGCGAGCTCGCGCGCGAGCGGCGTCTGCATCTTCTGGGAGAGGAGCAGGCCGGGCAGCAGGACGGTGGTGCGCGACCCGTCGCCATGGACGGTGTAGGCGATGCGCTGCCCGTCGTAGCGGAAGTGCGCCATCAGTCTCTTTCTCCGGGCACTGGAGGCGGAGCATAGAGCTTCACGCCGCTGCGCCCGCACGCGCGCGTCCACCACCCCGGCCGACCGGTACAGTCTGGTACCAGGCCCCGAATCTACGGTTCTTTAGGAGGACAGTCATGGCCAAGGCTCCACGATCACTCGCCGGGAAGATCGTTGCAATCACCGGCGGAGCCAGGGGGATCGGACGCGCCACCGCGGAGGCGCTCATTGCCCAGGGGGCGCGGGTGGCGATCGGAGACATCGATGCGCCGCTCGTCGAACAAACCGCCGCCGAACTCGGCTCCGGGACGCTCGGCCTGCCGCTGGACGTCACCGACCGCGGCAGCTTCGAGACGTTCCTGACGGAGGTGGAGAGCCGCCTCGGGCCGCTCGACGTCCTCATCAACAACGCCGGGATCATGCCGATCGGCCCGTTCGTGTCAGAGACCGACGCAACCGCCGACCGGATGATCGACATCAACCTCCGGGGGGTCATCTACGGCTCCAAGCTCGCCCTGGCGCGCTTCCTGCCCCGCGGGCGGGGCCATCTCGTCAACGTCGCCTCGGTGGCCGGCAAGGCCGGTTTCCCCGGCGGTGCCACCTACTGCGCCACCAAGCACGCCGTCGTCGGCCTCAGCGAGGCGATCCGGGCCGAGGTGCGCAGCACCGACATCGACGTCAGCATCGTCATGCCGGTGGTCGTCAACACCGAGTTGGGTGCCGGGCTGCAGAAGTCCCGGGGTGTCAAGGTGGTGGAGCCGCAGGACGTCGCCCAGGCGATTGTGGGCGCGCTGCAGACCGGGCGCGTCAACGTGTTCGTGCCGTCGGCGATCGAGGGTCTGTTCCGCCTCATGCACCTGGTGCCGCGGTCGGTGGCCGACTTCATCACCAAGGTGCTCAAGGGCGATCAGGTGCTCGTCAACCCGGACCAGATGCTCCGCGCCGCCTACGTCCAGCGAACGGGCGACGCGGCGACGGCACCCGCCGCGCCGGCCATCCCGGCCTCCGAGGACGAGTCAGAGCCGAAGAAGCAGGTCGCCTAGCGCGCAGCTCAGACGCCGGACCGCAGCCAGTCGGCGATCAGGCCGCCGATCTGCGGCCCGGCGTCCTCCTGCAGGAAATGGCCCGCGTCGGCGATCACGTGGTCGATCTCGCCGCCGATCGCGGCGGCCAGGCGCCGGCCGGTGGACAACGGCAGCACCGGATCTGAGTCGGCCCACAGCATGAGCTTGGGCCGCGGGTCGGTGCGGAGCGCCTCCAGCGTCGCCTGACCGGCACTCGCCCCCGCCGCGCCCGGATCGGTGGGCACCATGAGCGGGAACGCGCGGGCGCCGGCCTTGGCCGCGGCATTGGGGAAGGGCAGCTCGTAGGCGGCGATCACCGCGTCGCCGGGATCCCGGTGACAGCCGCCGCGCACCAGCATCCCCACCGGCAGATCGTCGGTCCGCGCCACGAAGTCGCGGAAGGCCAGCCAGGCGTCGGTCATGCGCTGGCGGCCGGTGAACAGCCCGGTGTCCAGCACGACGAGCCGGTCGATGCGCTCAGGCGCGTCCACCGCCACCCGCAGGCCGATCGGGCCGCCCCAGTCGTGAACCACGATCGTCGCCCCGCGGATGTCGAGGTCCTCCAGCAGCCGGGTGAGGGCGGCGGCGTGGCGGTCGTAGGTGTACCAATCGACCTCGGTGGGCTTGTCGGAGCGGCCGAACCCGGGCAGGTCCGGAGCCAGGCAGCGAAACCCGGCGTCACGCACCGGCACGAGCACGTGGCGCCACAAGAACGACCACGTCGGCTCGCCGTGCACAAACACCACCGGGGCGCCCTCGCCCTCATCGATGTAGGCCATCCGCAGGTCGGCGAAGCGCGTCCACCGCGGGGCGAACGGGAAGTGCGGAAGCTCGGCGGCCAGGAGCTCCTCGGAGGCGGAGACGGCGTCGGTCATCCGGCCCACCCTAACCGTCCAGCCAGGCGGCCGCGTCGGAGGCGGCGGTGACCTCGATCACCGCGGGCTCCCGGGCCCAGGCGATGAGGTTGAGCGACTGCAGGCGATCCAGAACCGCCTGGAAAGCCTCCGCCTGCGCGTTGTTCACATACTGGCGGGAGATGGCAAACGACCAACCGGTCGCCGCCGGTGCATAGACGCCGCCCAGGACCCGGCGCTGGTACTGCTCATCCATGACCGTGCTCACCAGGGCAAGCGGCGCCCGGACGTGGGCGAGCGACCCCACCCGGGCGGCCAGGGCGATGAGCAGCCGCAGCGCCCCCGGCCGCAGCCCCCGGTACAGCGATTGCGGCGCGCTCACCTGGCGTGATCCGGCGCCCATGTCCGCGGTGACGCTGATGCCCAGCTGGGCCGCATTCGTCGGCAGCGGCACCAGCGCTCGCCGCTGATAGGCGCCAGCCACCGCGGCCGGGTCGGCGAAGGGCGCCGTCCGGTCCGGCGGATGCAGCACGGCGGCGCCGGCGTCGTCGGCGCCCTGAAGACCGGTCAGCCGGGCCAGCGCCGGGCGGTCGGTGCGGTACAGATGCATGATCTGCACCGCTCCGAGGATCCGCCAGTAGTACAGCTCGGAGTCGTCGCCGAAGCCGGCCAGCAGGCGGAACGCGGCGGGATGGCGATCCGGGGTGGAGTCGAAGTAGACCTGGACGTAGGGCGCCGCGCGGCCCGCGTCGTAGTCGGCGAGCACCTGCTGGAGGTTGCCGATGCCCATGTGGTAGCTCTCAAACGCCAGGTCCGAGCGGCCGAAGTGGCGCAGCGCGATCTGCAGGTAACGCACGGTGGCCGCCAGTTCCGCCCGCGGGTCAAAGCGCGGATCAGCGGCGGCGCGGCGAGCGAGCAGCGAGCTCAGGTTGCCCCGCCGGCGCCCGCCCTGGACGGCCGCGATCTGCGCCGTCAACCGGCGACTGCGCGCGAGATCGATGTGCATGCCGAGCAGATCCTGTCCCGTGGCGGCGAGGATCTGCGTCAGCCCGGCGGCGTCGGCCACGTCGGAGCCAGCGATGACCTGGGGGCGGCCGGCGCTCTCGACGAAGACCAGCCCCTCCAGCAGGTTGGGATCGATGCCGGTGCCCGCGGTGGCGCGATCGATGAGCGGCCGGTAGGCGGCCACCCGGGCGGCGGTCGCCATCGCGCCGCCGGGGCTCTTGGCGAACAGGACATGGGCGTTGCCGGCGGTCGCCCGGGCAACGTAGTCAGACGCGCGTGCCGGGTCGTAGGCGAACAGATCGCCGCGCCCGGCGCCGGCGGCGGGACGCGGCCGGGGCGGGTGGGGCACCTGTCCGCCGCCGAGCCCGGACACCACCACGGCGATCAGCAGGGCGAGGACGGCGAGCACGACGACAAGCCGGGCACGGCGCTGGCCCCGGCTGGGGCGGCGCCGGCGGCCGCGGCTGAGGGGGGTGCGGCCGGGGCGCCGCGGTCCGGGGGGTCGTCCGGCTGGCGCTGTCGGCTCAAACACGACGCGTCGACGCTATCAGCCGCTCCCGGCGCCGATGTCGGCCCCCCTGTCCCCCCCGCATACCGGTGTCGGCTATCCTCGTGCGCTTGCCGGTCGGCGTTCGCGTCAGCTTGCGCAGATCCCGCCTCTAGGTCGCCGCTGTGGACACGCCGGCAATAGGTTTCTCACCCCCCATGAAGGCACTGGATCGTTGCATGCACAGCCTCGCCCGGGCGACATGAGCCCATCTGACCTCAACGGCCGCCGCGTCCTGGTGACGGGCGGATCCGGCTTCATCGGCCGGCACGTCGTCTCCGAACTCGCCGCTGACGGCGCCCGGATCCGCGTCGTCGACCTCAAGCCGCACCCGGATCCGGACGTCGACGTCGTCATTGGCGACATCGCCGACCCCGCCGTGCTGGAGCGCGCCTTCGACGGCGGCTTTGACTCGATCGTCCACCTGGCGGCGGTCACCTCGGTGCTGCGATCGGTCGAGCAGCCGGAGCTCACCTTCGCCACCAACGTCGTCGGCACCAACGCGCTGCTCGCCGCCGGCCGCGCCGCCGGGGTCACCTCGCTCGCCTTCGCCTCGACGAACGCCGTCACCGGTCCGATGACGGCGCCCAAGATCTCCGAGGCCGCGGTCCTCAATCCGCTGACCCCGTACGGGTCGACAAAGGCGGCCGGCGAGATGCTGATGTCGGCCTACACCGCGTCCTACGGGCTGCGCTGCGCCTGCATCCGCCTCACCAACGTCTACGGGCCGGGGATGCAGGCCAAGGACAGCATTGTCGCCCGCCTGATGCGCGCCATTCGCCTCGGCACGACGTTTGAGATCTACGGCGACGGCACCCAGGTGCGCGACTATGTCCACGTCAGCGACGTCGTGGCCGCCATGCGGCTCGCCCTGATCAGCGACGACTGGGCCGGACCGATGGTGATCGGATCCGGAAGCTCCCTGTCGGTGCTGGAGGTCATCCAGGCGGTGCGCGACGTGTCCGGAGCCGACCTGTCGGTCACCCACGGACCGGCCAAGCCCGGCGAGATGCCGGCCGTCATCGTCGATCCCAGCCGCGCCCATGCCGCCGGGTGGTCTCCGCGCTTCCCGTTCCTGCGGGACGGACTTGTCGGCGTGTGGGAGGAGTGGTCGGTGGCCGACGTGCAGGCCCCCGCAGCGCGATGAGCACCACCGACGTGGCACCGGAGGAGTACGCCCGGCTCCAGACGGCCGAGCGCGGCGCCGCCGAGGCGTTCCTGGCCCAGCACGCGCCGGGCGCCGGTGCGCCCCTGGCCATCGTCATCCCCGCCTACAACGAGGAGCCGACGGTCGCCGAGGTGATCCATTCGATTCCGGCCGAGGCGGCGGGGCTGCGCTCCGAGGTCATCGTCGTCGTCGACGGCGCCCGCGACGCGACCGCCCAGCGTGCGGCCGAGGCGGGAGCGCTGGTCTGCGACGTGCCGGTCAACCGTGGCCAGGGGGCGGCGCTCCGCCTCGGCTACTGGCTGGCCCGGGCCCGCGGCGCGCAGATCATCGTGACCATCGATGCCGACGGCCAGTACGAGCCGGACGAGATCGGCCGGGTGATCACGCCGATCCTCTCCGGTGAGGCTGATTTCGTCTCCGGCTCACGCCGACTCGGCAACGAGTTGACCACCGACGCCACCCGCCATGCCGGCGTGATCGTGTTCGGCGCGCTGATCTCGGTGCTCGTGCGCCACCGCATCACCGACCCCGCCTGTGGTCTGCGCGCCATGCGCAGTGAGGTGACCGCGGCGGTGACGCTGGAGCAGCCGCAGTATCAGGCATCGGAGCTGATGATCTCCGCCGCTCTGCACGGTTTCCGCCTGGCGGAAGTGCCGACCACGATGCGCGACCGTGGCCAGCACGCCACGGGCACCAAGAAGGGCGGAAACCTGGGCTACGGCGTGCGGTTTGCCCGCGCCGCCATCCACACCTGGCGGCGCGACCGCAACGCGGCCCGCAGGCGCGACTTGCCGCCGAACACCCACTTGTCGTAGATCACGAACTTCACGCCGAAGAACACCGCCTGCACGAACACGTAGGCGGCGGTGGTGATGATCACCTGAAGGCCGGTGCCGGAGGGAATATGGGAGTGGGCCCAGTTCTGGGTGTGGCCGGTCGTCCACGTCGAGGCGGCCCAGACGAGGACCGAGATGACCGTGTAGGCGAGGATCTCACGCAGGAACTCCACGCGGCCCTCCATCTTCCACGCCCACCTGCGGTTGAGCACCCAGTTGGGGATCGCGCCGGCAACGAAGGCCACGGCCGAGTCGATCCCGGTACGGATTCCCATCCAGTCCATGACCGCAAACACGATCACCGACGTGGCCAGAGCCACACCGGAGCCGATCGCGTACTTCGTGATCTTCGCGATAGCCGGCGTGCGGCCGAACCGCTGACCGAGCGGGTGCGCGGCCACACGCGCGTAGAACGTGGAGAACACCGAACGCAATCCTAGCGATCAGACCGCTCACCGGGCTAGCGTACGTACGCGATGCGCTGTCACACGTCGAACGAGGACCCCGTCCTCAGCGATGATCTGCTGATCCACGGTGACAACGCCGACGTGCTGGCGCGACTGCCGGTTCAGACGTTCGACGTCATCTACATGGACCCGCCGTTCAACACGGGACGGGCTCAGGCCCGCCGGTCGCTGGCGGTCACCGCCGACCCGGAGGCGACCCGGGTGGGATTCGGCGGACGCACGTACCGCTCCCGGCTGCTCCAGAGCCTCAGCTACGAGGACGCCTATGACGATTACCTGGCCTTCCTGGAGCCGCGCCTGGCGCGGGCCCGGGAGCTGCTCGCCCCGCACGGAACGCTGTACTTCCACATCGACTACCGCGAGGCCCACTACTGCAAGCTCCTGCTCGACGAATTGTTCGGCCGGGACGCCTTCCTCAACGAGATCATCTGGGCCTACGACTACGGAGCCAAGCCGCGGCGCCGCTGGCCGGCCAAGCACGACACCATCCTCGCCTACGTCCGCACCCCGGGCGGCCATCACTTCGACGCCGACGCGGTCGAACGCGAGCCGTACATGGCGCCGGGGCTCGTCGGGGCCGAGAAGGCGGCCCGCGGCAAGCGGCCGACCGACGTCTGGTTTCACACGATCGTGCCGACGAACGGATCGGAGAAGACGGGTTACCCCACCCAGAAGCCGGCCGGGGTCATCCGGCGGCTCGTGGCGGCCTCCTCGCGCCCGGGGGGCTGGTGCCTGGATCCGTTCGCCGGGTCCGGAACGCTCGGCGCCGTCTGCCGGCAGCTGGGGCGCCGCTTCGTCCTCATCGACTCCAGTCCGACGGCGATCGAGGTGATGCGAGGCCGGCTGGTCAGCTCGCCTCCCCGCGTACGAGCGGCACAAACCTGACCGGCTCCAGGCGCTCGGACCGCAGACCGCGGGGCGTGCGGCGCACCCGCGTCAGACGCTGCTTGTCGCCGCCGAGCGGCACCACCAGACGCCCCCCGTCGGCCAGCTGCTCGGCGAGCGCCGGCGGCACCTGGCGGCCGGCGGCGGCGACGTTGATGGCATCAAACGGCGCACGTTCCGCCAGCCCCTGCCAGCCGTCGCCGACGATGCACGTGACGTTGGTGTAGCCAAGCTCGCGCAGCGTGACCGCCGCGGCGGCGCTGAGCGGCGCGTGGCGCTCAACGGTCCACACCTCGGCCACCAGCAGGCTGAGCACAGCGGCGTGGTACCCGGAGCCGGTGCCGATGTCCAGCACCCGGTCGCCGGCCCGGAGCTCGAGCAGCTCGAGCATGCGCGCCACGACAAACGGCTGGGAGATGGTCTGATCACAGGCGATCGGCAGGGCGACGTTCTCATACGCGCGCTCGCGCTCGGCCTCCGGGACAAACCGCTCCCGCGGCACTGCGGCGAGCGCCCGCAGGACGCGCTCATCGCGGACGGACGGCGCCAGGCTCCGCGCAAGTGCCAGTGCCTCGTCCACCCGGAGGATTCTCCCCTCTGCGCAGGCGCGGTAACAGGGGCCGAGGCGCGGCGCTCACCGGGAGCGGACCGGGTGCGGGCTAGCGGATGACGGCGTCGGCGGCGACCGCCAAGAACAGCAGCGCCAGGTACAGCAGCGAGTAGTGGAACAGAACGGCGGCGCGGGCCGCCGAGTGCTCCTGGCGCAACCGCCAGGCGAGGACGCCGAAGATGGCGCCCAGCAGCACCGCCGCCACCAGATACAGCAGCCCAAAGGTCCCGGTGACCACCGGCACCAGCGAGACCGCCACCAGCAGCGCGGTGTAGCGGAGAACCTGGACGACCGTGGCCGACGCCCCGCGCACCACCGGCAGCATCGGCACGCCGGCGGCCGCGTAGTGGGACTTCAGCAGCAGCGCCAGCGCCCAGAAGTGCGGCGGCGTCCACACCAGCACGATGAGAAACAGCGCGATCGCGCCGACCCCGACGTGGCCGTGGGCGGCCGCCCAGCCGGCGAGCGGGGGCACCGCGCCGGCCGCGCCGCCGATCACGATGTTCTGCTCGGAGTTGCGCTTGAGCCACAGGGTGTAGACGACGACGTAGAAGGCGCCGCCGCTCAACGCCAGGCAGGCGGCCAGCAGATTGGCGAACACCGTCAACAGGGCGAAGGCGAGCGCTGAGAGTCCGACGCCGAAGGCGACCGCCCGGGCGGGCGAGATCCGCCCGGCGGCGACGGGCCGCGACGCCGTGCGCGGGCCCATGAGGCGATCGATGTCGCGGTCCAGGACGTGGTTGAGCGCGCTGGCGCCCCCGCAGGCGAGGGCCCCGCCGACGACGAGCGCCAGCAGCGGCACGAGTGCCGGTGAGCCGCCGGCGGCGGCGACCATCGCGCACACCGAGGTCAGGACCAGCAGCGACATGATCCGCGGCTTGGTCAGCGTGACGTAATCGCTCACCACCTCGCGCCATGAGCCGTGGGCGGAGGCGAGGGCGGGGGCGGCCGAGCGCACGTCGCCGTGCAGGATGTCGGCGGGCAGCGCCGCCTCGGCGATCTCAGGCATGCGCACCTCCGTGACTGGTCGCCAGCACCTTCAGGTCATGGGCCACCGACGGCGGCTCGTAGGGATACAGGAAGCCGGCGCGCTCGTCGCCGTGACGGTCGATCAGGTACAGCGCCTCGGTGTGGCTGATGTCGCCCTTCTGCGGCTGGACGTAGATGTGGTACCTCTGCCACACCGCGGACAGCAGCTTGTGGGTGCCCATGAGCCAGTGCCAGGGAGCGACCCCGGCCAGCCCCCACTCGCGCGCGGCGCGACGGGCGCTCGCCGGCGTGTCCTTGGGGTTGACGCTGACGACGACCAGCACAGGGCGATCGGCCCGGGGAACGCTCTGCTCGGCGGCGGCCAGCGCCCGGCCCGCCAGCGGGCATTCCTGATGGCAGTGCGAATCAAAGAACTCCATCACGACGGTGTGACCATGCAGCGAGGCGAGCGAGAACCGGCGCCCGCTCTGGTCGCGCAGCGTGGTGATGTTGGGCGCGGGGCGCACGCCTGCCTTCCACACCGCAGGCGCCACAAGCGTGTTGGCGGGCAGGGTGGCTGGGGCGGCCGTTCCGGCCGGGGCCGGGGTCGATTGCTGGCGGAGCAGGTGGGCGATCAGCGCGGCGCCGGCTCCGGCAAGAACCGCCACCGCGAGGACCCCGGCGACCGCCGGCCATCCGATGCGGCGCCGGGGGGCGGGCCTGATGCCGGCGCCGGTCTCCATCAGGAGCCCGCGGCCGGCGGCGGCTCGGTGCCGGCCTCCCGGTGGGCCTCCTCGGCGGCGGCGAGGACGTCGCGGCTGGGCGTCGCGGTCGCCGACGGCGGCGTCTCCTCCGGCACCTTCTTGACCGCGATGAAGTACCAGGTCATGATCGCGCTGAGCAGGATCGTTGGCACCAGTAGCGTCAAGAGAGAGCCCGCCAGGAAGTTATCGGCGAACAGAAGGGGCATGGTCGGTCAGTCCTCCTCAGGTGGTAAGCGCGGTTGAGCGGGGACGAGTCGCCGCGTTGGGATCCAGCCAGCGATAGACGGTGCTCATCAGGGCGATGGCAAAGGCGGCCGAGCCCGGCACCCACATGATTCCGGCAGCGAGTTCCTGATCCCCCAGCGCGGTCAGCCCGCCCGGCCGATGAGCGAGTGCGGCGTAATGGGGGTACAGCGGATGCGGCGCGACGACAAGGACGATCGCGAGCACCCAACCGACGGTCATGGCCCCAACGACGTAGGCGAGCCGTGCCGGCCATGCCATCCGCTGCCGCAGCGGGCCGGGATCGACGATCCGCGCCCAGAACAGGAGCCCGGTGAAGAAGAACATCGCGTGCTCGAGGTCGTGGACGATGCTCGAGGTCAGCGTCGCGTCGTAGGCGCCGGGGATGTGCCAGGCCACGATGGTGGCGTTGAACAGCAGCCACGCCGGGAGCGGGTGGGAGAGCGTCCGGATCGGCGCCGCCCAGGAGGAGCGCGCCAGCGCCCGCCCGGTCCGTGTCCGGAACCGCAGCGGCAGCGCCCGCCACATGCGCGGCCACGGCCGCCCCAGGAGGATGAGCGGCGGGGCGACGTTCAGCAGCATGATGTGCTGGGCCATGTGCACCCAGAAG
>DASSZQ010000252.1:0-10281 GCA_035702755.1 Solirubrobacteraceae bacterium | reverse complement strand
CCCGCGTTCTCGGTCCAGAACGCATCGGCCGCCGGCGGAGTCTCCGGATCAGGACCTCCGGCCGCCCCGGGACCCCCGCCTGCCCCATCGAAGGACGGCGGCCGGATCGGAACGAGCTCGTCGCGCGGGCCGATCCACTCCCGAGGCAGCCGAATGACGTTCTCGTCGCCGCGAGTGCCCGTCTCCTCACTGCCGGAGGAGCCACCCACGTCTCCGCTGTCCCTATCGCCCGTTTCCACGGGGTTTGCAGACCTTTCCTCGTGCGCCCCGGCGGTGAAACGTCTCCCGGGGGAGGTAGTATACCGTCTGAATTGGTTCCAGTTTGTCTCAATTAGAGAAGGACGGCCATGAGTGCCACCGGTCCTGATGAGGACGAGTTCCTCACGGTTGCCGAGGTTGCTGAGAAGCTCAAGCTCAACCAACAGACGGTCCGCAACTGGATCGACCAGGGGTCCTTGCCCGCGCTGAGGGTGGGGCGGCGGGTGCGGATCAAGCGCTCGGACTTCCGCCGCATCCTCGAGGAGAGCTACAGCGGCGCGCCGGCGGCGCCCGCCCCACCCGGCGGCCCCAGCGCCGAGGACTTCTGGGGCGGGGAGCCGGTGGGCCTCGCTGAGGCTCCGTTCGATCAGCCGGGTGGACCGGCCTCGGCCCGGGACGCCGACAGATGAGCTTCGAAGAGGATCTCGATCGCCAGCGCGCCCAGATCATGCGGGCGGTGCGCCGTGCCAGCGACGGTTGGGCGGAGGCGATGCGGGCGCACATGATGGCGCCGCCGGACGCCGGCTTTGCCCAGCGTCTGCGCACGCTCGCCGATGCCGCCGCCACCGAGCAGGTGGCGTGGGAGCACGCCCACGCCGCCGGACTGCTCTGGCGCCCGGTCCCGGGAGCCGAGCACGCCGCTCCGCCCTACGAGTTGCGACCGGGCACCGGAAGACGCGGACCGGCCGCGCTGTGGGAGCGCTTCGATCGAGCGGTGGCCACGCTCAACCACGCGATCACCGGCTCAAGCGCGGCGGCCGTCGCCGATGCGTTCGGCGAGTTCGCCGAGGTCACCGATGCCCTGGCCACGGCGGTGGCCCGGGAGGACGAGGCGGCCGCACGCACGCGCGCCCGCGGCGCCGCATAGGCGACCGCGGCCGCCGCCCCCCAGCCAGATGCCGCTCACGCCGCGCCGCTCGATCCATCTCCCTGCTCCCGGGACAAAGCGGGCGGTCGTCGTCGGCGCCGGCTCGTTCGGCACCGCCGTCGCGGTGCTCCTCGCCCGGGGCGGCCTGCGCACGACCCTCCAGGCGCGGACTCCGGAGCAGGCGCGCCGGCTGGCCGAGGCGCGGGAGAACGTGCAGTACCTCGGTGGCGTCAAGCTCCCCCGGGAGCTGCGGATCGAAGCGGTCGGTGCCGGCGCCATCGCCCGGGCCGATTACGTGCTGCTGGGGGTGCCGTCCGTCGCCCTGCAGCAGGTGATCGACGGGCTGGGCGCCGCCGGTCTGCCGGACCAGGCCGCCGTCGTGTCGCTGGCCAAGGGACTCGTTCCGCCCGCCGGAGAGCCTCCCACGGTGCTCATCCGCCGCCGCTTCGGCGAGCACCGCACCGCCTGCATCGGCGGTCCTGCCCACGCCCAGGAGATGGTGACCGCCGGCGCCGGCCTCGTCGCAGCGTCGACCGAGGAGGCGCTCGCCACCGCGCTGGCCGGCGTCTTCATCCGTGCCGGGGTCGTGTGTGAGGAGTCAAACGACCCGGTGGGGGTGGAGTTGGCCGGTGCGGCCAAGAACGCCGCGGCGCTGGCCGCCGGCGCCACCGAGGCCCAGGGCCTGAATGCGGCCGGAGCCGCCGCCGGCCACATCTTCGCCGAGGTGTGGCGCTGGGCGGAGGCCGAGGGAGCGCACCCGGAATCGATGATCGGCTTGGCCGGAACCGGTGACCTCGTCGCCACGGCCCTGGCCCCGCAGAGCCGCAATCGCCGGGCGGGCGAGCTGCTCGCCGCCGGCGTGCCGGCCTCCGAGATCCATGCGCGGGTGGGCCAGGCGGTCGAGGCGCTGGAGTCCGTGCCGCTTCTGGCTCATGCGCTGAGCAACGCCGGTATCGAGGCGCCGGTTACGCGCGCGCTCGGCCAGCTGATCGCTGGCGAGCTGCCGCTGGAGGACTGGGTGGGAGTCGTCCGCACCACGGTCCCGCCCCCGCCCCGGTGGAGGCCCGCCGTCCGGCCCGGCTTCTGGCGGCGGGTGCGCGGTCGCGTCCATGGTTGGTTTACGCAGACCCCGGTTGAGTGAACCGGCAACGAGATGTTTACTCAGGCTGAAGCTCTTCGTGGCAGCCTCGCCACGAACAGATGTCGAAAAAAGATGGGGGACACATGCCTCAGATCATCGTGACCGCTGATCAACCGGCGGATGATGGGGAGCGGCCAGTCATGTTCCGGGAGCGGGTGACCGTGAGTGACTTCGAGTCCAAGCACTTTGCCAAGCAGTTGGTGGAGCGACTGGGTTGGGCAGTCGGTGACGCGGACGAGATCAACCGACGCAGCGTGCTTGCCGCCGAGCGGCGGCGGGCGCGTCAGCGGATGATCGACGCCACCAAACGGGAACTGGCCCTCACCGGCCGCCCCGTTCGGCCAGTGTCGTGACCACCGCCTCATAGACACCGGCTCCGTAGGACTCGGAGGCGATCCGGACCCCGGCGCGGCCTGCCACCTCGCTTTCGAGCGTGTGGTCGCGATCGAGGGCGTTGGCGACAAGCCAGAACGTGCCGACGACGGATGCTGCCTCCATGTCCTCGCGGGAGTCGCCCGCCGCGATGCAGTCCTCCGGCGCGTAGCCGCGGATCTGCATGTGGCGGGCGACGCCGCGGGCCTTTGATGCACCCGCCGGGATCAGGTGGTAGGCATGGACGGTCGGCAGGCCCGCCATCTGCTCCGACGCGGCACGGATGACGCCGTTGTCGACGAGGCGCAGCCAGCCGAGACCTTCCTCGTCAAGCACGGCGGCGACCTCCCGCAGGTCGACGTTGCCCCGCAACAGGTGCGACACCTCCCGCCCGGCTGACCACGGCGTGTGGTATTCCAGGCGCCCGGCAAAGCGCTCCAAGAGCAGCGCCGGCGCACCGGATCTCTCGATCTGGTCATGGATCGAACCACCGTCGTCGGTCGGCACCAGCCCATCGGTGAGCCACTCCAGTTCGCCGTCGACGACCAGCCCGCAGCCGATCTCGAAGATGTAGGCGGTGGAGCCGATCAGGCGGGCCGACTCAAACACGCTGCCCTGCCGACGCCCGGAATAGATGACGACCTCCACGCCGGCGCGGGCGCAGGCCTCCAGCGCCCGCACGCCCCGGAGGCTGAACGCCCCGTCGGCGCCCGTGAGCAGGGAGGCGTTGGGCCCCAGCAGGGTTCCGTCCATGTCGACATACAGGCAGCGCACGGCGCGCGACCGTAGCACCCGGGCCGCCCGCTGTGGCTCCGGCTGACGTCGCCATACTCAGGAGCACGCGTGTCGACGGTCCCTGAAACCGAGCCCTGGGCGGCGCTTCTCCAAGACGGCCGCTCCGAGGAGCGGCTGGTTCACGATGACGTCTATCCGGGCCGCCGGGGCCGGCTGGTCCCGGTACCGGACGAGCTGGACTGGCGAGTTCTCCAGGGGCTGGAGCGCGCCGGGATCCACGAGCTGTACGCCCACCAGCGCGAGGCGCTGGAGCAGGCCTTCGACGGGCCGACGATCGTGACCACGGGCACCGCCTCCGGTAAGTCGCTGTGCTTTCAGCTGCCGACGCTTGAGGTCCTGACCACCGATCCCACCGCCCGCGCGCTGTACCTGTATCCGACAAAGGCGCTGGCGCAGGACCAGGCCCGCTCGTTCGGCCGCTTTGGCCTGGAGAAGGCCATCCGCCCGGCGATCTACGACGGCGATACCCCACGCCATGAGCGGGCGGCGATCCGCAAGCGCAGCAACCTCATCATCACCAACCCGGACATGCTGCACGTGGGGATCCTGCCTCACCACGGCGCCTGGGATGACCTGTTCGCCAATCTTGCGTTCGTCGTGGTCGACGAGGCGCACGTGTACCGGGGCGTGTTCGGCTCCCACGTCGCCAACGTCCTGCGCCGCCTCCGCCGAGCCGCGGCCATCCACGGCACCGAGCCGCGCTTCCTGCTCGCCTCCGCGACGATCGCCAACCCGGTGGCGCTCGCCGAGGGTCTGACGGGCCTGGCGCCGTTTGCGCTCGTCGACAGCGATGCCGCCCCGCGGGCCCCGCGCCGGGTGGCGATGTGGAACCCGCCGCTGCTTGACGAGCAGCTCGGCGTGCGTGCCTCGGCGCTCTATGAGGCCGCCGAGGTGTTCTCCGCGCTGGTCAGCGCCGGCGCCCGCACGATCTGCTTCATGAAGTCGCGCAAGGGCGTTGAGCTCATCCTGCGCCACTCCGTCGACCGGCTCCCCGCGGAACTGGGGGAGCGCGTTGCGCCCTACCGCGCCGGCTACACCCCGGCGCAGCGCCACGACATCGAGCGCCGGCTGACGAGCGGGGAGCTGCTCGGCGTCGTGGCCACCGACGCGCTGGAACTGGGCATCGACATCGGCGAGCTCGATGCCGCCGTGTGTGTCACGTTCCCGGGAACGGTGGCCAGCCTGCGCCAGATGTGGGGGCGCGCCGGCCGGCGCGGTCGTGGGCTGGCCGTCTACATCGCCGGGGAGGACGCGCTTGACCAGTTCTTCTGCCGGCATCCGGACGAGTTCCTCGCCCGGCCCGTGGAGGCGGCGATCCTCGACCCGGACAGCCCGGAGATCTACGGTGAGCATCTGCTGTGCGCCGCCCACGAGGCGCCGCTGTCTGACCAGGATGAGCCGTTCCTCGGCTCCCAATGGCGCCGGTTCGCGGAGGATCTGACGGCCGCCGGCTTTCTGCGTGAGCGGGTGACCGGGTTCGTCCCCCAGCGGGCCGACGACTACCCGGCGGCTCGCGTGGCTCTGCGCTCGGCCTCGGCGGACAGCTTTGTGCTGCTCGACGCCGGCTCCGGCGAGGTGCTGGGGACGATCGAGGCGGGCCGCGCCTACTCGACCGTCCACGAGGGAGCGGTGTATATGCACCTCGGCCGCTCCTACCACGTCCTCGCCCTTGACCTGGCGGCGCGACGGGCGGTGCTTGAGCCCTTCGACGGCGACTACTTCACCCAGGCCAAGCGGGAGAGCATGACGTACATCGAGCGCCTCCAGGAGCGGCGCGCGACGTGCGGCGTCACGCTCTCCTACGGCTCCGTCGTCTACACCGAGACCGTGCTGGGATACCAGCGCAAGGGTCTGCAGGACCACGCCGTCATCGACTTTCAATCTCTGGACCTGCCGACCGTCGAGTTCCAGACACGCGCCCTGTGGTACGAGCTCGATGAGCTCATCGCCGCCGAGCAGTTCCCGCCGGCGGCCCTGCTCGGTTCGCTGCACGCGCTTGAGCACGGGCAGATCGCGGTCCTTCCGCTCATCGCCATGTGCGACCGCTGGGACATCGGAGGGCTGTCCACCAACGCCCATCCGCAGACGGGCGGCCCAACGATCTTCATCTACGACGGCCATCCCGGCGGGGTGGGGATCACGCGCCGCGGCTATGACCAGTTTGAGCGGCTGGTCGATGACGCTCAGCGGCTGATCGGCGAGTGCCCGTGCCGCTCCGGCTGTCCCTCCTGCGTGCAGTCGCCGAAATGCGGCAATCTCAACGAGCCGCTCCACAAGGCGGGGGCGCTGGAGCTGCTGCGCCGCATGACGAGCGCCCGCGCGGGGCAGTCACAGAATGACAACGAGCGGGTGAACCCGGGGCCGGAGAATGGAGCATCAGGGTGAGCGGCACTCTCAAGACGGCCAGGACATCGACGGCGGAGCCGCCCGCTGCCCGGACGCAGCTGCTCAAGCGGCGGCCGATCAGCCCCGGCCCCGGCTTCGTCCCGCTGCCGCCCCCGCGAAGCGCAGCCCCGTACCGCCACGCCCTTGCCGACGTGCTGGGGCGCCAGCAACTCACCACGATCCGCCGGTCCGAAGCGCTGCGGTTCCACTGCGTCGGTGACACCGGAGGGTGGCGCGACGGGCGCCCGCAGTGCGAGGTGGCGAACGCGATGGTCAGCGACCTCGACAGCGACACGCCGGTGCACTTCTTCTATCACCTCGGCGACGTCGTCTACCCCCACGGCGAGGAGGCTCACTACGGGCCCCAGTTCTTCGCGCCGTACCGCGACTACGACGCGCCCATCTTCGCCATCCCGGGCAACCATGACGGCGAGGCGCCGGTGGAGGCGGGGACAAGTCCGCTTGAGCCCTTCCTGCGCGCGTTCTGCTCGCCGTCCCAGCCGCTCCATGATGCCGCGCTGCGCGTGCGGCGCCCCGCGGCGGCCCAGCCTCACGTCCACTGGACGCTTGTGCATGAGCGGCTGTGGATCATCGGCCTCTACACCAACGTGCCGGAGGACGGGCAGGTGGAGGAGAGCCAGCTGGAGTGGCTGACCGGCGAGCTGCGGGCCGCGCCGCTGAAGGCCCGGGTCATCCTCGCCATGCACCGCCCCGTGTACTCGATCGACGTCGTGCACGGCTCCAACCTTGACCTGGGGGACGCCCTCGACGTGTGCTTCGATCGCGCCGGACGGGTGCCGGACGCCGTCGTTGGTGCCCACGCCCACGCCTACCAGCGGTTCACCCGGCACGTGGGAGATCGCCAGGTTCCGTATGTCGTCGTTGGCAGTGGCGGCTTTCATGAACGCCACGCCGCGGGCACCGGCGTGCCGGACCTGCCGGCGACCTTCCCCGGCCTTGAGGGGGTGCGCCTGGAGGCGCATCAGGCCGAGGCCCACGGCTACCTGACGGTGACCGTGACCCCGTCCCACGCCGAGGCCGTCTACCGAACGGTGTCCGGGGACGGCGCCCTCGCATACGACCGGTTCGTCATTCCCGGCCCGGCGTAGGGCGCCGCGGCTGCGCCGGACGCGGTGTCGCACGTACGCGGACGCGCATCTGACCCTCAGAGATCGCTAGCATCGCCCGGCCAGGGCGAGATAGCTCAGTTGGTAGAGCACACGACTGAAAATCGTGGTGTCCCCGGTTCGAGTCCGGGTCTCGCCATCACGAAACTCCCTGCAATGCCGAGGGATTGGGTTCCGGACGATAGGGGCGAGGCTGGTCACGAGAGGAGCGCGCGGACTTTTCCGGCCTTTTCAGCGGCCAGTTTGAGGCCACCGACGTCGAGTTGACGCGGCCGCGTGACCCCGGCCGGCCTCGCTGAGGCGGCTGCTGGCGGGGCGTCGGTGCCGAGCAACCGGCGGATCTCGGAGCGCAGCTCGTCGCGGTTAGGGCGGGCGATCACCTGGGCGTAGATCGCGAGCGTCGTCGACGGATCCCGGTGGCCGACCTGCGCCTGGATGTAGGGCAGGTCATAGCCGGCGGCCACCATGAATGAGATGTAGCTGCGGCGGAACGTGTGTGGCGTCAGGTGCGCGCGGATCGGCGCGCGGTCGCGCTGTGTCCGCAGCTGGTTGGCTCGCGCCAGAGCCGGGTGGATCACGCGGGTCAGGATGTTCGAGCGGGTCCGCCGGGTGGCGGCACGGGTCGGGAAGGCGGGATCGTCCGGCCCGGCATCTGGCCAGCTCGCGCGGTGGGTGGCCAGCTCATCGAGGAGGCGCGGGTGGATGTCGATCGCGCGCACCCCGGCTGCTGTCTTGGCGTCTGTGATGTGCACGCGCGCCTTGGCGAGGTCGATGTCCCGGTTGTCGAGTCCGCACAGCTCGCCGACTCGGAGTCCGGCGAGCCCCAGCGTCGCGATGATCGCGCGGCGGGGACTCCTGCCGAGGACGGCCTCATCACCCGCGCAGCCGTAGAGGTAGATCGCGGTCGTGGGCGCGACGCCGAGGTGGGGCGCCGATGCGCTTCCAGTCGAGCTTGGCCTCGTCGCGCAGCGTCCGCGCAGCGTTCGCCTTCTCGACGGTGGCCGGCTTGTGGAACCCGTCGAGCTGCTGCGCAGCCTCGAGCAGGTCAAGGAACTCGTCCACGTCGAGGACGCCGCGGTGCGCCCGCCGCTCAGCCGGCTCGCGGGTGCGCCTGGCCCGCGCGGGGTTCCGGTCGATCCAGCCTGCGTCCTCGACGTCGTCGAGAACGAGTGCGAGTGTCCGCAGGGTCTGGTTGATGGAGTCGTTGGAGACGGTGCGGAGTCGGTGGCGCGTGCGCGGGTCGCGAAGCGGCCGGCCTGCTTCCGCTGCCTTGCGGATTGGTCGTTCTCGGCGTGGATCCGGTGCCGGTACTTCTTGATCTTCGACACCGTGATCTCGGAGGGGCGAAGCTCGCCGAAGATCGGCGCGAGGTAGCGCGTGAGGTGCGTCCGGTTGAACTGGACCGTGCGCGGGCGGATCCCCGGGTTGAGCCTGCGGGCCTCCAGCCAGTCTGTCGCCAGTTCCCGGAACGTCGGCTCCTCGTCGGTGTTCGCGCTAGGACTGGCGCGTCGCCGTGACCACTGTCCCAGCTCGATCTTGGCCAGCAGTTGCTTGCGGGCCTGGTCAGCGCGGATCTCGTCCCAGCCGTCTTCGGTGTTGCCGAGCGGGACGCGCTCATCCGTGCCGTGGATGCGAACCCGCAGCGCGTAGGTCGTGCTGCCGTCCTTGCGGCGGTTTCGGGTGATCTGCACGCCGAGCGGACGCGGCATCCACCGCGTCCAAATCAACCGGTATGAGGCCGGGGCGATGGCGCCGAGCTTCGACACCGTGGTCGACCTGGTCCGGGCGTGCGGGTTTGATCTGTCGCTGGAGCTGACCGACGCAGATCGCGCTGGCGATCACGCGCTGGGGGATCGATTCCCGCTGAGCGTGGCGCAGCGAGTGGAACGAATGCTCGACGATCGATCCGACGGGTCGGGCCCCATCGCGATCCTCGCCTCGTTGGAGAGCCGCCGGGTCGACTACGTCGTGACCGGGAGCTTTGCCGAAGGCGTACGCGGGGTCCACGTGGCGCCGGTGGGCGTCGACATCTGCCCGTCGTTCGCCGGCGAGAACCTGCAGCGACTGTCAGACGCGGTGAGCGAGCTCGTCCCGCGCCGCCGAAGCGCGGAGGTGACCGAGCAGGCCCACGACGCCAACGCGGTGCTGCGCATCAACACCACCGCCGGACGGCTCTCGATGGTCGGTTCGCCGGCGGGAGTGCCGAACGGCTTCGTCGATCTTCGACGGGCCGCCAGCCGCGAGGACGTCAGTGACGGAGTGCGGCCACTCATCGCGGGGACGAGGGACTTGGCCGCGATGGCCGCGGCACGGGGGCGCCGGATGGATCCGGAGCGCCTGGCGACGCTCCGACGGATCATCGAGCTGGAGGCCGATCGGGGTCCGGCGGTCTACATGTTCGTTAAGGCCCAACGTACCCGACGGGCCGCGGCTGAACGGTTGGGGGCGGCGCTACCCGAGTCCTCGCGGAGCGTTCGTGGACTTTGAGTGGCCGCCGGTGAGGGGCGTGTCGGAGTCCCGTTCGCTGAATATCGAGCTCGTTGCCCTATCACCGAAGAGCACGGAGCTGCGCGTCGAGGGTCAGGTGGTTTGGACGATGCCGCGGCCGGTGGGCGAGCGGATTCCTGTTGGGGTTCACCAGGTCGATGTGACGCGCCAGAAACTCGGGCATATCTCGCGCGTGAGCATCGGTGTGACAAAGCCAGCGACGGTTCAGCGGGTTATCTGGGCCATCGACCAGCTTTCGATCGTGCAGCCGGGCGCGGTCGAGTCCTGCCCCGCCGAACCGGCGCAGCCGACCGTGATCATCAACTTCCGTCGCGGTCACGGCACACCGGTGCTGGCGCGCGCGACGTATACCGGTGCGTGCGGTGGCATGGCGTTCAGCATCCGCGGCAAGTCGCAGATCCCGCTCGCCAACGGCTACACGCTGAGCCACGAGCTCGAGCAGCTGGTCGGCGTCAAGCTCGCGGACTTCAAATGAGCGTCGGGCAGCAGAAGCCCGAGGCCGCCGGCTGGCCGAGCAGCTTCGTTGGCATTGCTCCTGGGTTGGGGTGTGACGCTAGTGCCGCTGGCACGTAGTGAACGCATGCACGTCCGGTCCACGATCGGGGGCCGCGCGCGGCGGCGACGCCTCCGAGCGGCGGTTGGGATCGCGATCACGGCGACGATGCTGGTCGCATGCTGCGGGACTCGTGACAGCGCTGCCGGCGCGTCGGCCGGGCGCGGGTCGACCGCGAACTGCATCCCGTATGCGGTCACGGACATTCCCGCCGGGGCGCGCTGCATCCGACAGGACCCGACCTGAGCCGTACACCGGCGTGACGAAGCTGATC
>DASSZQ010000157.1:0-11056 GCA_035702755.1 Solirubrobacteraceae bacterium | reverse complement strand
CATCCTGACGCTGACCATGGGCTTCACCGGCTACCTGCTGCCCTTCACGCAGCAGTCCTACTGGGCGACGATCGTCGGCGTGAACATCAACGGCACCGGCCCGTTCATCGGCCCGTACCTGTCGGACTTCCTGCGCGCCGGGCCGGAGTTTGGAGCGACGACGCTGTCGCGCTTCTACGCGATTCACATGATGCTGGTGCCCGGCCTGATCGCCGCCCTGATCGGCGCGCACCTGTACCTCGTCTCCAAGCTGGGCATCTCGGCGCCACCGTGGCTGAAGGCCGAGGAGCTTCCTGACATGCGCAAGGCGCACATCTAGAGGGGGACGCGGGCATGAATCAGGCTGAGAAGGAGCAGTACCTCCGCGAGTACGGGATCCTCAAGAACGAGGGCAAGCCGTTCTTCCCGTACGCGGTCGCCAAGGACTCACTCATGGCGGTCATCACCATGGCCGTCATCATCTTCCTGGCGGTCATGTTCGGTGCCGAGCTCGGCCCCAAGGTCGACCCCACGACGACGACCTACGTCCCGCGCCCGGACTGGTACTTCTTCTTCCTGTTCGAGGTCTTGAGGGTGATGAAGAACATCCCCAAGTTCACGGACCTGGCAACGATCGGCGTGCCGACGATCTGCATGATCCTCCTGTTCCTGCTGCCGTTCTATGACCGCAGCCCGGAGCGGCGGATCGAGCGCCGGCCGGTGGCCCTGGCGGCCGGGCTGACGACGATGTTCGCGATGGCGTTCCTCACCTACTCAGGCGCCAACACGGGCTCCCCCAACTCCGTCGATATTCCCCCTCCGGCATCGCTGACGGCCAGCCAGAAGGCGACGTTCCGGGCCGGCGAGATGGTGGTGGGGCAGTCCGGATGTCTGGCCTGCCACATCATCGGGACCAACGGCAACAACGGCCCCGGTCCTAACCTGACGCATATTGGGCAGATCCTGCGCCCCCAGGCAATCGCTTCCACACTGCGCAACCCCACCGCGCCGATGCCGTCCTTCGCCGGCCTGGCCAAGCAGTACCCCAACAAGTTCAACAACCTCATCAACTTCCTCTCCGAGCTCCAGTAGCTCACGCCGGGAGCGGGGGACCATGACGGCCAGCGCATCGTCGCCGGAGGGCCACACCGACCAGCACCCCCGCGGACCGCAGGCCGGCACCCTGCCGGAGTCCCAGGTGCGGGCGATGTTTGACCGGATCTCCGGCGTCTATGACCGAATGAACACGGTCATGACCGCCGGCCTGCACCACAAGTGGCGCCGCCGCGCCGCCGATCTCGCCGCCCTGCGCCCGGGCGGCCGGGCGCTCGACGTCGCCACCGGCACCGGCGACCTCGCGCTGGAGCTGGCTCGCCGGGTTGCCCCGGGCGGCGCGGTGGTCGGCGCCGACTTTGCCGAGCGGATGCTCGACCTGGCCCGGGAGAAGTCCGACCGGGAGCGGGCCGCCGGAACCGTGCCTGACGGCGTGCAGCTGCGCTTTGAGTCGGCCAACGCCCTGGCGCTCCCCTACGGCGACGGGGAATTTGATGCGGCGACGGTCGGCTTTGGGGCACGCAACTTCTCCGATCTGCGCCAGGGGCTGGCCGAGATGACGCGGGTCGTCGCCCCCGGCGGCCGGGTGGTTGTGCTGGAGATCACCACGCCGACGCGCCCACCGCTGTCGACCCTGCTGGAGGTCTGGTTTGACCGGATCGTCCCCGCCCTCGGCCGCTTCGCCGGCGATCCGGACGCCTACGAGTACCTGCCAAGCTCGGTGCGCCGCTTTCCCCCGCCCCAACAGCTGGCCGCCATCATGTGGCAGGTGGGTCTGACCGACGTGCGCTACCGGATCACCGCCGGAGGAATCATCGCCCTGCACTCAGGCGAGGTGCCTCGATGACGCTTGTCCAGGATCCCGTGCAGGCCGTCCGCCAGGCCGGCGGTGAGCCGGCCGCGCGGCTGATGGAGCGCCTGGAGGGCCGGCTGGCGGAGCTGGCCACCGGGCACGGTGACGTGCTCGGCCGCTACGCCGGGGACACGATCACCGCCGGCGGCAAGCGGCTGCGCCCGCTGCTGCTCTTCCTCGCCGCTGGGGCGCCTCCGCCGGAGTCCGAGGAGCTCCTGCGCTCGGCGGTCGCCGTCGAGCTGGTGCACAGTGCCACGCTCGTCCACGACGATGTGCTCGACGGCTCGCCGTTGCGCCGCGGCCGGCCGACGGTGATGGCCGCCGGGGGTCGCCTGGCGGCCACCGCCACCGGCGATCTGCTCTTCTCTCGCGCCTTCGCCGAGCTCGTCCAGTCTCAGTCGGTGGCCTCGGTGCAGGTGCTGTCGCTCGCCAGCTCCGAGCTCGCCGCCGGCGAGCTCATGCAGCGCGCGGACGCGTGGCGGACGGTCACGGTGGCCCGCTATCTGGAGCGATGCCGGCTCAAGACCGCGGTGCTCTTCCGGGCGGCATGCGAGCTCGGCGCGCTGGAGGGGGGCGGCGACAACGGCGCCGGCGCGCGCCGGGCGCGGGCGCTGGGGGCGTTTGGCGAGCGGATCGGTCTCGCCTTCCAGCTGCTCGACGATGTCCTCGATGTCACCGGGCCGCCGGAGCGCACCGGCAAGCCGCGGGGCGCCGACCTGCTCGACGGCACCGTCAACCTGCCCCTGATCATGGCCCGGGAGCGTGATCCGGAGCTGGCGGCGCTTGACCCGCGGTCGGTGACCAGCACGGAGCGAGCCGCCGAAGTGTGCGTTCGCATCACCGCAACCGGCGCCCTCGACGCCTGCCGCACCCGCGCGCACGACCTGGTGGCGGCGGCCAAGGACGCGCTTCCGGACCTGCCGCGCCAGCAGCGCGCCGCGCTGGAGATGATCGCCGACGGGGTCGTCGAGCGGTATTCCTAGGCGGCCCGGCCGGGCCGGGTCCTAGAAGTCCTCAGGAAGGATGAGGTCGGCCTTCAGCGCGGCGGCGAACCGCTCAATCTCCTCAGACATGTTCGCCTGAGTGAGGCGCCGCAGATCGGAGAGCATCTCGGTCAGGCCGTCGTCGAGGCGCTCCTCCAGAGCGTCGACCTGCTCCTGCTCGAACACGCCCTCGTCCATCCAGAAGCAGTTGGGGCACTGGAGGACGAGCTCCCACAGCCCGTGGGGCGCCTCGGACCAGTCAACCGGCTGGACGAGCTCTGAGGAGCACTCCGGGCAGACGTGCAGTCCGGTCGGCGACGGGTCGTCAGAGTAGAACCGGACGACCTCGATGGCGCGTCCGCTGGGGAGGACGATGCGGCGGATCGATTGGCGTTCAGGGCGGTGGCTCATGGTGGCTCGCACCCCTTATCGGCCCTCGGCTGATCCGCCTTGAGGGGACTGGACGTATGCCTAAGGGGCGCTACTCGCTACGCTTGTCATCCCGATACTTGGAGGGGTCAAGAAGCATGTTTCGAAGTCCGCCAGTCGACGCCATCGTCGTCATCATCATCATCCTGTTGATCATGGGACCGAAGCGCCTGCCGGGCATCGGCAAGGGCCTCGGCCAGGGGATGCGTGAGTTCAAGGACGGAATCACCGGTAAGAGCAAGCCTGAGGACGAGGACAAGCCCGCGCTCTCGCAGGCCGAGGCCATGCCGGACACGACGGCGAGCCCCAAGGAGCCCGCCGCCACCCATTCCGGTTCCGGCCCCGCCGGCGCCGACCGTTCGTAGTCCCCGGCTGAAGCGAAGGCGAATCGATGCCCAAGGTTCTCCGGCCCATCGGGCACGAGGATCGTCTGAGCATCGTCGACCATCTCGACGAGCTGCGCAGCCGCCTCTTCGTCTGCGCGGCCGCGCTCATCGTCGCCTTTGGTCTGTGCTTCTGGCAGAGCCATGCCCTGCTGGGACTGCTCAACAGCCGCCTGCCGCCGCCCTCGTCGGCCGCGGCCAACCACATCAGCGGCCTGACAAACGATCAGGTCAAGGAGGCCAAGGATCTCGCCGGCCTGGGAGCCACGCTCACCACCCTGGGCGCCTCGTCGGCGGGCAACCTCACCGCCCAGCAGCAGGCGTTGCTGCGTCAGGCAGGCCAGTACGCCACCAGCGCCAGTAAATCGCTGCCCCACCAGGCGCCCCATGACGTGCCGATCACGATCGGCGTGGGGGAGCCGTTCACCACGACGCTGACGGTCTGCTTCTACTTCTCGGTGCTGCTCACGCTGCCGGTCCTGCTCTACGAGGCCTACGCCTTTGTCATACCGGCGCTCAGTGATACCGAGCGCCGGGCGGCCACGCCGGTGGTGGTCGCCGCGCCGGCGCTGTTTGTGGCCGGCGTGGTGTTCACGTACCTCATCGTCCTGCCGGCGGCGATCAAGTTCCTTCAGGGTTACAACGCAAACCAGTTCAACGCCCTCGTCCAGGCCAAGCCCCTGTACTCGTTCGAGGTCATGACGATGGGGGCGATCGGTCTCGCCTTCCAGCTCCCGCTCGCCCTGCTCGGCCTGCGCCGCGCCGGCATCATCAACGGCAGCACCCTGACCCGGCACTGGCGCTACGCTACGGTCATCCTTGCTGTGATCGCGGCAGCGATGCCGGGGGCCGACCCCGTCACCACCGGTCTGGAGACCCTGCCGCTTGTGCTCCTGTTCCTCGCCAGTATCGTGTTGCTCAAGCTTGCCGACCGTCGAGACGCCAAGCGCGCCGCCGCCGAGCTGATCAAGCTGGGGCAGATCGACGGCGATCTGGAGTCCTGAAGCCATGCTGTTTGACCTGCGAAGTCGCCGCCGCCGCCGCACCGTCCAGGTGGTCTACCTGGGGCTGGCCCTCATCATGGGAGGCGGTCTCGTCCTGTTCGGCGTGGGCACCGGCAACGGGCTGGGGGGGCTGCTCAACGGCCTGACGGGCAGCGGCTCCAACCAGCAGGGCTCAATCATCAGCTCCCAGCAGAAGGCGGCCATGCGCCAGACCAAAAAGGAGCCGAACAACCCGGCGGCGTGGGCCAACCTCGTCACCGCCGACTGGGAGTCGGCCTCGGGCAACGGCTATGACTCGGCCACCCAGACCTACACCAACCAGGGCAAGCAGGAGCTGGCCGGTGTCACGTCCGCCTACGAACGCTACGCGGCCCTGACCAACTCACCGGACCCCAACATCGCCATCCTCGCCGCCCACGCCTACGGAGCGCTCGGCAACTACTCCAAGGAGGCGAGCGCATACGACGCCGTGACCACGGCCGATCCCAGCGGGGTCAAGGGCTTTGAGTGCCTCGCCATCTCCGCCTACGCCGCCAACCAGACCCGCGAGGGCGATCTCGCGGCCGCCAAGGCGGTCTCCATGGTGCCCAAGTCGGCCCGCAAGACGGTCACCAACGAGATCAACGTGGCCAAGACCCAGCCCACGCTGGCACGCTCCTGCTGAGTCCGCGCTGTGGGTTGCCTGTGGCTCCCACTGAGCCCGGCGCCGCGGGTGGCCTGAGCTCCCGCTGAGCCCGGCGCCGGGGGGGCCTGAGCTCCCGCTGAGCCCCGGACCTTGGGTCGCCTCTGGCTCGCTCGCGGGCCGGGCCCCGGACGTGGCGCCATTCTAAGCACCTATATCGGGCCTCAGATGACAGACGTCCCCTTCCGGCCCCGCCTTGCTGTGCCGCCGCCGGTGCCCGCGGTGCGTCCCCCGCGGGACGCGGGTAAGATCGATAGTCGACCGGGCCGTTAGCTCAGTTGGTAGAGCAGGGGACTCTTAATCCCAAGGTCGGAGGTTCGAGCCCTCCACGGCCCACTCAAAAGCCCCGCTCCGGCGGGGTTTTTGTGTTGCGGACATGGGCGAGATGCCTGTGGTCTAGGCTCCCTCGATCGTTGGGGACGCCGTCTCACGGAGGAGATGTATGCAACGTCATGTTTGGTCTCTCGTCGCGGGCCTGGTCGGCCTGTTGGTGCTTGCCCCGGCCGCGTCAGCCGCTCATCACAAGCTGGCTCCCGCGCCTAAGCCGGTCAAGGGGATCATGCTGTCGCTCGGTGACTCGTACTCGGTGGGCTGGCAAGAGCTTCCTGCCGGAGGGCAGGGCTCGACCCATAACGGGCCTGCCGACCAGTTGATCCCACTCGCGGCCGCGCGGGGCTGGCATTTGAAGTTGGTGAACCTCGGCTGCGGCGGTGCGACGACGACGTCGATGCTCACCGCATCGGCGATCGGATGCGCTCCGCAGGCGCTCGCTCCGGGCGCGCCCAACTACCCCAAAAGG
Source organism: Solirubrobacteraceae bacterium (assembly GCA_035702755.1). Lineage (GTDB taxonomy): Bacteria > Actinomycetota > Thermoleophilia > Solirubrobacterales > Solirubrobacteraceae > Palsa-465. The sequence goes on along the minus strand of DASSZQ010000157.1, from coordinate 4,891 downwards.
AGCCAGACGCAGGCCGCGGTCGACTTCATCAAAAGCCATCCTCGTCGAGTCAAGGTCGTCACGATCTCGATCGGCGGCAATGATGTCGACAGGTGCCCCACGCAGCCTGATCCGACCGGCTGCGTCAAAGCGAACATGCCTGCGGCGGTCAAGAACCTGACCAAGATCGTCAAGCGGTTACGGGCGGCGGGTGGCAAGCAGATGCGAATCATCGGCTCGACATACCCGGACGTCGAGCTGGGACTGTGGGTGCACCCAACGGTTCTTGGGCCCGACACACTGGCTCTCGTCCCGGGGTCGATCAGCGCGTTCCGGGACGACATCAACCCCGGCCTCAAGAGGGCGTACGCCAGCGTCGGCGCCGCGTTCGTGGACGTGACGAAGGCAACCGGTGCCTACGGCCCGTTCGTGGCCACGACCAGCCCGCTGTTCGGGCAGATCCCGGCGCCCGTCGCGAGGGTCTGCACCCTGACCTACTTCTGCGACGGGACCTACAACATTCACATGAGGACGCCCGGGTACCACATCATCGCCGCGCTCGAGGCGGCGACACTGCCAAAGCTGAAGTAGCCCGCGCCTGACGACAGGGACAACGAGGTGGCGCTCGTCGTCTCGCTCGCCGGCATTCGGTGCGGCACGCGTGTCGCCCCGACCGCCAAGCATGAATATCGCACGCGCCGGGCGGGATGAGCCCTCCTGTCATGAGCGGATGTCATAGCTGACGAGGGAACGCGGCGGCAGGGTGGCAGTGAAGGCGCTGCTCCTCACAGTGATCGGAGTCTGGGGGGAAAGCTGGTGGGTGGTGTCGGTCAGGTACGGGGTGACGCGTCCGGCGTGGAGCCCGCGCAGGGAGAACGTCGTTCTCTGGCGGGTGTGGGTGCTGTTCAGAACGATCACCGCGGCCGACCCGTCGGTGTTGCGAAACGCGCTCGTCTCCAGGCCGGCGCTGCTCGTCGTGCTCCCGATGCGCACCGCCCCCGGCCGGATGAATCGGCTGTAGCCGGCGAACGCCCACAGTCGGCCAGAGGTCGCGACCGTGTCTCCCTTGACCTGGACCAATCCCGTGTTGGGGCCGGTCATGGCCGTTGGGCTCGTGTTCGCCCCCCACAGGTACAGAAACGCGCCCAGGCTGGCCGCGGTCAAGCCCGTGTCGATGTGCTGTGCCCAAGTGAAACCTGACGATGGCGACCCGTCGTCCCAGGCCGGGTCCCAGGGCGCAAAGCCAAACGGCGCCCACTCGGTCTCCCAGGCCGGCTTGCTCCAACCGTTCAGTGGCGAGTTGGGCGCCGCGAAGTAGCCGTGGCTGGTGAACAGCGCGGTGGCCGTGTCGGCGTGCCTGTCGGTCTTGATCGCCGCCGCGTACTTCTGCGCGTAGCTCCAGCCAGTGGTGGCGCAGCACTCCGCGCGCGTCGCAAGTCCGGACCGCGCGAGCGTCGCGCCCAGGATCGCCATGAAGTCGGCCGTCTGCGCCGGGCTCATGATCATGCTGTCCTGGGGAACCGCGAGGTTCCCTTCGTTCTCCGGCCCCAGGTAGCTGAGCGCCACGCCCGCCGCGGCGTAATCCTTGGCGTACTGCACGAGGTAGTTGGCGTACGCCTGGCGCCAGTCGCCGCTCTTGCACCTGGCGCCCGGGGCTCCGCACACCGTGCCGCCGTTGATCGCCGAGCCGTTGGTCTTCATGAATCCGGGCGCACTCCACGCATCGGCGAACACGCTGGCGCCATATTCGGCCGTGATCTGCTTGGCCAGCCACAGCTGCCCCTGATCCTGGCCGATCTCGGCGAGTGTCAGATACGACGGCTTCGCCGCTGGGCTGCGCGGCGCCGTCGGCTCGATCGTGTACCCCCTGTCGGCGCTGATCTCGTTACGCAGGAGCGTCAATCCCGCCCCGCCGGTTGGGCTGTAGAGCAACCTCAGAACCTGCTTGCGGACCGCCGCCGGCGCGGTCATCAGCGTCCGTGCCTGCCCGAACCCCTCAGACACGCCAAATCCGGCGATCCGCTGGTACTGCCTGGCGGCATTGATGGTGACGTGAGCGGAGGGGGACCCGCCCCCCGCGGCGCCCGGCGAGCCGCCACCGCAGCCGGCTGCCAGCAACGGGACTGTGGCCGCCGCACACCACGCCACCAGCCGCCCAGGGATTCGAGGCGCACGCAGGAGGACTTCCGGGATGGCGAGCATGTTAAGCCGTCACCCCGCCATCCGAGTGACGGCCGCGGTGAGCCGGCAGGGGCCGACGGGTCTGACGTCGGAGCCATCAGGCGACCGGGACCGGGTCGTAGGCACCGGCGCCGATGTCGGCGATCAGCCCGGGACCGGTCGGCTCCCAGCCGAGGAGCCCGCGAGTGCGCTTGCTGGAGGCGGGAGCGTCGAGAGTGACGAACGCGCCAAGGAAGCCGAAGTGCTCACCCGCCTGTTCGGCGGGGATCGAGGTCGCGGGCAGCTCAAGCCGCTGTCCGATCGCCTCGGCGATCTGGCGGAAGGTGACGCCCTCCTCGGCGGCCGCGTGCAGGACCGAGCCCGCGGGTGCGCGCTCGACGCCAAGGCGGACGAGGCGCGCGGCGTCGGTGACGTGGACGGCGGGCCAGCGGTTGGCGCCGTCACCGACGTAGGCGGCGGCGCCGTGCTCGCGGTCGGCGGCAACGATGCCGGCGATGAACCCGTGGTCGCCGGCGCCGTGGACGGTGGGGGCAAAACGCACGCTCATCGAGCGCACCCCACGCTCGGCGAGGGCCAGGGCGGTCCGCTCGTTGAGGACGCGGCCGCCGGCGCCGGCAGTCACTTCAGGCCGGTCGTCCTCGGTGGCGATCTCCTCCCCGCGCAGGCCGGCGAGGCCCGAGGCGATCGCCAGCGGCTTGCCGGTGCCGGCGAGGGCATCGCCGATGGCCTCGATCGCGGCATGGTCTGAGGCGACGGCGGTGTCGAAGTCCCCGGCGAAGGCGATGTCGTGGCGGAAGGCGAGGTGAATGACTCCGTCGCACTGGGCGGCGGCGTCGCGCAGGGCCGCGAGGTCGGTGACCTCGCCGCGCCGGACCTCGGCGCCCGCGGCGGCGATCCGCTCAGCGGAGGCGTCAGAGCGAGCCAGCCCCAGCACGGCGTGGTTGTGGGCGAGCAGCTCCCCAACCACGGCGGAGCCGATCCAGCCCGATGCTCCGGTAACGAACAGACGCATTTTTCCTCCTAGAGAGAGTGATGTCAGTTGCTGTCATCAACCCTAGCACACGATGTCAGCGACTGCCATCACTACACTGACAACCGATGGCACGCTGGGAACCCAACGCCGCAGGACGCCTGCGGGAGGCCGCGCTTGAGCTGTTTGAGGAGCGCGGTTTCGAACAGACCACGGTCGCTGAGATTGCGGCGCGGGCCGGTCTCACCGAGCGCACCTTCTTTCGTCACTTCGCCGACAAGCGCGAGGTCCTGTTCCGGGGCTCGGAGGAGTTGGTCGACACGCTGGTCACGGGCGTCGACCGGGCACCGGCGGAGGCAACCGCGCTTGAGGCGGTGACCGCCGCTCTCGAGGCGGCCGGCGCCGCATTCGCCCCGGAGTTCGCCCGCCGCCGCCGGGCCGTCATCCTCGCCACCCCTGAGCTCCAGGAGCGCGAGCTCATGAAGCTGACCTCCCTCACCGACGCGCTCGCCGGCGCGCTCCGCCGCCGCGGAGTCGGCGAGTCGGTGGCGCGGCTGGCCGGCGAGACCGGGATCGCGGTCTTTCGGATCACGTTTGATCGCTGGGTCACAGATCCGGCCCAGCGGCCCTGGACCGAGCACCTGCACGGGGCGCTCGCCGAACTCGACGAACTCGTCCTCGGGGCTCCGCAGCGGGCCGGCTGAGCCGCGACGTCAGTCCGGCCGCAAGCGCTCCGGACCCGGGGCAACTCGCCGCGGGAGGGCCCGGTCGGCCCGGGATGCAGCCTGCGCCGGCGTCCGATCATCAGCCGGCGCGGCTGCACATTCCGGTGGGCGAGAACTAGCGGTCACGCCGGTCCTTCTTGGTGTCCTTGCGAAGATCATCCTTCTTGGCCATGTGTTCTCACCTCCTTTCGAGGTGACGAGTTCGGTGTGGAGATCGCCGAACCAGGTTGAGTACATGGCAAGCAGCTTGACCCGCCGGGTCAAGACATGGGTAAGGGTGCCCCTAGAGCCGCCTTACCCGGGCGGATGCCCCCCGGCGTTGCGACGAGGAGGTGATGCGGCTACTCGTTGAAGGCTGGATCATCCATTTCCCGCGCGAGCGGCCGTGGATATGTGGCGGCGAACGCGGCCAGGATCCGCTCCAGCGGCAGGTCGGCGTACACCCCGCGATCGAGGACGTACTCCATGTGCCGGCTGCCATCGGCGGTGAACTGATGGAGGAGCGCGTCGCGCGTGCCGTCAAACTCCATGGGAGCGACGCCAAAGCGCGCGCACAGTGTCGCGTTGAACGCGGGGGTCGCCTTGCGCCAAGCGCCGTCGACGTGCAGCTCGGTGTATCCGTGAAACACGAATACGTCCGTACCCATGACCTCCGCCAGGCGCGGAGACTGCAGGTGGTTGCGCACGTCGGAAAAGCCGAGGCGTGCCGGAATGTCCAGCGCGCGCCCGGCTGCGGCGAGAAGGACGGCTTTGGGAACGCAGTACGCGGCGCCCCGGCTGATCACTGTGCTCGCGCAGTACTCGCTGGGGTCGCTGGAGACGCTGTACGGGTCGTAGCGGATCTCGTCCCGCACGGCCGCAAACAGGCGGCGGATGCGTTCGCGCTCGCTGCGGGCGCCGGCCACGGCATTCTGCGCGAACTCCTGCACGACCGGATTGCGGGTGTCGAGGAAGGCCGTCGGCGCCAGATGCTCCGGCCCCGGTTCGATGGCGAGATCTGACTCAACCTCCGGCATGCCCGGAGCGTATCGACGTG
>DASSZQ010000053.1:0-2305 GCA_035702755.1 Solirubrobacteraceae bacterium | reverse complement strand
GTCGCTGTATGAGCCGTTCGGCATCGTCGCCCTGGAGGCGATGGCCTCCGGCTGCCTGTGCGTCGTCGCCGACACCGGCGGCCTGCGCGAGGTCGTCCCGGACGACGGCACCGTCGGGCTGCGCTTCCCCGCCCGTGACTCGGTGGCGCTGGGCGAGATCCTGGAGCGCGTGCTCACCGACGACGAGGAGCGGGCGCGGATCGTGGCCGAGGCCCGCACCCACGTGCTGCGCTTTGACTGGGGCGAGGTGGCGCGGCGCACCAAGCGCGTGTATGCGTCGATGGCGAGCGCGCGGCGCCGCCGGCTGGCGACACCGACAGCCTGACGGCCGCGGTCGTCAAGCGCCGGCGCCCTCCGGCTCGGCCGGCTGGCCGCGCGGGTTGGGCAGGCCGGCGGTGAAGAGGAGGCCGACGGCGACGAACGCGGCCGCGGTGAAGGCCACGGCGCGCGCCGAGGCCGTCAACGCCCCGGAGGCGGCGGCGACGATGCGCTCGCTTCCCGGCCGCGCGCGCAGCCCGACGATCGCGCTGCCCCCGCTGGCGCGCACGGCGCCGGCGATCGTGGTCCGCGCCGCCGGCGGCAGCCCCGGGACCGAGCGCAGACGATGCGTGACGCCGCTGCCCAGCGTCGTGATCAGGATCGTGCCCAGGAGCGCGATGCCGAGCGCGGAGCCGACTTGCCGGAAGGTGCTCTGGATCCCGGAGCCCTGCCCGCTGGCGGCCACCGGCACCTCGGTGAGGATGACCCCGGTCAGCTGCGCGGTCGCAAAGCCGACGCCGACCCCGTACACGAACAGCCAGGGGATGAGCGCCCACACCGACGAGTGGTCGGTCAGGACGAGGCCGAGCGTGCCGATCCCCACCACCTCAAGGACGAGGCCGAGCTGCACGACCCCGCGCGGCCCCAGCCGGGGCGCGAGCTGAGGGGTCATCCCGCCGGCCAGCAGCGTTCCCCCCGCGAGGGGGATGAGGGCAGCGCCGGTGTCCAGCGCGCTCAGCCCCAGCGCCCCCTGGAGGTAGAGCGGCAGCACGAACAGCAGCCCAAACTCGCCCAGCGAGACGATCAGCGCCGCCGCGTTGCCCCGGCTGAAGCTGGCGATCGAGAACAGGCGCAGGTCGACGACGACGATCCGGCGGTGACGCCGTCGCCGGCGCTCGATGAGCACGAACGCCGTCAGCGACAGCAGCGCCACGGCGAAGGCGACCGGAACCGGCGACACCGCGCCCTGGGGCCAGCTGAGCAGCGCCAGGCGGCGGGTGGCCGTCCACCACCCGTACGTCTGACCCTCGATCAGCCCAAACACCAGCATCGTCAGACCGACGATGAGCGTGACCTGCCCGGGGACGTCAACGCCCCGCGGCGTCTGCGGGTCTGAGGTCTCCGGGACGACGGTCAGCAGTCCGGCGATGATCGCGGCGCCGATGGGGACGTTGATGAGAAACGCCCAGCGCCACGACAGGTCGGTGGTGAGCACGCCGCCGAGGAACGGACCGATGGCCGCCATGCCGCCGATCGTCGAGCCCCACACGGCAAACGCGATCGCCCGCTCGCGCCCCCGGAACAGGCTGTTGACCGTCGACAGCGTCGCCGGGAGGATCATCGCCCCGCCGATGCCCTGCAGGAAGCGTCCCAGGATGAGGATGGCGCTGCTCTGAGCGGTCGCCGCCACGAGACTGGCGAGGACAAACCACACGGTTCCGACGCGAAACAGCCGGCGCCGGCCCACCATGTCGCCGATCCGGCCCAGCGTGATGAGCAGCGCCGCGAACACCAACGAGTAGATCGAGTTGATCCACTCGGCGGTCACCGCCGTCATGTGGAGGTCCCGGATGATGGTGGGGACGGCCACGTTGACGATCGTCGCGTCGACGATGATCATCGCCACGCCGAGCGCGATGAACGGCATCGCCAGCCAGCGGCGGCGATCTTCCCCGGCAGGAAGCTGCTCGTCCGCGAGGCTCATCGCGGACATCGTCGCAGAGCCGACCGCTGGGGCCGGCCCCGGGGCGACCCACCGGCGGCGGACGGCGGCGCGCCACCGTCGTGCGGTGCCGCGCCGCCGAAGCGCCTCCTCGAGGCTGCGGCCGGGCCTGGCTAGTTCACCGCTGTCAGGGCAGCGATGAATGCCGATGCGTTGGGGGTACCCCAGCCGGTCGTGGCGTCATAACCGCTGGTGGTGGGGTAGCCGGCCACCGGCGACTGCCACAGCTGGTTGTCGACGAGGTCACCGACGGACTTCGTGACCGTGACCGGACCGGTGGGGCCGATGTCGGTCCCGGTGAAGTCCGGCGACGCCGATCCCTCG
>DASSZQ010000046.1:0-35443 GCA_035702755.1 Solirubrobacteraceae bacterium | reverse complement strand
GCACCGAGCAGCGCCCCCGCCCAGGCGAGACCCAGGCTCTGCCGGGCCGCGGCTCGGTCCTGGCGGGCGTAGGCGAGATACGGCAGGACCGCGCCGACATGCACGGCGCCGGCGCGCCGCAGCGTGTCGGCGGCCAGCGTGAGCCGCTCCAGGTTCCCGGGCGGCGGCGAGATCGACCCCACAAGCACGCACTCGCGCCCGGCGACATCGACCGGGACCCGGGCGCGGAGCTCGCCGTTGGCAAACCGCGCCACCACCATCCGCTCCGCCGATCCGCCGGGCAGCCCGGCGGCAAAGCGCTCGCAGCCCGCCATCACCATGATGAGCGGCGCCATGGCGGCGGTCACGCGGTCACGCGGTCACGTGTCTCACGCGGGGGCCGGAGCCGGCTCCTCGATCGCCGCCCAGCGCTCATGCATGCGCTCGGCGACCTGGGGCATCGTCGTGTACTCCATGTCCTCCATCGGCAGGCGCCCGGGCTCAAACGGGCCGTTTCGGCGCATGTGGTCGGCCATCTCCAGGGCCTGGCGGCGCGCCCGGTCAAAGGAGATGTCGCCGAGCATGTCCCGGGGCCCGACGAGGCGCCCGTCGGCCAGCTGGAAGCCCATGCCGACGACCCGCGGCGGACCGTCGAAGCGGGCCGGGTGAGCGTCGTCGAGCGCGCACGGCATCAGTGGCCCGTTATGGGAGCCGCGCATCCACCCGGAGACGTAGTGCGGGGCGGCGAACGGCTCAAGCACCTCACCGACGGCGGGCAGCCCGCTCTGGCAGCGCACGACCATGATGGGGTCGTCCTTGCCGACATAGCGGCCGGCGATCAACGACAGCCGAGAGGTCGACGTCGACGCGACGGGCTCGTCGAAGTTGCCGCGCCGGAACACGTGCTTGATGACGAAGCGCCCGGTCGTCCCGATGTAGACGAGCAGGTCATACAGATCCTCCGGGCAGCTGAAGAAGGCCCGCTTGTGGTCGATGAGGTCGTGCACCTCGATCGTGAACCCGGGGTGCATCCCCTTGTCGATGACGAGGCCGGCCGTGTTGAACGGATCGCAGAACATCTTGTACAGCGGCAGGTTCCACGCGCCCGGAGCGGTCTTGTCGGCGGCGAACACGATGAACGGCTCCGACGGCCGCTCAAAGATCTCCATCTCGGCGACGCCCGGCCCGGCTCCGCGGACATTGCCGGAGAACGCGTCGGCGAGCAGGTCCTGGCCCGCTCCGTAGAGGTGCAGGAGCTTGGCCACCTCGGTCAGCTCCACAAACGTCTCCCAGGCGAAGCGGTGCACCGGCTCGGCGTCGACGCCGTGACGGTGGGTCATCACCAGGTTCACGTCATCGCCGCACGAGTTGACGGCACCGTCGATGAGCAGCCCGCGCTCGACGGCGTCGCTGACACGGCGCCGGGCCGCCGTGGCCAGGTCCGGATGGATGGCGGAGTGGCCGACAAATCCGCCGACGTCCGCCTTGATCGCACTGATCGTCACCACGCTCATCGCCCACCTCGGTCTTCGCTGTGCCGGTCGACGCCCGCGGCCGAGGCGGGTGTCACCGCGCACGGTAGGGCCGCGCCGGCCCCCGGCCATCTGTGCCCGGCCGTGGGGCGGTCCGGTGGACTACGGAAACGGGCGCCGGTGAGCAGGCGCGTCAGCGCCCGCGCAGGCGGGACTGGAGGTTGGTGACGCTGATGAGCGCGCGCTCGCCCCAGCTGCCGACCGGCGGCAGCACGCCGAGCTGGCGCATGACGCCGGCGACGTCGTATTCAACGCGGATGCGGCACGCCTTGCCGTCACGCAGCTCGGCCAGGAACGCCCCCTCAAACTCAAGGCGCCGGGCGGTGGGCGCCAGGCCGGGCGGGTCCCACAGGCCTGAGTGGGTGCCGGTGGCGCGCCAGTAATCGGCGATCTTGGAGGCGGTCGGATCAAGCAGCACGTTCTCCACCAGCTGAAAACTCAGGTCCGGGACCGCCCGCCAGGTGGAGTCAAGGAACTCCCTCACCGCGATGTGGCCGCGCATCCGGGTGGGCCAGCTTGCGTCCTGGTAATCGACGTCGTCGGTCATCAGGCCCAGAACCTGGTCGGCTTGACGCGTGTTCCAGGCGTCAACGATCCGCCGGCTGAAGCCCGCCGCAAACGCGGGGTCGACCCCGTGCCACTCGCGCGGTGTGAGTGTCGTCTCGGCCATGTCCTCACCCCTGTGATCGGTCGTGGATCGACGCACGCTACGCCCCCGGCGGGGCACCGACATCCGCGCAAACTACCGGTCAGATCCACCCCTTGCGCCGAAAGAAGATGAGCAGGCCAACGCAGGTGGCGACCATGCTGCCGACGCCGATGACCCAGAACGTCCACGTGCTGGTGATGAGGTGATTGACCATGAAGCCGAAGTTCTGGCCGAAGAAGCCGGTGATGAACGCCAGCGGCAGGAAGATCGTGGCGATGACGGTCAGCTGCTTCATGACGTCGTTCTGGCGGTTGGAGATCGTCGACAGGTACAGGTCGGTGGCCCCGGCGAGCAGATCGCGGTAGGAGTCGATCAGGTCGCTGATCCGGATGAGATGGTCGTAGACGTCGCGAAAGTAGTCGCGCTCGTCGAGCGTGAGCCCCGGCAGCGCCGCGATCTGGTCCACCGAGCGCGCAAACAGATCCCGCTGGGGGGTGACCACCTTGCGCATGGCCACCAGCTGGCGCTTGAGGAGGAACAACCGTTCCAGCTGGTACTCGGTGGGGTTCGCCAGGACCTCGGCCTCAAGGTCGTCGATCTCGTCATCCATGCCGGCGAGGATCGGAAAGAAGCTGTCGGTGAGCGCGTCGAGGACGCGGTAGATGAGGAACTGCTCGCTGTGGAGGGCCCGGCCGTCGAGCTGGGCGCGCTGCTCGGCGAGAGGTGGCAGCGGGTCAGGGTGCAGCGTCACGAGGTACTGCCCGGAGATGAACAGCTCGACCTCGCGCAGCAGGTTGGCGTCGTCGCCGTCAGGCCGATCGCCGCCGGCATCGCCCTCACGCGGGCGACCGGCGCCGTCGCGGCGCCCGGCGCCGTAGAAGACGAGCAGGACGTGGTCGCCGTAGTTGTCAAGCTTGGGGCGCTGACCGAGGTGCTCGCTGTCCTCCAGCGCCAGCGGGTGAAAGCCGAACAGCTCGCCCAGGGCGGCGATGTCGTCGTGACTGGGGGCGGTCAGATCCAGCCAGAAGAACCGGTCCTGCGTCAGGTGCTCGGTGATCTGTGCCTGGTCCAGCGTGGTGAGGCACGGAACGACGAAGTCGTCGTCCGCGCCGGCGGTCGCCGCACGCGCCTTGCCGACGGGCATGAAGGCCTCCTGTCAGGGGTGGGGTACGGCGACATTCTCTCCACCGCGCGGCGCCGGTACGCCGCCGAACCCCGCACCCCCGCAGCCGGATCTCGCGCGATCGCGAACCGTCCGCCGAGCCGGCGGCGATGATGGAGGGGTGCCGCCAGCGCTGCCTGAGCTCGTCAACCCCGTTCCGGCCGAGGAGGTACCCGGCTGGGCGCGGGCCATGGCGGCCACGTTCCTGCTGGATCCGCAGGACGCGGGCATCCAGCGGCGGGTGGACATGCTGGCCCGCGTCTGGGACGCGCCGCGGGCGTGGGGCGTGCGCGACCGGGGCCGCTGGGTGGCCACGTTGCGGACCGAGCCCCGGACGGTGTCGGTGCCCGGAACGGCCGGGGGCACCAACGAGGTGCGCGTCGATGCGCTGACGAACGTCACGGTGGCGGCGACCCACCGGCGGCGCGGGCTGATGACGCGGATGCTCGACGCTTCGCTGCGGGCCGCCGTCGAGCGGGGCGATCCCCTGAGCATTCTGATCGCTGCGGAATGGCCGATCTACGGCCGCTTCGGCTACGCGCCGGCGACGCTGTCGGCCGATTACGTCCTGCGGCGCAGCCGCGCCGGGGCGACCTGTGCCGGGGATCTGACGCGCGTGCGGGCGGTCGACCGCGAGGAGTTTCGCGCCGCGGCCCCGGCGGTGTTCGCCGCCGCCCGGCGCCGGCGCGCCGGCCAGGTCGACCGCGACGGCGGGTGGTGGGACCGGGTCCTCGGCGGCGACGGGTACGCGCCGTCCCCGGATCTGCCCCACAACTGGCTGCTGCATGACGGCGAGGATGGCCCGGACGGCCTGCTCGCGTGGAGATCACGGGGCTCCAGCGGCCTCATCCCGCCGCTGGGCAGCGCCGCGGTGTGGAACCTGACGACGGCTGGAGCCGCCGCCTATCAGGACCTGTGGGCCTACCTCACCGGCATCGACGGCGTCGACGAGGTCAGCCTGGAGAACCGGCCGGTCGACGAGCCGGTGCGGTGGCTGCTGCGCGACGGCCGGGCGCTCGTCCTGACCCAGCAGGTCGACCTGTTGTGGCTGCGGCTCCTCGACGTGCCCGGCGCCCTGACCGCCCGTCGCTACGCGGCTGGCGGCGAGGTCGTGCTGGAGGTCATCGACGAAGACCCGCACCGGTTCGCCTCCGGGCGGTACCGCCTGCGGGCCGACGGCGACGCGGTCGAGTGCACGCCCACCGACACCGCCGCTGACCTGCAGATCACTCAGCAGGCGCTGGCCTCGATCTATCTCGGCGGCTTCCGCCTGTCCCAGCTGGTGCCGGCCGGGATGGCGATCGAGCACACGCCGGGCGCGTTGGCCCGGGTCGACCTCATGTTCTCCACGGCGCTGGCGCCGTGGAACGCCACCTGGTTCTGAGCGTCCCCGCCGGGCACCGGCCCACCGCCGGCCGGAGGGTCGTCGCGGGGGCGACCCTCCGATGCGGCCGTTATGCGGCGGCCGTCGTCTTCTGACGCGCGGTGGCGCGGGTCCGCGTCGTCGTCGCGCGCCGGCGAGCCGGCGGCTTGGCCGTCGCGGCCGAGGTCAGATCCTTCTGCAGGCGATCGAGGTCGCGCTGAAGCGCGCGGCGCATCTTCGTCAGGTCACGGCGGGCGTCGCGGAGCAGCCGGTTGACGTCCCGGCTCAGGTCGCGGACACCGGTGCCAAGATTGCCTCCCATCGAGGCGAGGTCCTTCTGGGCCGCCTCCAGGGACTGCGTCACGTGGTCAAGCCGGCGCACGTTGTCCTCGGTCCGGGCGCGGGCCTCCGCGGTGGTGCGTGGTGCGGGATTCTTGATCGCAGACATGATGTTCTCCCGGTTGGTTGCAGTGCGGTGATCAGTCCTCGCAGATGTCGGCGACGGCGGCGCCGGTGAGGCGGATGACCTCACGCGGGTCGACGAGCACCGAGTGGTGGTGGTCGCCGCCCGGCCACAGCACGCGCGGCCTGTCCACCAGGGTGCGGTCGATCACCTCGGTGGCCGGGACGAGCGGGCCGAACGGCGGAACGGCGCCGACCTCCAGCGCTGGGAACGCCGCCGCGATCGCGTCCTCGCTGGCCAACTGCAGTTGCTTGGAGGCATCGACCAGGTTCCTGACCTTGTGGAGGTCAAGCCGGCGGCTGGCCGGGATGGCGACCATGACATAGCGCCTGCCGTCGGAGAGCACGATCGTCTTGCCCACGTCGGCCGGCGGCGTGTGGGCCGCGGCCGCCTCGGCGGCGGCGGTCATGGTGGACTCGTGCTCGACAAGCGTATAGCTCACACCCTCGCCCTCCAGATACTCGACCACGGCCTCATGCCGGGTGGTCGTCAGCTCGGTGGTTGGATCGCCAGACATCGCTCCATCTCCTTCGCCGTTCATCACCAACGCTAGGTGGGGAGGGCCTGAACGTCATCGTCTGAAGCCCGCGCCGCGGCTCAGTAGAAAGGTGCCGCGCCGTCGCCTGAGACTGCGCTCAGCGCGCCTGACGCCGCTGTACCCACAGCTCGTCGATGAGGATTCCGACGAGCGACAGGATGGGGACGGCGATGAGCAGGCCGATGAAGCCGAAGACCTCGCCGACGGCGACGACGCCGAAGGCGATCACCGCCGGGTGCAGGTGCACCGAACGCGACATCACCAGCGGGCTGATGAGGTTGGCCTCGACCTGGTGGACGGCGATGTAGATGGCCAGCACCTCGGCCGCGGTGGTGGGCGAGATCGTCAGCGCGTAGGCGACCGGGGGGATCCCGCTGGCCAGGGCGCCGAGGTAGGGCACGATCTCGGCGATGCCGCTGAGCACGGAGAACGTCAGGGCGAACGGCAGCCCGACGCCCACGCCCAGCGCGAGATAGAGCAGGACGGCAATGAGCAGCATGGAGATGCCCACGCCGCGCATCCAGCCCAGCCACGCGCCGCGGATGCGCTGCAGGGTGCGATGGGCGTCGCCGCGCGCGGACGGGGGGAACAGGCTGAGCGCGCCGCGGATGAGCTGATCCGGCCAGGCGGCGATGAAGTAGGCCGTGATGACCGCGGCGATGAGGCCGGCCACCACCGTCACGGCGCTGAGGCCGATGGAGGCGATCGGCCCCACCAGCTGGGACGGTTGGCGCACGAAGGCCGTGGCATCGTGCTGGAGCTGCTGGGCCAGGCGTCCCGGGGGAGTCCCGACGAGCCGGCTGAGCTTGAGCTCAACGCTGTGGACGAGTCCCGGCGTGGCGTTGATGAGTGTCTGCGCCTGGGAGGTCAGCGTGGGCGCCAGCAGCACGACGAGTCCGGCGGTGACCGCCAGCCCGCACAGCAGCCCCACCAGCGCACCCAGCGGCCGGGGCACGCCCAGCCGCATCAGGCGCTCAGCGCACCAGGAGAGCGGCAGGCTGATGATCACCGTGATCATGACCGCCACCAGCAGCGTGTCCAGCTGCGCGGCGAGCAGGCCGGCGACGACCAGGACCGCCGCCAGCACGATCGCCCCATAGACCGAGCGGGCCGCCCGGGCGGCCCGCTGGGTCCCCGGCTCCGGCGGTGAGGCAACGCCGACCCTCGCGCTCGGCCCGGGGTTGCGGGGGGAGGCGGCCGGCTTCTTCACCGTGTCGGCCCGTCGGTCACGGAGACGAGCTCCCGCTCTGCGGAGGGCCGGGAGCCGTACCGGCGCACCCACAGCTCGTCGACGAGGATGATGACCAGGGCGACGAGCGGGACGGACACGATCAGGCCCAGCACCCCAAACAGCGAGGTCATGATCAGAGCTCCGGCGCCGACGACCGCGGGATGCAGCCGCATCCCGTGGCCCCGGACCGACTCAGGCATCAGCCGGCTCTCCAGCTGGTAGGCGGTCACATAGATGGCGATGACGACCAGCGCCCGCTCCCAGGAGAGCGTGAGGGCGAAGGCCACCGGGGGCACGGCGCCGATGAGGGCGCCGTAGTACGGGATGACGGCGAGCAGGGCGGAGAAGATGGCAAAGCCGCCGGCGAAGGCCAGCCCGTCGAGCTTGAGGCCGACGAACAGGAGCACGCCGGTGGCGAGCATGTCGACGCACAGGCTGCGCAGCCAGCCCAGCCAGGCTCCCCGGATCCGCTCAAGCGTGTCGATCGCCTGCGGCTGGCGGCCGGCGTCGAAGAGGCGCAGGAAGGCGACGACCAGCGGGCGGGGGCTGACCGCCATGTAGATGGCGCTGATGAGCACCACGACGAGGGCGCCGATTCCGGTGGCCACGCCCATGCCAATCGAGGAGAGCGGTCCGAGCAGGGTGTTGGGATGCTGCGTGTAGCTCTGGGCGAAGTGCGTGACGTCGCGCGTGACCGTCCCGGGCTTGAGGCCGAACGTCTGGTTGAGCCCGTGCTCAAAGTGGCTGACCGTCGTCGGCAGTGCGGCCACGAACGCCTGGACCTGATTGACGAATGCCGGGATCGCGAAGAACAGGATCGCGGCCACGATGGCCCCGCCGGTGAGCAGCGACAGCAGCGCCCCCAGAACGCGGGGGACACCGAACCGCTGGAGCTTGCCGGCCCCGGCGGCGATCGGCAGGGCGACCATGATGGAGATGGCGACCAGCAGCGCCAGTTGCGAGAGCTGCTTGAACAGCAGGCCGGCGGCGAGCAGGCCCAGGGCGAGCAGCACCGCCCGGTAGGCGAGGCGGGGACTGAACTGGGCACTCGTGACGCCGGCATCTGGGGGCGGGCGACGCACTGTGATTCTGTGGCTACCCGTTTATCCGGGGTGCCCACGGCGTTGTGGGACACGTGAGTTGTCCGCACCAAGACCGTTCCCGGTTGGCATCTCACTGGGGTGGAACGGCGCGGGGTAGGCATCGGCCATGACACAACTTGACTCCAGCGCAGAACTCAGCACCCGTCCGGCGGAGCGCCGGGGCTCAGAGCCACAGGATGGCTACCTGCCGATCGGCGACTACGGGGCCATCGGTGACGGCCGCACACTGGCCCTCGTCGGCCGTGACGGCTCGATCGACTGGATGTGCCTGCCGGACCTGGACTCCCCCAGCGTGTTCGGCGCCATCATCAACCCCCTGTCCGGGGGGCGCTTCGTCGTGCAGCCGTCGGTCCCATTCGAGGCCGAGCGCCGGTACCTGGAGCGGACGAACGTGCTGGAGACGACGTTCACCACCGCCGAGGGCACGGTGCGCGTGACCGACACGCTCACGCTCGATCCCAGCCAGGTGGCGCCGTGGCGTGAGCTCGTGCGCCGCGTGGAGGGAGTGAGCGGCAGCGTTCCGGTGACGTGGCGGTTTGAGCCCAGCTACGAGTTCGGCCAGAAGGAGCTGACCTTCATGCGCTTCCACGGCGCGCTGGTGGCGCGCATCGGCGAGCTGCAGCTGGGGCTGCAGGCCTGGGACGCCGGCGCCGCCGAGGACATGCGCTCCGGGGAGTTCACCTGCGCCGAGGACGACACCGCGCTGCTGGTGATGACCGCCACCGACAAGGCACCGCTCTCGCTCCCGCGCCGTGAGGCGATCGAGCGGCGCCTGGACGCGACCCCGGAGGTCTGGCGCGGCTGGGTGGCCCGCCACAGCTATGACGGCCAGTGGCGCGCGGCGGTGGAGCGCAGCCTGCTGGCGATCCGCCTGCTCGCCGACGGGCGCACGGGCGCCATCGCCGCCGCGGGCACCAACTCGCTGCCCGAGGTGGTCGGCGGCTCTGGCAACTACGACTACCGCTTCGGCTGGGTGCGAGACGCCTCCTTCACCCTCGACGCGCTGCTGGCGGTGGGGATGGAGGAGCTCGCCCACAACTCCATGACCTGGCTGTTGAAGGCCGTCCGCAGCACGCATCCGCGCGTCGACCCGCTCTACGGCCTCAACGGCGACGTCATCCGCTCCCAGAGCACCCTGCCGGTTCCGGGATACCGGTGGACAACGCCCGTTCACCTCGGCAACAAGGCCGGCAGCCAGCTGCAGCTCGGCGGCTTCGGCGACCTGCTGGAGACCCTCTACCTGTATGTCTGCCACGGGCACGTGCTGACGCCGGCCATCGGCGAGCGCCTCGCCGACAACGTCGATCTGCTGTGCCGGATCTGGCGCACCGAGGATGCCGGACTGTGGGAGCTGCCCCAGAACGCGCACTACGCCACGTCGAAGATCGGCTGCTGGTCGGCCATCGAGCGCCTGCTCGATCTCGTCGACCGCGGTCAGGTCCCGGCCCGGCACGTCGATCGGTGGCGGGCCGAGCGCGAGGCGATCGCCGCCTTCATCGAACAGGAGCTGTGGTCAGAGGACAAGCGCAGCTACCTCATGAAGGCCGGCAGCGACGCGCTGGACTGCGGGGTCCTGCTCGCCGGCCGACGCGGCTATGCCGATCCCAAGGGGGAACGGTTCAACGCGACGATCGACGCCATCCGGCGCGAGCTGGGCGGCCCGGGACCGCTCGTCTACCGCTACAGCGGCACGCAGGACAAGGAGAACTGCTTCCTCGCCTGCTCGTTCTGGGTGGTGGAGGCGCTGGCGCTCGCCGGGCGCGTGGACGAGGCGCGCCCGATGATGGAGGAGTTGATCGACCTCGGCAGCGACCTCGGCCTGTACTCCGAGGAGATGACGCCCAAGAGCCACGAGATGCGCGGCAACATCCCGCAGGCGCTGACCCACCTGTCGCTGATCAACGCCGCCGTTGCGGTGGAGAGGGCCGGCGGGTCGTGAGCTGAGCGGGCGAGCCTCAGCCGGCCGCGACCGCCGAGCGCACCCGGCGGCCGGCGCCGTCGGCCGGCTGGGCGATCTCGACGTCCTGTAGCTCCAGCAGTTCGCTGGGCGGATCGCCGCAGAGCAGCCACCCGCCGTCCAGCGACGCGACGAGGCCGCGGTCCGAGAGCCGCTTGAGCGACGCGCTCACCGAGGGGCGCTGGGCGGCCACCAGGTCGGCCAGCACGCTGTGCGAGAGCCGCAGGGACAGCGCCACTCCCGCCGGGCGCACCCGCCCCCACCGGTCGGCGAGGTGCCACAGCAGCATGTGCAGGCGCGTCTCGATGCGCGGGTGGTGGATGATGGCCATCATCAGCGCCAGGCGGCGCGAGCGGTTGAGCGCGCGGGCCGCGATCGCGCCGGTCAGCGACGGGTACCGGGCCAGCCGCGTCGCCACCTCGCCGTCGAGCACCGCCACCCGCGCCCGCTCGATCACCCGCCAGCCGGTGGTGTGGGGGAGCGCCGCGTAGATGTCCTCGCCCTGCCACGGGCGGAGCAGGTCCCCGGCGCTGAGGAGCTCAGCACCGAACCGGCCGTCGATCCCCACCCGGCGGATGAACAGTCCGTCGAGGACGAGCAGGCCGATGCCCTCGCTCATCACCTTCATCTGGTCGCCGTTCCAGCGGCCGCGGCGGATGGAGAGGACGGGGGCCACGCAATAGGCGGTCGCCCGCTCCTGCTCGGCGACCGGGATCACGCTGCGCAGGTCGGCGTCCTCGCGGAGGAGGTGGCAGCGCTCGGTCATCGGTCGTCGGCTGGCGGACATCATGGACGTGTGAAGCTTCTGGGCTTCCCCGCTTCGAGGTTACCCCGTGTCCGCGGGCTGACACATCGGTGGGGACGGCGGAGGGCGGGGGGCTCAGCGGCGGGCGACGACCGTCGCGGCCCCGGCCGCCGCGGCGGCCACCGTCGCCGCGCCGCCGAGCGCCGCCCGCCGGGCCCACCGGCGGCGGTTGCCGGGCTGGGGTCTGGCCGAGGGGTGGGGCTCGGTGCTGGAGCCGGTCGGCGAGCCACCCTCCCGGGCGAGCTTCATCACCTCGGCGACGTGCAGCGCCCGGCGGTTGATGTTCGACTGCTCAAGCTGGGTCTTGCACGAGAAGCCGTTGGCGACGATGAGCGCCTGCGGGTCGGCGTCGCGCGCGGCGGGCAGCAGTCCAAGCTCGCCGCAGTCCATCGACACGTCGTAGTGCCCCTGCTCAAAGCCCCAGGAGCCGGCCAGCCCGCAGCAGCCGCCGCTGATCGGCTCCACGTCAAGCCCCATGCGCTTCAGAAGCGCGTGCTCAGGGTCCATCCCGCCGGTCGCCTTGTGGTGACAGTGGCCCCACACCAGGGCCCGTTGCTCAAGCCGGGGGACGGGGATGTCGTGGCGCTCGAAGAACTCCGAGAAGTGCATCGCGTTCTTGGCCAGTCGGGCGGCATCGTCATCATGGGGCAGCATGCCGGTCAGCTCGTCTTTGAAGACGGCCAGGCAGCTCGGCTCCATCCCCACGATGGGGGTGCCGGCGCGGATCTCCTCGCGCAACTGCGAGATGGTGCGGCGCAGGTAGCGCTGGGCGAGATCAAGGAAGCCGTAGTCATACAGCGGCCGGCCGCAGCAGACATGCCCGTCCGGGATCACCACCTGCCAGCCGGCGGCCTCGATCGCCTCCACGCAGGCGACGCCGACGTCGGTGTGGAAGTGATTGTTGAAGGTGTCAGGCCACAGGATCACCCGGCGACCCTGCGGGTTGCGGGTCCCGCCGCGCTCCTGCCACCACTGCTGGAGCGTGAGCGGGGCGAACTCCGGGATCTGGCGCTCCGGCGCCATGCCGGCGGCGAATTTGGCCATGCGCGCCAGCCCCGGGGTCTGGGTGATGAAGTTGACGAGCCCCGGGGCCCGCGAGGCGACGCGCGCCGCCTGGTCGATCAGCCCAAAGGCGTAGGCATAGCGCGGGCGCCAGCGCCGGAAGCTGCGGAAATGGTGGTGGAGGAACTCGGCCTTGTAGGTGGGCATGTCAACCTGGACCGGGCAGTCGTTGGTGCAGCCCTTGCAGGCCAGGCACAGATCGAGCGCGTCGTACACCTCCTTTGACTGCCATCCGTCGTCGATGACCTCGCCCTCCAGCATCTCGAACAGCAGGCGCGCGCGGCCCCGGGTCGAGTCCTTCTCCTCGCGGGTGACCATGTAGCTGGGGCACATGACCGTGTCGGCGTCCGGCACCCGGCACTTGCCGACGCCGACGCAGCGCAGCATCGCGTGGGCGAAGTCGCCGTCGTCCTGCTGATAGGAGAAGCGCACCGGCGGCCGCCACGGGTTGTAGTCGGTGCCGAGCTTCAGGTACTCGTCCATGCGGTACGGATCGACCACCTTGCCCGGATTCATCTTCCACTCCGGATCCCAGATGCGCTTGAACTCGCGCATGGCCTCCATCAACTCCGGGCCGTACTGCTTCTCCAGCAGCTCGGCCCGCGCCTGGCCGTCCCCGTGCTCGCCGGAGATGGAGCCGCCGTAGGAGGCGCAGAGGTCGCCTGCCTCCTCCATGAAGGCCCGGAAGTTGGCGATCCCCTGGGCGGAGCGCAGGTCGAAGTTGATCCGGGAGTGGATGCACCCCTGGCCGAAGTGGCCGTACATGGCGCCGCGCAGCCCGTACTTGTCATAGAGATTCAGGAGGTCGCGGACATAGGGGCCGATGTGCTCCGGCGGCACCGCCGAGTCCTCCCATCCCGGCCAGTGGTCATCTCCATCCGGCGGGAACGCGGTGGCGCCGAGCCCCCCCTCGCGGACCGCCCACAGGTCGCCGCTGTGACCGCCCTCCTGCTGGGAGCGCTCGATCTTGATCCGGTTCTCCGCGTAGCCCTTCTCCAGCAGCCACTCCTTGAAGCGCCGGGCTGTCTCCTCGGACTCCTCAGCGGTGTCGGCGCCGAACTGAACGAGCAGCCAGGCCGAGTGCGGGGCGTCGCGGCGGGGCAGCTCCCGGATGTCGCTGACGTTCTTGCCCTCCCGGGTCTGGTCCTCGATCAGCTGGTGGTCGAGCCCTTCAAGCCCGATCGGCTTCCAGCGCTCGATGATCTCCATGCAGTGCTCGGCGGCGTCGGGCAGCTCGTCGTACTCAACGACCACCAGCGTGCGCATCAGCAGCGCCGGCGTGAGCTTGAGTTTGACCTGCAGCGTGGTGGCGCAGGTCGACTCGGTTCCCACCAGCGCGCGCGCCACGTTGAAGCCCCGCTCCGGCAGGAGCTCGTCCAGGTTGTAGCCCGATACGCGCCGGGGGACCTTGGTGACCGGGTGATAGCGCTCGCGAATCAGATCGGCGTACCGGTCGCGCAGGTCGCGCAGCTGCGCGTAGATCTCGCCCTTGCGACCCCCGGCGGCGATGATCTCGTCAAGCTGCTCCTCCTCGTTGACTCCGACCCAGAAGCGGGCGCCGTCGTGGGTGACGATCTCCATCGACTCCACGTTGTCGGAGGTGCGCGGGCCGGGGCCGTACAGCTGTGACTGCACGGAGTGAATCCCGCATGAGTTGTTGCCGATGTTCCCGCCGATCGCGCACCGGGAGTGGCTGGAGGGGTCCGGGCCAAAGACCATGCCGATCTGCTTGCCCGTCTTCTTGTTGACGTCCTCGTTGATGGCCCCGGGCTGCACCAGGACGGTCTCCGATTCGGCGTCGGCGTCGCCGATCTGAGTGAGGTACTTGGTGTGGTCGATGACCACGGCGAAGTTCACGGTCTCCCCGGACAGGCTGGTGCCCCCGCCCCGGTTGACGATGGGCGCGCCGAACTCATGACACGCGCGGTGCGTGGCCACGACATCGTCCAGCGTCTTGGGGATGACGACGCCGATCGGCACCTGGCGATAGTTGGAGGCGTCGGTGGCGTACATGGCCTTTGACTGAGCGTCGAACCGGACCTCGCCGTCGACCGTGTCTTGTAGCCGCCGGCGCAGGCCGCGGACATCGACGGTCGCGGTGGCCGCCATTCCCCCGGCGAACCGGGGATCGACGCGGGCGGGGATCGTCTCCTGGGTGGCGGTCATCGGCAGCTCCTGATCGGGTCCCTTTACTGTCCGCTGGCGTACCCGGAGGCCCCGGTGCTACGCGGGGTCCGGGTCCGGGCGGTCACGCGGAATACAGGCCGCGGACGCGCCCGCCGCCGGCGGCGAGGGCCTCCCGGCAGCCTCGCGGCCCCCGCGTCTTCAGCTGCCGGAGCTTGCGCCCGAGGCCTGAGCGGCGAGGAGGTGGCCGATGCTCTGCAGATCGGAGTTGATCTTGTCCAGGTTCGCCTTCTGGATCTCCAGGCGGACCTGGCCGACCTGCGCCGCCAGCTTGGACAGGCTGGCCTGGGCCTGGCGCATCCGGCTCCGTGTCGCCGGGCTGGAGGTCGCGTGCTGGAGGTCGGCGGCGGCCGTCCCGGCCTGCCGGTCGGCCTGGGCGATGATGATGCGCGCCGGGTTGGTGGGGGCGAGTTTCTTGTCGGCCTGCGCGGCCAGGCTGTTGGCCCGCGCGTGGAGCTGCTGGAGGGTGCGGCGCGCCTGCTGGTCGCGGGTGCTGTTGCCGGTGGCCAGCACGCCCGCCTGCGCGGAGAGCCGATGCAGCAGCTGCTGGGTCTGGGTCGCCAGCTGGTGCGTCGAGGCCTTGGCGCCGGCGGCGGCGCCGGACGCCGCCGAGGTTGCCGAGGACAAGCTCGTTGAGGCTGCCCCGGTGGCCGTCGTACCGGTGCCGGAGCCGCAGGCCGCGATGCTGACGCCCATCGCCAGCGCGAGGAGGGGAGAGAGAACTTTGATCATGCCAGGCGGCTGCCCTCCTGTGGCCCGGCGAAACGGTAAGGGGTCCGATCCGGCCCCCTCGCCGGGGTGATCGGTTCTCGTACATACACATTCGCCTCAGGGCACGCCCCGCCGCGCGGGATTGCCGTTAGGTGCGCGCGCCGCGGGAAAGCGTCTGCCCGTCAGCACGAGCTCGCTGACCTGCTCATGACACAGATTCTGGCCCGACGACGTGCGACATCTCCGGGGGGCCGCCCGTGAGGCGGGCCGGCGTCCTGTTGGCGCGGCTGTTCGTCACGCTGCGCTTCCTGGTGGTGGCGGCCTGGATCGGCGGCGCGGTGTGGGCGCTGATCGCGCTGCCGTCGATCAGCGGAACGGGCGGCTCGATCAGCTCGCTGGTGCCCCAGAATGCGCCCGCACTGACGGCGCAGCGGATCTCGGCCGAGCGCTTCGCCTTCCCGGTGCTGAGCAACACGATGATCGTCGTGCGCAACCCCCAGGGCCTCACCGCCGCGCGTCAGGCGGGGCTGGTCAGCCTGGCCGAGCAACTCTCGGCCGGCCATGTCGCCGGCTTCGGTCAGATTGCGGGCGCGCTGCCTCTCGTCAACACGCTGATGCCCTCGCCGATCACCCGGCATCGCGGTTCGACCGCCCTCCTGTACCTCTACTTCCCCCCCAGCGTCGGCATCTACGCCCAGACGAGGACCGCCCGGCGGCTTATCGCCGAGAAGATCGGGCACCGGCCCGGCGAGTTTGTCGGGGTCACGGGCGAGGCCCCGGCGCAGGCGGCCCGCACCAACGTGATCAGCGCCAACCTGAAGTGGGTGGAACTGGCGACCGTTCTGCTGGTTGCGCTGGCGATCGGTCTGCACTTCCGGGCGGTGGGAGCGGCGGCGGTCACGGTGGTCGCTGTCGGCATCGCCTACGTCTTCGCCGACCGGTTGGCGGCGCAGTTCGGCAGGCTCGCCGGCGTCACCGTTCCGAACAACGTGCAGCCGCTGCTCATCGTGTTGGTGTTCGGCATCGTCACCGACTACTCGGTGTTCTTCCTGTCCCGTTTCCGAGCGCTGTTATCGGAGGGGGTTGAGCGGCGCGCCGCCGGGGTGCGGGTTCTGCGTCAGATCGCGCCGCTCGTGGCCGTGGCCGGGATCACGGTCGCCGCCGGCACCGCGGGGCTGCTGGTGGCCAGACTCGGCTTCCTGCGCGCGTTCGGCCCCGGCCTGGCCGTGGCCGTGGCCGTGGGAATGGTCGTCGCCGTGACGTTCGTTCCGGCGGCGCTCGCGATGGGGGGCGAGCGGCTGTTCTGGCCTCGGAAGCTGCTGCCCGCCGCGGTCCCGGCGGGGGGCGGGTCAGAGCCGCCGTCGGGGCCGGCGCGCCCACGCCGGCATCTGGCAACGCGACTGGCGGTCCGCCACCCGGTTCTGGCCGCGGTCCTGGCGGCGGCGATCGTCCTCGGTGCGGCCAGCGGGCTGCTGCGGGTCGCCGTGGGGAACGAGGTGATCCTCGGCCTGCCCCACGGATCCGGCGTCCGCCGCGCCTATGCCCAGGCGCGGGACGGGTTTGCCGCCGGGGTCCTGGCCCCGGCAGTCGTCGTCGTCACCGGCCCTGCCGTGGGCTACGACCGCGCCGCCCTGGGCCGGCTCCAGGACCTTCTGCAGCGTCAACCCGGGATCGCCGTCGTCGTGGGGCCGCGCGACCAACCGCTGGCCCATCGCTACGGCGTCAGCATCTCCAAGACGGGTGACGCCGCGCGCTACGCCGCCTTTTTGAAGGTCGATCCCACGGGCGCGCGGGCCATCGCCGACGTGCGCCACATCAGCCAGCGGCTCCCGGCGTTGCTGAGGGCGGCGGGCATGCCGAACGCATACGCAACGATCGCCGGTGACACCGCCCTCTCGGGAGACACGGTCACCGAGACCCTCGGCGACCTGGGGCGCGTCGTCCCCACCGTGCTGGGGATCATCTTCATCGTCATGGCCGTGTTCCTGCGTGCGCTGGTCGCGCCCGCCTACCTGGTGGCCACGAGCGCGCTGGCGTCGCTGGCCTCCCTCGGCCTGACCGTCTACGTCATGCAGATGCTGTTCGGCTACGGCGAGATCACCTACTACGTGATCTTCATCGTCACCGTGCTGCTCATCTCGCTGGGGTCTGACTACAACGTGTTCCTGGTGGGGCGGATCTGGCAGGAGGGGCGGCGGCGCTCATTGCGCCAGGCGGTGGAGATCGGCGGCTCGCGGGCGGCGCGGCCGATCACAACCGCCGGGTTTGTCCTGGCAGCGTCGTTTGCGCTGCTGGCCGTCGTGCCGCTGCGGTCGTTTCGCGAGATCGCATTCGCCATGGCGGCGGGCCTGCTGATCGATGCCTTCGTGATCCGGACGATCCTCGTGCCCGCCCTGATCACGTTTGTCGGCTCCCGCAGCGCGTGGCCGGGACGGGCGCTGCGGGAGGAGCGCGTGGCCGCCCCGGACTGAGGGTGGGGCACAAGAAAGGGCGGAACGCCAACGGCGTCCCGCCCTCTGTGTCCGCAGCCCTTCCGAGAGGGGCGGCTACCGGCGCTTGAGCGCCTTCTCGCCGCGCCGCTCGAAGCGGTTGAACTTCAGCCCGGCGGTGCGCCGGTCGGTATAGGTGCGGACGGTGGCGACGGCCGCGTCGCGCGCCTCCAGGGCCGCGCCGACCGGGATGAGCACCAGGGCCCGTTGCGCCTCGCGGACCAGCGCCTCAAAGCTGGAGGTCGCGGCCCCGGCGCGCCGGCCTGCCGTGCGCGTGGCATCGTTGGCGGTGGTGCGGGCGGCGCGGGCGGTGCGGCGCGCCGACGTGCGGGTCTGGCTCGCCGAGCGCTTGGTGGTGGATGCACTGCGCTTGGCCGCGGCCCGCCGGCGGGTCGCCGTCGCCTTATTGCCGGCAGCCTGTCGTTGTGTGGTCGTCTGGGTTGCCATAAAGGGTCGCTCCCTGTTCGTTCGCTCTCGGTGTCCTACTGATACGTACCCCAACCAGGCTAGGACGACACAAACGTATGTTCGTTGTGCGCACGGGGAGCGGCCGGCGCCAGCACGATCACACGCTCGCCCCGCCGCAGGACGTCGCCGGGCTTGGGGGTCTCGATGTCGTCTCCCCGGCGCACCGCGACCACGAACGCGCCGGCCGGCCAGTCGATCTCCTCAAACCGGCGCCCCCGGGCGGGCGAGTCCTCATCGATCCGGATGTCGACGATCTCGTATCCGGCCAGCGGCGTGCTCGGGGTGTGGGCCTGGCGCTCAGGATCCTCATGGCCGAAGTCGGCGGCCACCGCCCCGGCGCGGGTTGCCTGCGAGGACTCCAGCACCCTCTCGGCGAGGGCGCGGAGAACGCCCTGGCGCGTGATCCAGCCCTGGAGCTGGGTGCGGTCATGGGAGAGGACGGGCAGGCCGGCGTGCCCGTACATCGTCAGCTGGCGCAGCGCCTGCTCCAGCGTCTCGTCGCCGAACAGCTCCTGGGGGTTGCGCACCTCGGCGACCGCACCGGCCAGCTCGCGCCACCGGTCGTCGGCGGCGTGCCATCCGTCGCCGGTGCGCTCCTGCGCGGGGAGCAGTTCGGCCGCGCCGTCGAACCTCGGCAGGCGCTGCATGACGTCGGACACCTTGAGCGACTGCAGGACGTTCGCCGTCCGCGGGCGCTCGATGTCGATGCCGCGGCGCAGCAGCTTGGTGGTGTAGACGCTGCCGTAGGACAGCTGCTTGGAGACCGCGGAGGCGATGCCCGCCACCAGCATGATCGGCAGCGTGATCGTGAAGTTGCCCGTCATCTCGACCACGCTGGCGATCGAGGTCAGGGGCGCCTGGGCGGCGGCGGCGAACACGCCCCCCATCGCCACCACGGCGTACAGGGCGGGTGGGCCGACCGCCGGGCCGAACAGCGCGTCCACGCCCTTCCCGTAGGCAAACCCCGTCATCGCGCCGATGAACAGCGACGGCGCGAACACGCCGCCGGAGCCGCCGATCGACAGCGTGAGGCTGGTGGCGACGAGCTTGCCGACGATGAACAGGACGACCAGCCACACGACCACGTGGCCGGCGATGACCGAGTCCATGACCGGATAGCCGACCCCGTACATCTGCGGGAGGGCGAGCAGGACGAGGCCGAGCGCGATGCCGCCGACGGCCGGGCGCGCCCACTCCGGCCGCCCCTTCCACAGCGCGTCGACATAGTCCTCCAGCCCGTAGAGGATGTTCTTGAAGCCGAGGCCGATGAACCCGGCGACGAGGGCCAGGCCGGCCACCAGCAGATACGTGGTGTCGGTCGTGATGGCGAGATCGTGGGGGATCGCGGTGAAGAACGGCGCCGAGCCGAAGAAGGCCCGGCTGATGATGTCGGCGGTCACCGCGGACAGGCTGGTGGCGACCAGCGCGTCGAGTGAGAACTCGCGCAGCACGATCTCAAAGCCGAAGAACAGGCCGGTGATCGGCGCGTTGAACGTGGCCGCGATGCCGCCGGCGGCGCCGCAGGCGACGATGATCCGCAGCCGGTTCTCCGACATGCGCACGATCTGGCCCATGGTCGAGGCCAGGGCCGATCCGATCTGGACGATCGGTCCCTCCCGGCCGACCGAGCCGCCGACGCCGATGCAGATCGCCGATGCCAGCGCCTTGACGATCGTCACCGGCGGCCGGATGCGCCCGCCGTTCTCGGCCACCGCCAGCATCACCTCGGGCACCCCGTGACCCCGGGCCTCCCGGGCCCACTTCTGGATGAGCGGCCCGTAGACGAGGCCGCCGATGATGGGGACGAGCAGCACGAACCAGATGCCCAGCCACGGCAGATGGGCGCTGGCGGCGTGGCCCTGCTGGCCGAACTGCTGATGGCCGGTGACCAGCCACGTGAAGAAGAAGATGAGCTCGCGGAAGGCGGCGGCCCCCAGGCCGGCGCCGACGCCGACGATCAGCGCCATGGCGACGAGCCCCAGCCGGTTGCCGGACAGCCACGCGAACACGGCGCGGACCGCCGCGGGCCGCTCCGGCCCGGAGCTCACCGGGATGGCATCACTGGTCATGAGTCAAGCCTCCAGCCCAGCGACCAGTCCTGCTCCGGCACCTCGCCGGCGGCCTCGGCGAACGCGCGCAGGGCGCGGATGACCAGGGGACGGTGTGAGGAGGGCATGCGCTCCACGATCCGGCCGATCTCGGCCCGCCGGCGCCGGCTGACCTCGGCCACCACCTCGGCTCCGGTCGGCGTGAGCGAGATGCGCACGCCGCGCCGGTCCTCGGTGGTGCGGCGGCGGTGGATGAGCCGCTTGCGCACGAGGCGGTCGCACATCCGCGTGGCGGTGGACCGGTCGACCCCCAGCGCCTCGGCCAGGGTGGCCAGCCGCTCCGGTCCCCGCGACGCGAGCTCAATGAGAACCCGGTACTGGGTCAGCGTGACATCGTCGGCGACGGTCGCCAGCGAGCGGGCGGCCACGGCCACCAGCGCCCGGCTGGCGCCGAGTACCCCGTCGACGAGCTCATCGGTCGCCTGCTCGGGCGTGGCCGAACGGCCGGCGGTCTGGGCGGTGCTCGCTTGCACACTGCGATCATTGCATTGGGCAACAAGTTTCCACCGCCGACGGCCAGGACCGGTCAGCGCGCAGACCGTTCTGCGTGCTCAGCCGCGGGTGACGGTCCGTTCCGAGCGAGCGCGTCGCCGGGATCAGGTACCGGGTGCGGGCGGGGCGGCTCAGCCGGCGTGGCTGTCGCCCGCGCCGGTCGTCGCCTCGATCCAGCCCAGTGGCAGCTCGCGGAGCTTGCCGAGCCGCACGCCCTCATGGATGGCCTCCTCAAGCGTTCCCTCGCGCCAATGGGTCGCGCCGCAGCCGTCGGCGAGCTTTCGCCGGGGCATGGGTCCGATGGCGAGCAGGTAGTTCTGCAGCCGCCGCACCTCGGCGGCGATCACCTTCGCTCGATGGGGGTCAGGGCTTGCGGCCGGCCGAGGCGGGTCATCCGGCCCCGTGCGGGGAGTGGGGGAGCCATCGGTAGCCATCGGTCAAGTACATACCCCCGCGCGGGACCTGTCAGCTGCGGGGTAACGGCTCTTACCGATCCGCGCCCGGGGGGCATGGGCTCGCGCGCGGCCGCGGGTAGCTCCCGGCCGTGCCCGGCCTCGACCCAACCCAGGCGGCCAACGAGAACGCCGCCGCGACGCGCATCTTCCTGCGGCCGATCGCCACGCCGTTCCCGCTGGGGTTCTTCGCCCTGGCCACCGCCAGCCTGCTGGCGGCGGGCGCGGAGCTGTCCTGGTTCTCGGCCTCCGACCAGACGCTCGTCGCCGTCGTGCTTGTCGGCTTTGCCTTTCCGCTGCAGCTGCTCGCCTCGGTGTTCGGCTTTCTGGGCCGCGACACCGTGGCCGCGACCGGCTTCGGTGTCCAAGGGGCGACGTGGCTGGTGGTGGGGGTCGCCATGCTCCTCAGCCCGCCGGGGCATACCAGCCGCGTCGTCGGCGTGCTGCTGTGCGCGGCCGCGGCGTGGGTGGCGCTGTGCGCGCTGGGGGCATCGCTGGGCAAGCTGGGGCCGGCGCTCGTGCTCGCCCTGACCGCGCTGCGCTTTCTGGTCACCGGGCTCTATGAGCTGACCGGCGGAGCCGGCATTGAGGACGCCGCCGGGATCATCGGACTCGTCCTCGTCGGCACCGTCGCCTACGTCTCGCTGGCGCTTGAGGTCGAGAACCTGCAGCGGCGGACGATCCTCCCCCTGCTGCGGCGGGGGCGCGGCGCGGAGGCGCTGTCCGGGGACCTGGCGACGCAGACGCGCTCGGTCCACCACGAGGCGGGCGTGCGCGAGCAGTTGTGAGGTGAGACATGTCCCCGTGCGGACCTGCCGCCGCAACGGGGGTGGTGTCGGCACGGCGTTGGGGGTAGCGCCTCCAAAGACCGAGAGTAAGCAAATGACCTCCGCCTGCGCGTGCGCACCGGCGAGGGACCGAAAGGAGATCCATGTCAGCCAAGCAGAGAGAGACCGTGGTCATCACCGGCGCCTCCGGGGGAGTGGGCCGCGCCGCCGCCCGGCGGTTTGCCGCCGACGGCGCCCGCGTCGCTCTGCTGGCCCGCGGGCGCCGGGGCCTGGAGGCGGCGGCCCGCGAGGTTGAGCAGGCCGGCGGCGAAGCGCTGGTTCTGCCCGTCGACGTCTCAGAGCCCGATCAGGTCGAGGCCGCGGCCGCCTCGGTGGAGGACGCCTTCGGTCCGATCGACATCTGGGTCAACGACGCGATGGTGACCGTGTACGCCGAGTTCCTCGATATCGAGCCGGCGGAGTTCAAGCGCTCCACCGACGTCAGCTATCACGGGATGGTGTGGGGCACGCGCGCGGCGCTCAAGCGCATGGTTCCGCGCAACCACGGGTCGATCGTGCAGGTGTGCTCGGCCATGTCGTATCGCGGCATCCCGCTCCAGTCTCCGTACTGCGGCGCCAAGCACGCCTGTAAGGGCTTCACCGAGAGCATCATCACCGAGCTGCTGCACCGCAAGTCCGCGGTCCAGATGTCGATGATCCAGCTGCCGGGCCTGAACACGACCCAGTTCACCTGGGGCCGGACCAAGCTGCCCAAGCAGACGATGCCGGTTCCCCCCATGTACCAGCCGGAGGTGGCGGCCAAGGCCATCCACTACGCCGCGCACCACAAGCGCCGGCAGGTCTACGTGGGCATTCCCACCGTCATGAACATCCTGGGCGAGCGGCTCGCTCCCTGGCTGCTTGACCGCTACCTGGCCAAGAGCGGCTACAAGTCGCAGATGACGCAGCACGACCTCGATCCGCAGGGTCACGACAACCTGTTTGAGCCGGTCGACGAGGACCGGGGAGCGCACGGGCCGTTTGACGACCAGGCGCACTCGGTCAGCCCGCAGCTGGAGCTCTCGCTGCGTCGCGGCATGGTCCTGGCCGGGGTGGGGGCGGCCGCTGTCGGCGCGGGGGCCGCGGTTCGCGCCGCCCGCTAGGCGCGGCGTCCTCCCGGGACCGACCACGGTGAAGCAGCGGCGCGCGTGACCGAAACCAAGCAGCACTCCCAGCACAAGCAGGCGCGCGGCGGCGCCTCCGCCTCCGCCGGCGAGCGCCCGGCCCGGAACGGGGCAGGCGACCGCGCGGCCCGCGACGGCGGAGGTGGCCGCGGGGGCCGGGACGGCGCCGGCGGCCCCGCGCTGCGCACCGAGGACAAGGTGCGGCTGGGGCTGCTGGCCCTGCCGACCCTGGCGCTGGCGCTGTCGATCACGATGGTGTCCACCTACCTGGGCGAGGTCGCGCGCCGCTACACCCATCAGACGATCATCATCGGCGTGATCGTCGGCGGGGAGGGGGTCATGGCGCTGTGGATCCCGCTGTTTGCCGGCGCGTGGTCAGACCGGCTGCGGACGCGGATCGGCGGCCGCCTGCCGTTCGTGCTGGCCGGCACCATTCCGGCCGCGGTCGCCCTGGCACTGATCGGCTTTCTGGGCACGCTCGTCCTCGTCGCGGCGATGGCCGGCGTGTTCTTCGCCTTCTACTTCGTCGCCTACGAGCCCTACCGGGCGATGTATCCGGATCTCGTCTCCGACGAATCCAAGGCGGGGCGCGCCCAGAGCACGCAGGCCGTGGCGCGCGGCCTGGGCACCGGCCTCGCGCTGCTCGGCGGCGGCTTGCTGCTGAGCGTCGCCCGGCCCCTGCCGTTCGTCGTCTCGGCGTTCGTGATGGTGGTCGCCGTGGCCGCCTTCGTCGTGCTGATCGTGCGGCGTGGCCTCGTCGGCCGGCGCCCGGACGACGCCGAGGGCGGGGAGCGCCCGCGGGAGCTGGCGCGGCGGGTCGCCGGGCTGCTCGTCCGCCATCCGGCGCTGCGCGCCTACTTCATCGCCAACTCGCTGTGGGAGATGGCGCTGGCATCGATGAAGGCCTTCGTCATCCTCTATCTCACGGTCGGTCTGAAGTACTCGCTGCCGTCGGCGTCGCTGATGATCGGCGCCGTCGCGTTTGTGATCCTGGTGGGTGCCGGCGCGTCCGGCAAGGCCGCTGATCGCTTCGGCCACATCAAGGTCGTGCGCATCGCACTGTGGGCGTACGGCCTCGGCTACCTCCTGCTCATCTTCACGACGAGCCGGCCGCTGATGGGCGTGGCCGTGCCGTTCATCGCGGTGGGGGGCGGGACCGTGATGACGATGTCCTACGCGCTGCTCATGCCGCTCATGCCGGAGGGCGAGCACGGGGCGCTGACCGGCTTCTACAGCATGTCGCGCGGGGTGGGCGTCGTCGCCGGGCCGATCCTCGCGGGCCTGGCCATCGCCCTCACCCGCGCGCAGGTGTTCAGCAACACCCAGGGGTTTCAGGCGATGTGGATCATCTGCGCGGCGGCCGCCCTGGCCAGCCTGCTGTTCCTCGGCCGCCTGCGCGATGCCGAGAAGGACCGCGAGGCGCTGGAGTCCGAATAACGGTCGGTAACGGTCGGCGCCGGACCAGAGGGGTTCAAAAACGGCCTGATCAACGGGGAACGAGGCGACCGCTGCATCCGGGCCTTTGGAGATTTCTGCGTCTATATGGGAGAAACCTCCAAAGGCCCCCGGCCAGCCACCCCACCCGGAACAGGACCCGCACCTCCCCTGTATCGGCACGAGGTTAAGAAGCAGCAGCGGCAGCAGCTCGGACCGCCGATGACCTGGCAACCTCTCGCCAATGATCTCGCTCCGGCGTCGGTGGTCCCCTCCGGTGGCGATGGCGGCCGCTGCCGTCGGCGCGGTGCTGCTCAGCGGCTGCGGGGGCGTGGGCGGAAGCTCGTCCACCCCGGCGGGATCGACCGCACCCCCGGCCCGGTCCAGCGTTTCCCGCACGCACACCAAGACGGAGCGGGCCGCCCGTGCCTCGGCGCCGAGCGTGACGTCCACCCCCACTCAGACGACAACCTTCCTACCGGCGCCGGCCGCCCCCCGCCCCCGCCGCCCGCCCGGGCCGGCGCCGGGGACGCTGCCCCAGACCGCGCAGGTTCCGAGCGCCGCCACCCGCGCCTTCCGGGCCGAGATGGCGGCCCTGTGGCGCGGCGTGGAGGCGGGGTCGGCCGGCCCCGCCATGCCCGCATTCTTCCCGGAGGCGGCGTACGTCCAGCTCAAGACGATCGGCGATCCGCAGGGGGACTGGCAGGACCGGCTCGTCGGCGACTACCAGCTTGACCTCGCCGCCGCCCACGCCCTCCTCGGCGGTGCACAGGCACAACTGGTGGGGGTTCAGGTGCCCTCCGGCTACGCCCACTGGGTGCCGCCGGGCGTGTGCGACAACGGCGTCGGCTACTACGAGGTTCCGAACTCCCGGGTGCTGTATCGCAGCGGCGGCGAGCTGCGGTCGTTTGGGATCGCGTCGATGATCTCGTGGCGCGGCGTCTGGTATGTCGTGCACCTCGGCGCCATCCTGCGCTCCAGCGACGCGGGGGTGGTCGACGCGCCGAGCGCGGGCGCCGGGACCGCCCTGCCGTCGTCGACGTGCTGAGCCGCGGTCCGCTCTTTAGTCCGGACGCAGTGCGCGGAGCTTCTCGGCCCCGCTGCGCAACAGGCGCGACACCTGCATCTGCGAGCAGCCGAGCAGCTCGGCGATCTCTGACTGCTTGAGATCCCTCTCGAGGCGGAGGGCGAGGGCCCGGCGCTCCGCCACCGAGAGCCGCCGAGCGGCACTCGACAGGACCGCCGCCGTCTCGACGAAGGCAAACCGCTCGTCTTCGCTGCCCATCGACTCACCCAGCGACGAGACCTCCTCGGCGGAGTCGGTCGTCAGCGGCGCGTCGAGAGAGACCGAATGATGCGCGGCCGCGGCGTGCAGTCCGGTGAGCACATCCTCGGTGCTGATCTCCAGATATTCGGCGAGCTCGGACACGCGGGGCGGACGGCGCGAGTGCACGGTCAGCTCCCGGCTGGCCCGCTCCACCAGCCGCGCGAGCTCCTGGGCGTGGCGCGGGACGTGGGCCGACCAGCCGGTATCACGGAAGTAGCGCTTGAGCTCGCCGAGCACCGTCGGGATCGCGAACACGGGAAAGGCGACGCCGCGGTCGGGATCAAAGCGCTCGATCGCGGCAAACAGGCCCAGGCTGGCGACCTGAAACAGGTCCTCAAACGGCTCGATCGCGTTCCAGTAGCGCCCGGCCAGCCGCCGCGCGATCGGCAGGTACCGCTCAAACAGCTCATCCCGGGCGCGGAGGTCCCCGTCCTCGCGCCAGCGGCGAAACAGGCGGTCGGTGACCCTCGCCTCGGCTGCGCGATCCTCGGAGAGGGTGGGCACGCGCGGCAGCGCTGTCGAGGGTTTCGACATGGGTCTCCTTCGCGGTGGGACGGTGACGGTGTGACAACGGCGCCGGGGACGGCGGGGGACCGGCTTCGGCCCGCCTGGCGACGACGACGCCAGCTGCCTCTTCATTCGTAACGCAAGTTCCCGGCTTTGCAACTGCCCGGGCGAGCAAGCTGTCATCCGGGATACCGATGGCGGGTGCGCCATCGCCTCGTGGCTTTACCGCCCCTTTCCCGGGTAGAGTCGATTACGTGGGTGGACAAGGGCGAACAGAATCACCGAAGCGCCGCATCCGGCTCCTGGACGAGGATCCTGATCTCGGCGCCGAGTTGTCGCCTGAGGACTTTGCGCGGGCCAGTCGGTATGCGGTCACCGAAGTGGTTGAGTTTGGCCGCGGTGTCTACGACCCCAGCGACTTCGGATCGCCCAACCTCCTCGGTCTGCTCGTCATCGACGGCCTGCTGATCCGCAGCGTGCAGGTGGCCGAGCGCCGGTGCGGCGAGCTCGTCGGCCCGGGGTCGCTGCTGCGCCCCTGGGATCACTTCGGCCGCTTTGCACCGATGCCGTTCGACGTCCGCTGGCGCGTGATCTCCCCGGTGCGCATCGCCCTGCTCGACCATCGCATCACCATGGTCGCCGCCCGCTGGCCGGCGCTCATGCATCGCATCGTGGCCCGGGCGGTGGAGCGGTCTCACGCCCTCGCCCTCGATGTCGCCATCCACTGCCTCCAGCACGTCGAGTTGCGCCTGCTGGTGCTCATGTGGCATCTCGCCGACCGTTTTGGGAAGGTCACCCCGGAGGGCACCGTCGTGCCCCTCAAGCTCAGCCATGGTGACCTCGCCGAACTGATCGGCAGCCAGCGGCCCTCGGTGTCCTCCCGCCTGGCCAGCCTCGCCGCCAGCGGACAGGTCGAGCGTCGCGGCGATCGAACCTGGCTGCTGCGCGGAGATCCGCCGTCTGAGGTGCGCGACATGCGCGCCCGTGCGGGCGAAGGCAACGGCCACGTCGACACCGACGAGGGCGAGATCCGCAAGCTCGTCACCGCCGGCGATTAGGTCCGGCGGCCGGGGCCGCTGTGGACTCCCAGCCGCCGGTTCTGACTCAGGTCGCCATCCGGGGCGTGGTGCTCTCGGTCGGTTCCGGCCGGCCGACGCGCCTCATCCGCCGGATCTCAGCAGCGACGACGGCCGCCTCGTGACGCAGCGCCGCCCGGCGCCGCCGCTGGTGGCGGGACGTGTCGGCCGCCGGCTGACCGCGCTGCCGCAGGCCCCGCGGCGCAGCCTGGGAGGCTTCTTCGTTCATGCGTTCAAGCATGGCGCCTCCGCTCGCCGTTGGCGAGGGGCCCGGTTCGATGTGTTACCGGCGCACCTCGGTCCCCGGGGCCGCCCCGTCGCCGGCGACCGCTGCCGCGTCCGGTAGCGCCACGTGCGGGCTCCGGGCCAGCAGGGTGCAAACGCGCTCCTTTCCGGCGTCGCTGAGCGGCGCCAACGGCTCGCGCGCGTGATCTGAGCCGAGCAGGCCGAGTTGCTTCATGATCCACTTGACCGGAACCGGGTTGGTCTCGGCGAAGGCGGCGTCGACGAGCGGGTGCAGGTCGTAGTGCAGCGCCCGGGCGCGGTCGCTGTCGCCGGCGATGAACGCCTCGTACAGTGCCGCCACCGGCTCCGGCGCGAAGTTGCCCACGCAACTGAGGTGACCGCGTCCGCCGAGGGTGAGCATCGGATAGCAGAGCAGTTCGATGCCGGAGAGGGCGATGAAGTCCGTGCCCGCCTCGTCGAGCACGTAGGAGACGTGTTCGAAGTCCCGCGTCGTCTCCTTGATCCCGACGATGTTGGGATGCGCTCGGCGCAGCCGGCCGACGGTGGCCGGTGCGATGTCGACCGCCGCGCGGACGGGGACGTTGTAGAGGATGATGGGCAGGTTGGGGAACTCAGCGGCGATCCGCGAGTACCAGGCGAACAGTCCGTCCTGCTGAGCCCGGCCGTAATACGGCGTGACGATGAGCACCGCGGCCGCGCCCAGGCGCTCGGCCTCCGCCGTGAGCTCAAGCGTCTCGGCCATCAGCGCCGTGCCGGTTCCGGGCAGGAACGGCACCCGGCCGGCAACGGCAGTGGCCGTGGCGCGCATCACCGCCAGCCGCTCGGCGATCGTCTGCGACGTCGGCTCCCCGGTCGAGCCGCCGACCGAGATCCCGTGGGATCCGCGGGCGATCTGCCAGTCGACGAGCCGGGGGATGGCATCAAGATCGAGCGCGCCGTCTGGCGTGAACGGCGTGATGAGCGGCGTGATGGCGCCGCGCACGGCGCCGGGATCGGCGGCAAACGGACTGCTCATGACGATGGCTCCTCGGATTGTCTGTCGGCCAGCCACTGCTCGAACTCGGCGCGCCGGTCCGCCGCCAGCGGGTACACGCCGCGGATCGACTCCCCGGCCCGGACGCGCTCCAGCGCCCACTCCTCGCGCTCCTCCTGCGTGACCGCGTCGCGGGCGATCTCCTCGGCCAGGGCGGCCGGCAGGATGACCACCCCCTCCGCGTCGCCGACGACCACGTCACCGGGCATCACGAGCACGCCGGCGCAGGTGATGGGAACGTCGACGTCGAGGGGGATGTGGCGCGACCACAGCGAGGAGGCGTTGGCCGTCCGGTAGTAGGTGGGAATGCTCAAGGCGGCGACGCCCGGCGTGTCGCGGACGCCGCCGTCGGTCACGATCCCCGCGCCGCCCCGGGCGAGCACGCGGGCGGCCAGGATGTCGCCAATCGTGCCGGCCCCGGTCTCGTTGCGCGCCTCCATGACCAGGACGTCGCCCGGGGCGATGCTCTCCACCACCCGCTTCTGCGCGTCGGCGGCACCGCGCATCGCCTCGCGCACGTCGGAGCGGATCGCCCCGTAGCGCAGCGTGCGGGCATGGCCGACCATCCGCAGATCCGGGCGGGCGGGCCGCAGGCCGGTCAGGAACGTCGTCTCGATGCCGCGCCTGGTCAGCTGCGTGGTGAGCGTGGCGGTGGAGACGCGGCGCAGGGCGGCGCGGGCCTCGGCCGACAGCCGCGCCGATCCCGGCATCGGCGCGGCGGTGGCAAACGCGCGGGCCTCGTCGGTCACGCGGGGCATGGCCCCGTACTCGGCCAGCGGGGCGGGTGCCGCCACGATGGTGCTCGTCACGGTCCCGGCGCCCTCCAGCTCCACCTCCACCACATCGCCCGGCGCGACGACACCCGTGCCCGCCGGCGTCCCGGTGAGGATGACGTCACCGCGCTCCAGCGTCATGAAGCGCGACAGGTCGGCGATCAGCTGGGCAAAGGAGAAGATGAGATCGGAGCTGTCGGTCTCCTGGCGCAGCTCGCCGTTGACGCGGGTGCGCAGGTGCAGCGCCCCGGGATCGACGCCCCCGGCGGCGACGGCGGGGCCGATGGGAGTGAAGCCGTCATGGCCCTTGGACAGCACGTTTGACCCGCGATCGGCCCAGCGGAAGTCATGAACGCCGAAGTCATTGGCCGGCGCATAGAAGCCGATGCGCTCGCGCGCCTGGGCCGGCGTCACGTCCCGGGTGCGCTCGCCGATGATGACCGCGATCTCGCCCTCGTAGGCGAGCAGCTCGGTGCCCTGAGGTCGCACGACGTCGCCTCCGGCGGAGATCGAGGACACCGGCTTGAGGAAATACGAGGGCTCTGAGGGCGTGCGTCCGCGCTGCGCGGCGCGGCTGTGGTAGTTGAGGTGCACGGCGATGACCTTCGACGGCGTCACCCCCTCCGGCAGCCCCACTAGCGCCTCCTCGCCTCAGCCACCATCTACGCCAGCACCTCGCTGTGCTGCGCGCGCTCGTCGACACCGGCCGCCTCGGTGGCTACCGGCTCGCCGCCGGGGCCGAGGACGGGGGTCGACTCGTCATACCAGCTGTCCGGCGCCCGGGTGCCCCAGAACGAGCGGCAGCGCGGATCGTTCACCGACCAGCGCAGCGGCCGGTGGTCCGGGTCCCCGGTGTAGTAGTCGCACGAGTACAGCTCGATCCGGTGCCCGTCCGGATCACGCAGGTAGACAAAGAACGCGTTGGAGACGCCGTGGCGGCCGGGACCCCGCTCGATCACATCGGAGTGATAGCCGCCGGCGAGCTGGTCACAGGCTCTGAGCACGCCGGCGGGCTCGGCGATCCAGTAAGCGAAGTGATGCAGCCGCGGACCGGTGCCGGCGGTCAGCGCCACGTCGTGGACGGTTGGCTTGCGCAGCAGCCAGGCGCCCGTGATCCGTTCGGGCTCGGTGTCGGTGGAGATGTACTCCGAGCAGCGAAAGCCGAGTTCCAGCCAGAACCGGAACACCTCCTCCACCCGCGGCGTGTGGATGTTCAGGTGGTCAAAGCGCAGGATCGGCGCGCCGCGGTGCAGGTCGTAGCGCTGGTGCTGCGGCTCGCACTGCGCCACCGTGTGCACGAACGCCAGCGGGTAGCCGAACGGGTCCCAGACGCGCAGCACACGACCCATGCCGGGGTCGGCACCGGCCTCATCCCACCGCGTGTGAAGCCCGCGGGAGGCGAACGTCTGCGCCATCACGTCCAGGTCGGCCTCGCCGCGGACGCGGAAGCCCAGGCGGGCGGCCGCGGCGGGGTGGGCCGGGGCGGATCGGCGCAGGATCAGCGAGTGGTGCTGGCGCTCCTCCCAGCCACGGAGGTAGACGGCGTCGTCGGTCCGCGCGGAGACGATCATCCCCAGCAGGTCGGCGTAGAAGTGCTCGGACGCTGCCAGATCGGTGACCCGCAGTTCCACAAACGCCGCCCGCATGATGTCAAACGGCGTCCCCGCCGCCGGGATCCTCACCAGCTCACTGACGGTGCTCATTCGTCGTCTCCCAGTCCCAGGCGTGGAATGTGATGGGAGCCGAGCGCCACGTGGACGATCTCGGTCTCGCAGTAGAAGTCAAACGCGTAGTCACCGCCCTCGCGGCCGATGCCTGACGCCTTCACGCCGCCGAAGGGCGTGCGCAGGTCGCGCACGTTCTGGGAGTTGATCCAGCACATGCCGGTGTCGATGGCGTGGGCGACGCGGTGGGCGCGGCGGATGTCGTTGGTCCACACGTACGCGGCCAGCCCGTACCGGGTCGCGTTGGCGAGGCGGATCGCCTGCGCCTCGTCGGCGAAGGGCATCGCCACCAGCACCGGGCCGAAGATCTCCTCCGTGAAGGCGTCCATGTGCTCGGTCACATCGGCGATGACCGTCGCCTGAAGGAAGTTGCCGTGGGGCAGAGCCGGCGGCCGCTCGCCGCCGGCGAGCACGCGCGCACCCTGGGCGCGCGCCGACGCGATGTAGCCCATGACCCGCTCGTGGTGCTCCGGGCGGATGAGCGGGCCAAGCTCGGTGCGGGGATCGAACGGGTCGCCGACGCGAATGTGGCGCGCCCGTTCGGCCACGGCGGTGACGATCTGCTCATACAGCCCCTCCTGGACGAGCAGCCGCGAGCCGGCGGTGCAGCGCTGGCCGTTCATGGTGAAGATCTGGGCCAGGGCGGCGTCCACGCACAGCTCCGGGTCGGCGTCGTCAAAGACGACGACCGGGGATTTGCCGCCCAGCTCGATCGAGGAGCGCTTGAGCGTGGGCGCGCCGGCGGCGATGATCGTCTGCCCGGTCGTCGTCTCCCCGGTGAAGCAGATGAGATCGACGCCCGGGTGTGCCGACAGCGCCGCGCCGGCCGTCTCGCCGAAACCGTGGACCACGTTGAAGGCACCGGGCGGGACCTCGGCCTCCTCCAGCACGCTCGCCAGCAGCGTGGCGGTGAGCGGCGACCACTCCGCCGGCTTGAGCACGACGGTGTTGCCGGCAGCCAGCGCGGGCGCGATCCTCCACGTCGACAGCATCAGCGGCGCGTTCCACGGCATGATCAGGCCGGCCACGCCGACCGGCTTGCGGATCGTGTAGTTGAGGAACTCCTCGCCGACCTGGAACGAGCGGCCGTGCAACTCGGTGACGACGCCGGCGTAATAGTCGAAGTTCTGAGCGGCGCGGGCGGCCAGTCCGCGCATCTGGGCGATCGGCATGCCGATATCGGCCACCTCGCGGGCGATGAACTCCTCGGCGTGGGTGCGGATCCCGGCCGCGATGCGACGCAGGACGGCGGCGCGCTCGGCCGCTTTCAGTCGCGGCCACGGTCCGTCGTCAAACGCGCGCCGGGCGGCGGTGACGGCGGTGTCGACATCCGCGGCGTCCCCGGCGGCGGCGATCGCCAGCACCTCGTTCGTCGCCGGGTTGAGCGAGTCAAACGTCTCACCGGACGCGCTGGGGGCAAACGCGCCGGCGATGTAGTGCTGCTGCAGGCCCAGATCAGCCGGCAGCCGCGCGGCGGCGGGGGATGCGGTGGGGGCGTCGGCCATGCCTTCTCCTCGGCTCAGAATGGCGGATCCTATCTGATTTCATAACGCCGTCATCG
Source organism: Solirubrobacteraceae bacterium (assembly GCA_035702755.1). Classification (GTDB taxonomy): domain Bacteria; phylum Actinomycetota; class Thermoleophilia; order Solirubrobacterales; family Solirubrobacteraceae; genus Palsa-465. The sequence continues at coordinate 3,063 of DASSZQ010000046.1, read as the reverse complement.
CCACAGCGCGGCGGCGATCTCCTCGGCGGCGGCGACGACCTCGGTCGCCGCGACCTCAGGGTCGATCCCCTCAATCCACACCGCGCTGATCGATGCGTCTGGCTCGTGACCGGGCGCCGCGATCGCCGCGGCGACGCCGGTGGCCCCGGGAAGCAGCTCTCCCCGGGAGACGCCGTAGCCCTGGGCGCGGGCGCGGGCGACCGACTCCGGCTCTCCGGGGGCGGGGTCCCGGGCCGCCAGCAGGACGTGCCCCGGGCATCCCTGGGTGAGCGGATGGCGCATCCCGGCGCGGTAGGTGAGGTGCAGGCGCGGCTCACGGGGGAGCACCACGTGGGCCACGACCGCCTCGTCGCCGTCGCGGATGGTGAGCGCCGTCGTCGCCTGCAGGCGATCGGCCAGCCGCTGGAGCACCGGCTCGGCGATGTCGTGCAGGCGCGGCTGGACGGCCGCGGCCAGTTCGATCAGGCCGGGGGCGAGCGTGAAGCGCCCGTCGGCCTGGCGCCGGACGAGGTGGTGGTCGGTCAGCGGCCCCAGCAGCCGGTAGACCGCGGCCCGGTGCGTGCCCAGCCGTCCGGCCAGGCCGGACACGGACAGGCCGTCCGGGTTCTCGGCCAGGACCTTGAGCGCCCGCAGTCCGCGATCGAGGGTGTGCGAGTGAGTTGCGGCGGAGGGGGCGGACTCGTCGAGGGCAGGCATGGTCGTTGGACCGGCGGGTGCCGGCGTCGCGGCGCCGCGGCGGCGTGATGTGGACGCAGAGCGTACACATATGTTGCGCTCAGTACAAATACGTTGCTATGCTGGCCGCCCCGCCCCGCCAGTTGACGCGAAGGAGGCTGTCGTTCCGATGGGAGCCCGCACCGGCCAGGAGTACCTCGAGCGCCTCGCGCAGACCCGCCCCACCGTCGAGATCAACGGTGAGCGCATCGCCGGCCCGGTCACCGAGCATCCCGCGCTCGCCGGGATCGTCCGCAGCTACGCCGAGCTGTACGACCTCCAGCACGACCCGGAGTGGCGCGACGTGCTGACCTTTCCGTCGCCGACGGGCGGCGAGCGCGTGGGGATGTCGTTCCTCGTGCCTCGGGACGCGGCCGACCTGGCGCGCCGGCGGGCCGGATTCAAGGCGTGGGCCGACCACAGCCTGGGCACGCTGGGACGCACCGGCGACTACCTCAACTCGGCGCTGATGGCGCTCAGCCAGGCCGGCGAGTGGTTCGCGCAGGCCGACCCTCGCTTTGGCGACAACATCCGCGCCTACTACGAGAAGGTGCGCGACGAGGACCTGCTGACCACCCACACGCTCATCCCGCCCCAGGCCAACCGCGCGGTGGGCCCGGGCCAGCAGATCGACGGACGCGCTCTCGGCGCGCATGTCGTCTCCGAGGACGACAGCGGGATCGTCGTTCGCGGCGCGCGCATGCTGGCGACGATCGGTCCCATCGCCGACGAGCTGCTGGTGTTCCCCTCCACCGTGCTCAAGGGCAACCCGGAGGATGCCCCGTACTCGTTCGCGTTTGCGATCAACTGCGACGCCGCCGGCCTGAGGTTCATCTGCCGGGAGAACCTCGACTACGGCCGGGGGCATCCCCTCGGCGGCCGCTTCGACGAGATCGACGCCGTCGTCGTCTTTGACGACGTGCACGTTCCGTGGGAGCGCGTGTTCATGCTGGGACACCCGGAGCTGTGCAACGCCTTCTACACCGACACCTCGGCGGTTGTGCACATGACCCACCAGGTGACGGCGCGCACGACGGCCAAGGCGGAGGCGTTTCTGGGGCTGGCGTCGCTCATGACCGAGGCGATCGGCATCGAGCAGTTCGCCCACATCCAGGAGGACGTGGCCGAGATCATCACCATGGTGGGGACCCTGCACGGGCTCGTGCGCGCCGCCGAGGCCGATGCGGCGCTGAACCCGTACGGGGTGTTCACGCCCGCGTGGGAGCCACTGAACACGGCCCGCAACTGGTTTCCCCGCGTCTCTCAGCGCCTGCCGGAGATCGTGCGCAAGTTCGGCGCCAGCGGCCTGATGGCGGTGCCCACCGAGGCCGACATCGCCGGCAGCGCCAAGGACGACGTCGAGCGCTATCTGCAATCGGCGGCGCTCTCCGGGCCGGACCGGGTGCGCCTGTTTCGCCTCGCCTGGGACCTGTCGGTGTCCGGCTTTGCCGGCCGCCAGAACCTGTACGAGTACTACTTCTTCGGCGACCCGGTGCGGATGGCGGGCGCGCTGCTGAAGGCGACCGACCGCGAGCCGTACAAGGCCCGCGTGTCGGCGTTTCTGGAACGGGTCACGGCCGGCGAGTCGGTTCCGGCCTAGCCGGCGCCGCAAGTCGGTTCCGGCCTAGCCGGCGCTGCAAGGACAGCCGGAGGGGCTCGCCGGGATCCGCGATCCCTGCCGCCACCGCCTCCCGGCCGGCCAACCCACCCACCGCCGTTGCGACCTCGGCGATGAAGAGCGCGGCCGGGCGGTTGGGATGCGGGCGACAAGCCCCCGGTGTGTTCGAAACCCGGACGCGGGGCTGACGATCTGGAACAGGACCGCCGCCATACGGCACCCACGGACGAGATCGCCCGGCGCGATCCGAATTTCGTACAAACCGGGCGCTCCACCCGCGCCCGGCCCCTCCCCCCTCCTTCGCTGCTGCCGTATTCGCTTCGCCGAACGCGTTGGCGCTGGCGGTCAGCCCGGCGGCGCGGGCGCCGGCTCGCCCTCATGGTCGCGCTGCCAGGCGCGAAAGCTCTCCACCGTCCGCAGCTTGTGCGCCCGGGCCAGTTGCTCGATCTCATCCGCCGGAGCGCCTGCGGCGAGCCGGTCGATGATCGCCCGGTGCTCGGCGATCGACTCCGCCCCCCGGTAGGGGATGTGCGTGAACACCGTCCGGCGAATCGCGTCCAGCCGCCGTCCCACGTCGCGTAGCATCTCCACCAGCGCCTGGTTGGGACACCGCTCGTAGACGATCTCGTGGAACTCATGGTTGCGGCGGCCGAACGCCAGCGGGTCCATGCGCTGCATCGCGGCCGCCATGGAGTCGGTCGTCGCGCGCAGACGGTCCAGGTCGGCGGGGG
>DASSZQ010000023.1:0-2496 GCA_035702755.1 Solirubrobacteraceae bacterium | reverse complement strand
CTGCAGTCGCCGGCGGACGATCTGGGAGAGGTTGAAGAAGCCGATGATTGCGTCGTCCTCGCTGCGGCACAGGAGCATCGCCTCAAAGTCGCTGCGGCGGGCGTCGGCCAGGTAGGCGGCAAAGCGCTCATCGTCGGTCGGTGCCGTGGCCCACGGGCTGTGAAACTCCCGGCTGATCCGCATCAGCTCGGTGAACTCTGAGCGGTCGGAGCGCGCGGGGGCGCGCAAGTAGACACGTGAGTCGGAGTTCATGCGCCCAGCGCCTGCTCCAGCCGGTATGCCAGTGCCTCGCACGCCAGGTCCTCGGAGACGTTGAGCTGGAATCGCTGGCGCGTGTCCTCCACCAGCTCGACGGCCCTGCGCAGGCGATGGGGCGGGATGGCGTGGTCGGCATCCTCAGCGATCTCGGCCTCCCGATCGCAGTTGCGCACCAGCTCCGGTCCGCCCAGGCCGATGAACGTCAGGTCAGCGAACCACAGCGCCACCAGCTGCAGAGCGAGATCCAGGGCGCCGGTCTGGGTGCGACGGCGCGTGCGCCGGATGCGCTCGATCCACTCGGTCTCGACGCGCTTCTTGTCCTTCTTGGCCGTGAGTTGAAGCTCCGCCTGCTTGAGCGCCTCAAGCTCGCTCTCGGCCAGGTCTCCGCGGGTTCGCACGGCCGCCAGCAGGGCGACCCAGGGCTTCTCCCTCCCCATCCGGCGGGCGATCGCTGCCCGCGCGTAGCCCTCGGCGGCGCGTCGCAGCGCCTGCCCCTCCGCCTCCGCCAGCTCGCGCGCCCGGTCGGCATCCGCAAGCGCGAGGCGCACGCAGGCCAGGGCGGTGGCCGGCGTGACGCCCAGCTCCTGCAGCTCGGCTGCCGCCCGCTCCTCGCTCGGTGCCTCAAACCGCACGGCTTGGCAGCGCGAGCGGATCGTCGGCAGGATCTCGCTCGGCCGGTCGGTGAGCAGGATGATGTGGACGAAGGCGGCGGGTTCCTCAAGCGTCTTGAGCATGCGGTTGGCCGCCTCGTCGCCCAGCTCGTCCGCCCGCTCGATCACGAACACCCGCCGGCTGGACTCAAAGGGCGTCTTGCTCGCGGCCGCGATCACGGGCTCGTCGATGTCCGAGACGAGGATCTCATGCGCTCCGCTGGGCACCACCCAGGTGAGGTCAGGATGGGCGCCGGACATGACCCGGGCGCGGGCGCCGGCCGGGTCGCCGGACCCCTCGGCGAGCAGTTGGGCGGCGAGGGCGCGCGCCGCGGCGCGCTTTCCGGCACCGCCGGGGCCGTGGAAGAGATAGGCGTGCGATGGCAGGCCGGCGCCGTCCAGCGCCGGCCCCAGGACGGCGCGGGCGTGGGGATGGCGTTCCAGCTCGGCGAGCACGAATCGATCGTATCCCTCGATAAGGTCCCGCCTCGGCTTCATGGCACACGGCACGCTGATCACAATTGAGGGGATCGACGGAGCGGGCAAATCGACGCTCGCCCAGGCGCTGGTCGGCGCCCTGGCCGAGCGCGGGGTCGCCGCAACGCTGCTGCGCGAGCCGGGCGGGGTGTGGGCCGCCGAGCGGATCCGTGAGCTGGTGCAGGATCCGGACGCGCTGATCGGCGACCGCGCGGAGGCGCTGCTGTACGCGGCCGCCCGCGCGCAACTTGTCGAGGAGGCGCTTTCACCGCTGCTCGCGCAGGGAAGTCTTGTCCTGCTTGACCGCTTCGTGGACTCCTCGCTCGCCTATCAGGGGGGCGGTCGGCGGCTGGGCGTGGCCGCCGTGCGGGCGATCAACGATTTCGGCACCGGCGGCCTGACCCCGGATCGGACGCTGCTGCTCTCGGTGCCGATCCAGACGGGCCGGGACCGGTCGCAGGGGCGCGCCGCCGAGCCGGATCGCCTGGAGCGCCAGTCGGATGACTTCTTTGACCGTGTCGCCGCCGCCTACCGGGAGCTGGCCGCCGCCGAGCCGAGCCGCATCCGGGTCATCGACGCGGCGCAGGATCCGCCCGCGGTGCTCGCCGACGCGCTGGCCGCGGTTGCCGACCTACTCTGAGTAGCCGTGGGGACGGGCCTGCATGAAGGCCCAGGCGTCGGCGACCATCGTGCGCAGCTCCGCCTTCTTGGCCTTCCAGCCGAGCTCTGATCTGATCCGCTCGCTGGCCGCCACCAGCTGCGGGGGGTCGCCGGGGCGGCGGTCCGCCTCCCGCACCGGGATCTCACGCCCGGTGACCTCCCGCGCGGTTTCGATGACCTCGCGCACGGAGAAGCCGGCTCCGTTGCCGAGGTTGAAGATCCGATGCTCGGCCGGCCGCGCTCCGTCCAGGGCAAGCAGGTGAGCCGTGGCAAGGTCATCGATGTGGATGTAGTCGCGGATCGCGGTGCCGTCCGGTGTCGGATAGTCGGTGCCGAACACCTGGACGTACTCGGTCTGGCCGAGGGCGGCCCGCAGGATGTTGGGGATCAGGTGCGTCTCCGGCTCATGGTCCTCGCCGGCGTCGCCGCTCGCCCCGGCGACGTTGAAGTA
>DASSZQ010000314.1:0-25707 GCA_035702755.1 Solirubrobacteraceae bacterium | reverse complement strand
CAGATGTCCGCCGACTCACCGGCTCGCCTCGCAGTGCCCGTCCCGCCACCTGCGCTGCCACACCCACCGACAGCTGGCGCTGAAGCACGCCCGCCGTTGACCACACCATGGCAGCCAGCGCGACCGTGATCTGACCGCGCTCAGTGCCCGGGTGTGGGACCGGCGCCTGGTTCAGACTCCTTGACCGGAATCCGCAGCCGTACCATCCGGCGTCGCCGGCCCACCCGCCCGGGCTCTGATCACGTCGAGCAGGTTGCGGCGCGGCGGTCGGTCCTTGACCTTGACGCCGCCGAGGAACGTGATGCACCGAACGCGCACGAGTGGCGCGCCAGGAAGGGGCGGGCCCCCGGAACGCTCATCGCTCTTGCCGCCGAGCAGGGAGAATCCCGAGAGTTGGATCGGCACCCCCGGCGGGGCGATGATCTCAACTCCGCCGAGTACCGCGACGACCGTTATCAGCGATTCAGGCGCTTCGGATTCGGCCAACCCAAGATCCAGCGTCACGCCGCCTAGAACAGCCACGATGCGAAGGTGGCTGCTCAATCGCCACCGACCACGCTGCTGCGTTCCACCGAATACGCCGATCAGCCACCGCCCGGCACGAGCCTCGGTAGTGGCCGGGGTCTGCACCGACAGTCCGCGCACCGCGGCGTCGAGTTCCTCAACGCTCGCCGCTTGTTCCACGGCGATGGCGCGCTCTGCGTACTCATCGAGGCTGAGATGTGCGCCGCGCGCCTGTTGAGCAAGGTCATTGCCAGCTGTCTCGCGGGCAGATTCGAGTGGTGGGCCCGTCACATCCTGTCGGTGCTCTGAGTGGATTTCCGGCACGGTCTCGTCTCCTCCAGGCTCGCTCGCGCCGACCGTAGGGCAACCATCCGATGCTGTACATCCGCGCTTGAGCGGTGTGAGGACCGGACAACTACCGATTCCCCGTTCTCGCGATCCCGGAGGCCGCGTCGGTGCCGGCGAGGCCCGCGACCAGACGGCTGTTCAGCGTCTGAGGAGCGTCACCGTCGCGCCGTGAGCGGGTGCGGTGATCAAGTTGCCGCGGCGTGAGGGTTCGCCGCGGAGAGCTGTCGGCGCGAGGGTGAAGCGCCGCAGGACGGCAGCGAGGATCAAACGCGCCTCGGTGAGCGCGAAGCCCGCACCGATGCAGCGGTGCACGCCGCCGCCGAACGGGATCCATTGGTATGTGCCGGGCCGTTGGTTGAGAAATCGCTCCGGGCGGAAGGCGCCCGGGTCCGTGTAGATCTCCGGCCGGTGGTGGATTCGCTCGATGTCGACCGCGACCGCCGTACCCCGTCGGATTCGCAGCGTGCCGAGTTGCACGTCGCGGACCGCATAGCGGACGGTGACCGGGACCGGCGGGCGCATCCGCAGCGTCTCCTGCACGGTGGCGGTGAGATACCGGTCGGTGCCGGCGTCGGCGTCCTGCAGGCAGCGCGCGAGCGCAGCGGGTGAGCGGCTGAGGCGTTCGGCGAGCCAGGCGAGCGTGTTCGCGGTCGTCGCCCAGCCTGCGATCAACAGCACCCGCATCGCGCTGACGATCAACTCGTCGTCCAGGCTGTCCTCGCCGGTGAACGCGAGGAAGCGAGCGAGGCAGTCGGCGCGCCCGCAGTCGTCACCGATGTGGCCTCGCCGGCGGCGATCGGCGATCTCCTCGCGGGTGACGTCGGCGATGGCAGCGTGGACCGCCTCGATCTTGGGGTAGGCCGCCCATCGGCCGCGGGCGAGCACAGCCGCGACGAATCGGCTGGTGAGCTCACGCGATTCGAGGATGCCGTCAAGCCGATCAAGCGCCTCGGTCAACCGCGCAGCGCGGCGTGGCTCGCGTACGCCGAACACTGTCTCGGCGATCACGTCGCGGGCGAGCGTCCGGCAGAGGGCACGAAACGAAACGGGCGCCCCGGGCGCGACCTCGCGCAGGTGACGCTCGGCGACCGCGACGATCCCGCGCTCGTAGCCCCGGAGCGCGTCGCCGTGGAACGCTGCGGTGAGGACACGGCGGAAGTACGTGTGGTCGGGGCCGTCGAGCACATCGAGGGCGTCGTGGCCGAACATCGGCTCGTGCGGCGCGAGCCGGCGCAGCCCCTCGCCGAAGCGGAGCGCCCCACTGCGGTCAGTGAACACCGCGCGAGCATCCTCAGGGTCCCCAAGGAGAAGGATTCGCGGCAGCAGCGGCACCGCCAGCGTGAGACGGTCCGGGACGCGGCCGGGCCAGTCGAGCACCTGCTTGGGGCGGACCAGGCGCTGGACGTGGCGGACATCGGCGAGGAGAGGGGGCATATCACGCGAGGCGATGTTCTATCTCAGAAGAACCCAAGCGTACAGAAGTACGGCCAAGTACGCTTGACCGCTGAATGGGATCCCTTGCTCAGGTACAGGTTGACCGGGGGCTGCCGCGCGGGCGGGCGCGAATGCCGGCGGAGGCGGTCGGCGCCGCGCACCGCACGCGGCTGCTGCGCGCCGTCGTCGGCGCGGTCGCAGAGCGGGGCTACGCCAACGTGCGGATCGCCGACATCGTCGAGCGGGCGCGCATCTCCCGCCAGTCGTTCTACGCCCAGTTCAACAGCAAGCAGGAATGCTTCCTCGCCGCCCACACCGAAGGGCTCGCCGTGATCCTCGCTGAGCTTGGCGCCACGATCGCCAGCTCCGAGCCGCCTCTCGCTCAGCTCACCCAGGGCATCGACGCCTACTTTGCGCTGGCTGACCGCGAGCCTGAGTTCGCCCGCTGCATGCTGATCGAGCTGCCTGCGATCGGTCCCGCCGGCCTCACCGCCCGCCTCGAGGCCCATCGTCGAATCGCCGAGCTGATCGCTGCCTGGCATGCCGCTGCGCGGCATGCCGCCACCGCTCCTGAACGATGGCCGACCGTCCCGGCGAGTCGGTACGCCGCCGTGGTGGGGGCGATACATGACCTCGTCTACGAGGTGCTGGCCGAGCCGGACCGGCCGCGCGAGCGCCCGCCAGCGCAGGACGCGCTGGACGCGGTCCTCGCCTTGCTGGACATCGAGCGATAGCCACTTTGGCTTTCACAGCGTGGTGGCCGGTCGCCTTGGCGAACGGCATGCCCGGCGGCGAGCGTGTCACCGCGCGGGCTGTGCGATGCTCGGGAGGTGCCTGAGGCGGAGCCGAGAGCTGACGTGCGCTCGCAGGCCGGCGGACCCCCGGCGGGTGCTGAGGGCCCCGGGGGGCCGAACCGACTCTCGGCGCTGGGGTTTGTGCTGGCGTTTGGGATCGTCAGCCTGCTGGCGGATTTCGTTTACGAGGGTGCGCGCAGCATTGTGGGACCGTTCCTGGCGACGTTGGGCGCGAGCGCGACCCTGGTGGGGTTCATCACCGGTGCGGGGGAGGCGGTGGCCCTGGTGTTTCGGCTGTTCACCGGTCGCGTGTCCGATCGCACGGGCCGTCACTGGGCGCTGTCGATCACCGGGTATGTGATCACGGTGATCGCGGTGCCCTTGCTGGCCGCGGCGCAGGTGCTGTGGCAGGCGAGCGTGCTGGTGGTGGCCGAGCGGTTCGGCAAGGCGGTCCGCACGCCGGCGCGCGACACGATGCTCGCCCAGGCGGGGCTGTCGCTGGGCCGCGGATGGGCGTTTGCGGTGCACGAGGCGATGGATCAATCCGGCGCCCTGCTGGGGCCCCTGCTGGTCGCCCTGATGATCGCCATCAGTGGCTACCGCCTCGGCTTCGCAGTGCTCGCTGTCCCGGGCGTGGGGGCCTTGGTGGCCCTCGTGTGGCTGCGCCGCGCCGTGCCGGTGCCCCGGCGCTATGAGCACGAGCCGGCCAAGCCAACTGCCACAAGCGCTGCGGCACGCCCTCCCTCAGAGGAGGGAGTCGGCGGGTTCTCGGGGCGGTTCTGGCTCTACAGCGCGTTCACGGCGCTGTCGATGGCCGGCTTCGCCACCTTCGGCGTGCTCAGCTACCACCTGGAAGTCCGGCACGTGGTGGCCCCGGCGCAGATCCCAATCATCTATGCGGTGGCGATGGCGGCCGACGCGCTTGCCTCATTGCTGTCCGGGCGGGCCTACGATCGCGTCGGACTGCGGGCGCTGGTCGTCGCGCCGGTTCTGGCGGCGATCGTCCCGGTGCTGTCGTTCTCGCTCACACCTGCGCTGGTGTGGGTGGGCGGCGCGGTGTGGGGCGCCGCGATGGGCGTGCATGAGTCCACGCTGCGGGCGGCTGTGGCCGATCTGGTGCCCGCCGCTCGCCGCGGCACCGGGTATGGCACGTTCACGGCGGTCTACGGAGGCGCCTGGCTGGCCGGGGGCACGATCATTGGGGCGCTGTATTCCCAGTCGGTGACCAGCGTGATCTGGTTCACAATTGCCCTGCAGGCGGCGGCGTTGGTGCTGCTGCTGCCGCTGCTCAGGCAACGAGCGGCTGGGTGAGGCGCAGGCCGGCGATGTGCCCGGGCCCTGCCCCCGGGGCCCGCATCGGGCACGCCAGTCCGTGTCGTGACCACGGCGGCCGTGGGCGGGCGTAACCGGAGGCCCAGGGGGAAGTATCACCCTAGGCTGATATGACCATTCCTGACACCGACCTGCGCGCCATCCTGTTTCACGGATTCTCTGACCGGAGCCGTCTGCGCATCCTCGAAGCGCTGGCCGCCGGCGAGCTGCGGGTGGGGGATGTCGTGGCCACCACGGGTCTGTCGCAGCCCAACGCGTCGATGCATCTCGCCTGCCTGTGGGACTGTGGGCTCGTCGCGCGCGAGCGCCGCGGCCGCGAGGTGTACTACCGATTGGCCGAGGGCGTCGCCGACGTGTTCGCTGCCGCCGACCGAGTGCTTGAGCGCACCGGCGAGACCGTGCGGGCCTGCCCGCGCTACGGCCGGGGCCAGAAGCTGGAGGCGGCATGAGCCCGGCGACTGAGCTGCCGACCCTGACCACCGTTGCGCCACGAGGCCGGGCGCATCCTCGCGACGTCGGCTGGCTGCGCGCCGCACGGCGGGCGCGGTTGCTCTCATACATCAGCCTGGTCTGGATGCTCGCCGAAGGCATCGTCGGCGTCATCGCCGGCTCGCAGGCGCACTCGATCGCGGTCATCACGTGGGCCATCGGTTCGGCGGTTGAGGCCGCGGCCGCGGTCATCGTCATCGTTCGCTTCAGCGGCGCCAACCGTTTCTCGGAGACCGCCGAGCGCCGGTCCCAGAAGTGGGTGGCGGGCAGCTTCTTCGTGCTGGTTCTCTACATCCTGTATGAGTCGGTGAGCAAGTTGCTGGCGGGTAGCCAGCCGGATCCCAACTGGGTGGCGGTGGCCCTTCTGGGCTCGAGCATTCTGCTCATGCCCGGCCTCGGCTGGGCCAAGCATCGCCTCGGCCGGCGCCTGGACTCCGGGGCAACCGCGGGCGAGGGCACGCAGAACCTGCTGTGCGCCGTCCAGGCCGCGGTAGGGCTGGTGGGGCTGCTCGCCGGCAGCGCGGGGCTGGGCTTCCTTGACCCGGCCGCCGCCCTGGTCATCGCCGCGATCGCCGCCAAGGAGGGCGCCGAGTTATGGCGCGGCGAGGCGTGCGCATGCCACGCCATGCCCGGCCTCCAGCCCGCCGGCGCTGCGTGCGCCGACGAGGACTGCGGGTGCTGCTGATGGCCCACGACGAGCACCACGAAGAGCACGGCCACAGCCACAGCGCGGGCCACGAGGGCCACTCACACGGCGTCTCGGCCGACGCTGACCGTGGCAAGCTGACCATCGCCCTCGGGCTGATCCTCGGCTTCATGGCGTTCGAGGTGGCGGTGGGGGTCATCTCGCATTCGCTGGCGCTGCTGTCTGACGCGGCGCACATGCTCACCGACGCGGCCGCGATCGGCCTGGCGCTGGTCGCGGTGCGGCTGGCCGCCAAGCCGGCCCGGGGCGCGATGACCTACGGACTGAAGCGCACCGAGATCCTGTCGGCGCAGTTCAACGGCGCCACCCTGCTCGTCCTCGCCCTGCTCATCATCTATGAGGGCATTCACCGGCTGATCACGCCTCCGCCGGTGGCCGGCACCGCGGTCCTCGTCGTGGCGCTTGTCGGCATCGTCGTCAACCTGGCCGCCACCTACACGCTGTCGAAGGCCAACCGCCAGTCGATGAACGTCGAGGGTTCCTTTCAGCACATCCTCACCGACCTGGCGGCGTTCATCTTCACCGCGATCGCCGGCGTGGTGATCATCGCCACCGGCTTCCGTCGCGCCGACGGCATCGCATCGCTGTTCATTGCCGCGATCATGCTCCGGGCCGCCTACGGGCTGCTGAAGGCCAGCGGCCGCGTCTTCTTGGAGGCCGCTCCGGAGGGGATTGACCCCAACGCCATCGGACAACGCATGGCCTCCGTGGCCGGCGTGACCGAGGTTCATGACCTGCACGTCTGGGAGGTCACCTCCGGCTTCCCGGCTCTCTCCGCCCACGTTCTCGTCCGCGAGGACAGCGACTGCCACGCGCTCAGCCACGAGCTCAAGCGCCTGCTGCTCACGGAGTTCGACATCGAGCACACGACGCTTCAGGTCGACCATGAGCACACGCAACTGCTGGCGATCGAACCCGCCGAGCAGCGCGAGCGGCCGATCCGCTCCTGACGCGGTCCAGCACGTCCGGCGAGACCCGGTTGGCGGTGGCGTGTGGTCATCCGCATACCTATGCGGGTATAGACTCAGCCGATGCCAGATTCTCACGTGCATGCCGCCCACCAGGCCGGCGCGCCCCTGGACGAAGGGGCCGTGACCGCGATCGCCGAGACGATGCAGGCGCTGACAGCCCCGTCGCGGGTGAGGCTGCTCTACGCGCTGAGAGACGGCGAGCACACGGTGGGGGCGCTGGCGCGGGCGGCGGGAATCACGCCGGCGGCCGCGTCCCAGCAGTTGCGGGTGCTGCGCCACCTCAAGCTGGTGGTGGGGCGTCGTGAGCGGCAGTCCATGCGCTACCGGCTGCACGACCATCACGTCGTCTCGCTGCTGGACGAGGTCCGCCACCACGCCGAGCACGCGGCTCACGACTGGAGCGCCCCGGCCGAGAGGGATCCCAGCCCGGAGGTGACGCGGTGACCGCGCCTTCCGAGCGTGATCACGCCCACGTCGGCGAGCAGGGTCACGGGCATGCCCACGGGCATGCCCACGGGAGCGAGAACGGGCATGCCCACGGGGGCGAGCACGGCCACAGTCATGGGCTGGTGGCGCGGTCGATTCTGCGCTCGCGGGCGGGGTTGCGGGCGGTGTCGTGGAGCCTTGGCGTGCTCTTGGTGACGGCGCTGCTGCAGGCGCTGGTGTTCGTCCTGACCGGCAGCGTCGCGCTGCTGGCGGATCTGATTCACAACTTCGGTGACGCGCTGACGGCGGTCCCGCTGGGGATTGCGTTTCTGTTGCGCTCGTTTGCGGCCGAGAAGCGGGCGGGGCTGTTTGTGGTGCTGGCGATCTTCGTCAGCGCGTGTGTGGCGTTTGTGGAAGCGATCAACCGCCTGATCAATCCGCAGACCATCAGCCATCTCTGGGTGCTGGCGGGCGCGGGCGTGGTGGGGTTTGTCGGCAATGAGATCGCGGCGCAGGTTCGCCTGGGCGCGGGGCGGCGACTGCAGAGCCCCGCGCTCATCGCCGACGGCTATCACGCGCGTACCGATGGATTCGTCAGCCTGGCCGTGGTCGCCAGCGCAATCGTCGTCGCCCTTGGGATCCAAATCGCGGACCCCATCATCGGCCTGGTCATCTCGCTGGTGATCCTGCGCATCACCTGGCAGTCGTTTCGCACCGTGCAGGCCGATCCCGGACTCGGCGATTTTGACGACGATCACGGCCACTCGCACAGCGGCTCGGTGGACGCGGCAGGATGAGCGCTGCCGGGTTGATCGCGCCCACCGTCTTTACGCGAAGCCGGCCGGCGACGATGGCCAACCTCGCCCGCAACGGGGCCGGCGTGGGCGGCGACCGGTTGCTGCGGTGGAGCACTGCGCGCGAAGGGGCCTGGCGGCTGCTTGACCGGCATGTGCCCGCCGGCGCGCGCGTGGCGGTGATCGGCGCCGGAAATGGTGACGATCTCCCCCTCACCAGGCTCGCCGCCCGGGCCTCGCGGCTGGATCTGCTCGATCTCGACCTGGCGGCGCTGCGGCGCGCGCGCCGACGCTGTCCCGCAGAACTCCGGCCGCGCGTGCGGCTTGACCGCTGCGACGTGACCGCCGGCGCGGCTGATCGGATCACCAGGGCGGTCCGGGTGGGCCGGCCGCCGCACGCCGGCAACGTTCCCGGAAGCCCTCTCGGCGGTGGCGACTATGACGTGGTGATCGGAGATCTGTTCTACAGCCAGCTGCTGTATCCGGCGCTGCTGGACGCGGGTGTCTCGCGCGCCGCCAGGCGGCGGGTTCTGGAGGTCGGCGGGCCGGCGCTCACCGACGCCGTCGTCGCACGCATGCATGCGTCGGCCGCTCCTGGCGCGCGGGTTATCCATCTGCATGACATCGCGGGCTGGTGGGAGGGGCACCCCCAGCCGGTGTCGCTGGCCGCGATCCTCTCCCAGGACGACCTTGAGGCGGCGTCCGTGTTGATCGCCCGTTGCCGGCAGCCGCTGGGCGTCGATCCGCGCCAGAGCGCGCACCGGCTCGGCGCCCGCGTTATGGACACGGCGCTGTGGGAGTGGCCGTTCGCCGCCGGAGCCACTTACCTGGTGCGTGCCACGGTCACCGACCGCCCCGGCAGGCGAAGGCACACCGGCGAGCTCCGGGAGGTCGCGCAGCCGCCGGGGGCACGCCGCCCGTGAGCCGGCGAGCCGCGTCTCTACCGGGCGCGGGTGAAGCGGTGGACGGCGTCCAGCAGCTCCCGGCTCTTCTGTGCGGCGATCTCCTCGTCGCCGGAGGCGAGCGCGCCGGTGACGCAGTGGTTGACGTGCTCGTCGAGGATCTTGAACGCGACCGATTCCAGCGCGGTGGTCACGGCGGAGATCTGGGTGATGATGTCGATGCAGTAGCGGTCGTTTTCGACCATCTTCTCGATGCCGCGGACCTGGCCCTCGATCCGGTGCAGGCGCTTGACCAGCGCCTCCTTGTCAGCGGCGTAGCCGTAGGCGGGCGTGGTGGTGGTGTCGGTCACGTGGTCTCCCTGTGGGGTTGGAAACGCCGCAGGCGCAGCGAGTTGGTGACGACGAACACGCTGGAGAACGACATGGCGGCGGCGGCGATGATGGGATTGAGCAGGCCGGCGATGGCCAGCGGGATCGCGGCGACGTTGTAGGCAAACGCCCAGAACAGGTTGCCCTTGATGATGGCCAGGGTGCGGCGGGCCAGGCGGATGGCGTCGGCGGTGGCGCGCAGGTCGCCGGAGACGAGCGTGAGGTCTGAGGCTTCGATCGCCACGTCGGTGCCGGTGCCGATGGCCAGGCCGAGGTCGGCCTGGGCGAGCGCGGGGGCGTCGTTGACGCCGTCGCCGACCATCGCGACGACCTCCCCAGCCTGCTGCAGGCGGGTGATCTCCTGCGCCTTGCCCTCAGGAAGTACGCCGGCGAGCACCCGCTCGATCCCAACCCGGTCCGCGACGGTGCGCGCGGCGCGCTCGTTGTCGCCGGTCAGCAGCACCGGCTGCAACCCGAGGCCCTTGAGCTCGGCGATCGCCTGAGCACTGGTGGCCTTGACCTGGTCGGCGACGGCGATCACCCCGGCGGCGGCGCCGTCGACGGCGACTGCGACGACCGTCGCGCCGGTGTCCTGCAGCTGCGCGGCCGCGGTGGTCAGCTCGTCGGGCAGCGCGATCGCCCACTCGGCCAGAAACGCGGGGCGACCGACGAGCACGTCGTGCCCGTCGACCACGGCCTGGATGCCGAGTCCGGCCTGGTTGGCGAAGCTCTCCACCTTGGGCACGGCACCGAAGCGCGCGCGGCCGTGCTCGGCGATCGCGCGGGCGACCGGGTGCTCACTGGCGTCCTCGGCGCCGGCGGCGAGCCGCAGCAGGTCCTCCTCGGCGAACCCGGCGGCGGCCACCAAAGCGCTGACCTCCATGCGGCCCTCGGTGACCGTGCCGGTCTTGTCGAGCACGATCGTCGTGACGCGGCGGGTGTGCTCGAGCGTCTCGGGGCCCTTGATCAGGATCCCCAGCTGCGCGCCGCGCCCGGTGCCGACCATCAGGGCGGTGGGCGTGGCGAGCCCCAGGGCGCACGGGCAGGCGATGATCAGGACCGCGACCGCCGCCGTGAACGCACCCGCCGCCGTTCCGCCGAAGATCAGCCACCCGGCCAGCGTCAGCAGCGACAGGCCGATCACCACCGGCACAAACACGCCCGAGACGCGGTCGGCGAGGCGCTGAACCTCCGCCTTGCCCGACTGCGCCTGGGCGACCATCCGCGCGATCTGCGCCAGCGCGGTGTCGGTGCCGACCCTGGTGGCGCGCACGACCAGCCGCCCGGACGCGTTGATCGTCGCGCCGGCAACCCCATCCCCCGCCGCCACCTCGACCGGCACCGGCTCCCCGGTCAGCATCGACGCATCGACGGCGGAGGCGCCGCTCTCCACGACACCGTCGGTGGCGATCTTCTCGCCGGGACGAACGACGAACAGGTCGCCGACCTGCAGCTGCTCAACCGGGATGAGGACCTCCTCGCCGTCACGCAGCACCCGGGCCTCCCTGGCGCCCAGCTCAAGCAGTCTGCGGATCGCCTCGCCCGAGCGGCGCTTGGCCCGCGCCTCGAGATACCGCCCCAACAGGATCAGCGCAATGATCACCCCGGCGGTCTCAAAGTAGGTGTGCTCGCTGACGCCGGCCAGCAGCACGACCGTCGACCAGCCCCACGCCGCCAGCGTCCCCACCGAGATCAGCGTGTCCATCGTGGCCACCAGATGCCGCGCGTTCAGCGCCGCGGCGCGGTGAAACGGCCAGCCGGACCAGAACACGACCGGCGTGGCCAGCACCAGCGACACCCACTCCCAGCCGGAGAACTCAAGCGCCGGCACCATCGCCAGCAGCGCCAGCGGCACCGACAGCCCGACCGCCACGATCAACCGCCACCGGTACGCCGCCGCCGGATCCTCCTCGCCCAACGCCTCCTGGGGCAGCGACGCGTGGTAGCCGGCTGCCTGCACGGCGCCGACCAGGTCCTCCAGCGAGACGCGCGCGGGGTCGAAGCTGACCGCGGCGTGCTCAGAGGCGTAGTTGACGGATGCGCTGACGCCGTCGAGCTTGTTCAGGCGTTTCTCGATCCGTGCCGCGCACGACGCGCACGTCATCCCCTCGATCGCCAGCTCAACCCGCTCGCCCGGTGCAGCCTGGGTGGTGGTGGCCATCACTCCACCTCGTAACCGGCCTCATCGATCGCCGCCCGCAGAGCTGCGTCGTCGAGGTCATGACCCGTGATCTCCACGAGCTTGGTGTCGAGGTCAACCGCGACCGCCTCGACACCCGCGACGCCCGTGAGCTCTTCGGTCACCGCTGCTGTGCAGTGCCCGCACGTCATCCCCGGAACGCTGTAGGTGACGGTCTCAGACATGGCGCACGGCTCCTTCAATTTCGCTATACCCTGACAGGGTATCAGATACCCCCAAGGTGTATGCCGGGGGCGCTCACGCACAGACCGTTCCCGCGCCAAGGCGTTTGCGCCCACCCCGGCCGGGAATGCGGTGCGGCATGACCTCATCGGGCTTTGCCCATCTGTCGCCCCTGGCTGACGTGACCCAGGTTGGCTCCGTGCCCTGGCTGGTCGTCGGCTGGGTGTTCGTCGGCATCGGCGTGCTCAGCTTCCTGGTCATCCTCGCCGACATCCTGCGCGGCTACCGCCAGCACATGACGATCATGAACTGGGTGTATCCGATCACCGGGCTGTACTGGGGTCCGCTCGCGGTCTACCTGTACCTGCGTCGTGGCCGGCAGATGACGCCCCGCTGGGCGCGCGAGCACGGCATGGACATGGAGCAGATGATGTCCTCCGACGAGGAGGAGGAGGACCCGCCGGGCTACTGGCCGTTCGCGCGCAGGAACTGGTGGCCGATCTCCAAGGGCGTCAGCCACTGCGGCGCCGGCTGCACACTGGGCGACATCGTGGGGGAGTGGATCGTCTATCTCACGAGCTGGTCGATCGCGATCTTTGCCGCGCCGGCGGCGAACACCCTGATGGCCATGTTCGTCGCCGACTTCGTGCTGGCCTGGAGCATCGGCATTGCGTTTCAATACTTCTCGATCGTCCCCATGCGTCAGGACATCGGTCGCCTGCAGGGCATCTGGGCGGCGATCAAGGCCGACACCCTGTCGATCGTCTCCTTCCAGATCGGCCTGTTTGGCTACATGGCGCTCTTTCACCTCGTCTTCTTCACGCCGCCGCTGAGCGTCGCCAGCCCCACCTACTGGTTCATGATGCAGATCGGCATGATCGTCGGTTTCTTCACCGCGTGGCCGGTCAACACGTGGCTGATCCAAAAGGGCTGGAAGGAGAAGATGTAGCTGCTCGCGGTCTCGGCCTTCTTCTCCACCCACACGCTCGACCACCTGCTTGCCCAGTACGGGTACGCCGCTGTGTTCGTGTTTGTGATGATCGAGAGCCTGGGCGTGCCGTTCCCGGGGGAGACGATGGTCATCGCCGCCGCCGTCTATTCCGGCGCGACGCACCACCTTGATGTCGTGCTGATCTGGGCCAGCGCCGCCGCCGGGGCGATCATCGGCGACAACATCGGGTTCACGATCGGCCACCACGGCGGCTACCCACTGCTGCGTCGCTACGGATCAAAGATCAGGATCGACGAGGGCAAGCTCAAGGTGGGGCGGCTCATCTTTGACCGCCACGGGGGCAAGGTCGTGTTCTTTGGCCGGTTTGTCTCGATCCTCCGCACCTACGCGGCATTTCTGGCCGGAACCAACCGGATGCGCTACGGGCGCTTCTTTGCCTTCAACGCCGCCGGCGGGGTCATCTGGGCGGGCATCTACGCGTTCGGCTTCTATTACATCGGCTCCGCGCTCGCGCATCTGCGCGGACCGGTGGACTACGGCATCGGTGCCGTGGCCGTGATCATCGTCATCGCCTTCGTCGTCTGGACGCGCCGCAACGCTCAGCGCCTGGAAGCGGAGGCCGAGCAGGCGTACCCGGGACCGCTGGACCGACGCCAAGAGCAGGAGGAGTCGCCCAACTGAGCGTCCCGCGGTAGGACGATCCCAGCCCACGGCCGGCCCGGGACCTGGACGCGGCCTGACGGCGTCGTGCCTTTGTCCTCATCCCATGGCGGGCATCGTGTGCATGACCGCGTGCACGGGAATCGTCAAGTTCGGAATGGCGGTGGGGACACTGAGCAGCAGGAGTCCCAACGCACACAGGATGGTCGCTGTCCCGTAGGTGGCCACGCGACGCCAGGGAAGCATCTTCTCGGCGGCGATCAGCCCCGTGACCAGCGCCATCCAGCCGATGCTCATGATCCCCAGCGCGAACAGTGAGGCCATCAGCGCCCAGCAGCACCCAACGCACCACGCGCCGTTCCTGGCTCCCATCCGCAGCGCCCCAAGCGAGCCCTCGCGCCAGCAGCCGAGCAGGAAGCCAAGCGGGCTGCGGCACTTCCCCAGGCACACGTCCTTGAGCGGCGTGAGTTCATAGACGGCGGCCACCAGCAGCGTTGCCCCCGCCACCCACCGGCCGGCGCGGTCCCAGGCGAGCGCGTCTCCCGCCGTCCAGTTCGCGGCCTTTGCGGCCACGAATGCGACCACGCCCGTCCCCGCCCAGGTGAGGAGGTAGCCGACGACGAACATGGCCGGCGCCCGCGGTGTCCGCGCCCCGGTCATGCGCGCATAGAGGGCGATCGTCGGAGCGACCGACGGAAGCATCATCGCGGCCATCATGACCACCCACACACTGAAAAACCAGCCGAGCGTTCCGAGGCTGGTCCACGGTCCATTGTCCATCCCCTGCATCTGGTCAACCGTCCACCACCAGCCGAGACCCGCCAGGGTGAACAGCGCACCGACCACGGCGACCTGGGACCGGGCGGCCGCCACGGTCAGAGCCCCACCCCCTCGTCCGGCGCCCATTGCCGAGCCTACAGACGGCTCACGCGGCCCACGAGAAGTCGGATTTCGAAAGCCCGGTCTTGCCTTCATATTCGATTCCAAAGGCGCTGATCCGCGAGCGCTTTGCCTCTGCCATGGTGAGGTCGGATCCAACGGGATGGAACATGCCGTTGAACCTGATCGGCTGGCCGGTGTCGACCCCAAACGGGACGATGTCCTCGATCTCGAAGTCGATCACGTCACCGACTCGGACGCTGTGCCGCAAGCCGTCGTCGCGCACCTCGATCTGCGCGCGCTCCACACCGAGCACCTCGCCCACCAACGGCGCGAGGGCACCCATCGGCCCCCCAAGCTGACCACTGAAGACCGCGACCAGCTTGCTGGTCTGCTCGTCGGTCGCGCCCGCATCGACGAAGATGCCGAGCTTCCAGTTGCCCTCGGTCATGACCTTGGGCGTGTCGGCAATCGCCACCACCTTCAGGCCGCCGACATCGGTCCCCTCGATGTCGCCCTCACGGACATCAAACGCGAGCACCACCCGGCAGAAGTCATACGTCGCCCCATGGTCAAACGACAGATTGCATGGGCACATGAGCTCACATGAACACGTCTCCACGTAACTGCCCTTGAGCTTCCAGGACACAGCGAACCCCCCGGTCGAAAGGTTAGGTACCGGGGATTCTCCGCGCTGGCCGGGCCGAGGTCAACCCTCGCCGGCGGGCGGCACTGGCAGACTGGACGGGTGCTCCGTCCCCCCCGCACTCGGCGCCTGGGACAACTGTTTGCCGGCCTGATCCTGTACGGCGTCTCGAGCTCGATGCTGCTCCTGGCCGGCCTGGGCGTCGATCCGTGGGACGTGTTTCATCAGGGCCTGTCCCGCCGGCTGGGGCTGGGGGTGGGGACGTGGGCGATCATCGTCGGCCTGGGCGTGCTGCTGCTGTGGATCCCACTGCGCCAGCGGCCAGGACTGGGCACCGTGTGCAACGTGATCGTGGTTGGGGTGGTCATCGACGTGATGCTGGCGACGATCCCCCCGGTCCGTGCCCTGCCGGCCCAGATCGCGTTGATGGCGGGGGCCGTGGTCCTCAACGGGATCGCCACCGGCGCCTACATCGGCGCCGGCCTGGGGCCGGGACCCCGCGACGGGTTGATGACGGGGCTCGCGGCTCAGGGCCACTCGATCCGCGTCGTGCGGACATCGATCGAGCTCACGGTCCTTGCCGTGGGATGGATCCTGGGGGGCTCAGTCGGTATCGGCACGCTTGTGTACGCGCTGGGGATCGGCCCAATCGCGCACATCGCCATCCCATGGCTCGCGATCGCCGAGCCGGCTGAGCCTCCGGCAACCGCGTACTTCGACACGGCAGCGAGTTGAGCCGGCGCGCCCGCCCTTGGTCGGCGGCGCGCCGGATCCCGGGAGACATCATCCGGATGGGATGACGTCTGGACCAGCCCCACGGCCTAGGTTTCGTCCCGCGTGACCGCGACCACCTATGTCGACAGGTCGCCGGCGGTGAGTTCTGGCCTGTTTGGCCGGGTCATGGCGCTGGTGGCGCTGACCGTCGGATTTGCCACGCTCGGTGTGTGGGCAGCGCGGGGCATGGGGGGCGCCGGCTGGTTCATTGCCTGGCTGCTCGCCTTGGGATGCCTTGTCGGTCTGAACGTGGCGAGCGGCCGTGGGAACACGGGGCTGGCCCTCGTGCTCCTGCTTGGCTTCGGACTGCTGATCGGCGCGAGCGTGTCGGCGACGATCAACTACTACTCGGCCACCGATCCCACGGCGGTCCGGCAGGCGTTTGGTGCGACCGCGCTGTTCGTCGCAGCGCTCGGCTCCGGCGGGTACGCCACCCGGCGGGACCTGTCGTTCCTGTACCGAGCGCTGTTCTGGCTCCTGCTGGCGCTGATCGTCGGCGGAATGCTGCTCGTGATCGTTGCGATTCCTGCCGCCTACACGGCATGGTCGGTTCTCGGCCTGGCCGTCTTCGGCCTGTACACGGTGGTCGACTTCAACCGCCTGCGCCGGGCCGGCACCGCCGAGGCGGTTCCGCTGGCCGCCGGCATCTTCCTGGACGTCCTGAACATCTTCCTGCTGTTCCTGCGGCTGTTCGGACGCTCCTCGTGACCGAAAGGGTGACGATGGCAAACCGCCCATCACGCACGCCAGAGCACATCCGCCTGGAGGAGGCGCGCACCGGCGCCGCCCCCTGGAAGGCCTGGGGCCCGTACCTGAGTGAGCGGCAGTGGGGAACCGTCCGGGAGGACTACAGCGACAACGGCGACGCGTGGAACTACTTCACCCACGACCAGTCGCGCTCCCGGGCCTACCGCTGGGGCGAGGACGGCATCGCCGGCATCTGCGATGACCGCCAGCGGTTGTGTCTGGCGCTGGCGCTGTGGAACGGGACGGACGCGATCCTCAAGGAGCGGATGTTCGGCCTGGCCAACGGCCAGGGCAATCACGGCGAGGACGTCAAGGAGTACTGGTTCTATCTCGACAGCACGCCCACCCACTCGTACATGAAGTGCCTGTACAAGTACCCGCAGCGGTCGTTCCCGTACGCCGACCTCGTGGCGACCAACGGGCGCCGGGGAAAGCTTGAGCTGGAGTATGAGCTGCTCGACACCGGGATCTTCGATGACGACCGGTACTTCGACGTGGTCGTTGAGTACGCGAAGGCGGCGCCTGACGACATCCTCATGCAGATCACCGTCCACAACCGGGGCCCCGACGCGGCGCGACTCCACGTCCTGCCGACACTGTGGTTTCGCAACACCTGGTCATGGGGCGATGACGTGCCACGCCCGGCGCTCGCCGTCGTCGAGGGCGCCGCCGGCTCCCGCGCCGTCCACGCCAGCCACGCCGAGCTGGGTGAGTGGGTGTTCTCCGTCGACGCGTCGGCGGAGCTGTTGTTCTGCGAGAACGAGACGAACAACCTCCGGCTGTTCGGCGCCCCCAACGCCACGCCGTACGTCAAGGACGGGATCAATGACTACGTCGTCGACGGGAGGCCTGACGCTGTCAACCCGGAACGCCGGGGGACCAAGGCGGCAGCACGCCACGTGCTGGAGGTGGCACCGGGCGAGAGCAGCGCGGTGCGGGTGCGGCTGGCGCGGGTGCAACCGGACGCAGGCGCGCCGGCACCGCTGACCACCGCGTTTGATGGGGTGCTCACCGAGCGCCGGGACGAGGCTGACGCGTTCTATGCCGCGGTCATTCCGGGCGACCTCACCGCGGACACCGGCATGGTCATGCGTCAGGCGCTGGCCGGGCTGCTGTGGGGCAAGCAGTATTACGAGTACGACGTCCTGCGCTGGTTGCGGGAGCACGGTGTCAATCCCTGGCACCAGACATCATCGCGGTCCGAGCTGCGAAACGTGCAGTGGTTTCACATGGTGTCCGGCGACATCTTCTCGATGCCGGACAAGTGGGAGTACCCGTGGTTTGCGGCCTGGGACCTGGCCTTTCACTGCGGTCCGCTGGCGCTGGTCGACGTCGATTTCGCCAAGGAGCAGGTGGAGCTGCTGCTCAAGACGCGCTACCAGCACCCCAACGGGCAGATCCCGGCGTATGAGTGGAACTTCAGCGACGTCAACCCGCCGGTGACGGCCTGGGCGGCGATGTTCGTGTACGAGCGGGAGGCGCAGATCCGCGGCGAGGGCGATCATGAGTTCCTGGCGCGCGTGTTCCAGCGGCTGCTGGCCAACTTCACCTGGTGGGTCAATCGCAAGGACCCTGACGACCGCAACCTGTTCCAGGGCGGGTTCCTCGGTCTCGACAACATCGGCATCTTCGACCGGTCAGCGCCGCTCCCCGGTGGCGGAACACTGGAGCAGGCGGATGGAACGGCGTGGATGGCGCTGTATTCGCAGTGGATGCTCCAGATCGCCGTCGAGCTCGCCCGGCACGATGCGGCGTACCTCGACGTGGCGCTGAAGTTCATCGCCCATTTCAGCTGGATCTCAATCGCAATGAACCCCCCCGGCGAGGCCCCGTCGCTGTGGGACGAGGAGGACGGCTTCTACTACGACGTCATGCGGATGCCTGACGGCAGTACGGTCAAGCTGCCGGTCCGCTCGCTCGTGGGCCTGCTGCCGCTGTGCGCGGCGACCGTGTTTGAGCCGGAGGTGGTGGAGCGCTATCCGGAGATCCTGGAGACGATCCGGCGGTTCGTCCGCCACCTGTCGGCCGACGTGCCGGCGCTCAGGACGCCGCCGGGCCCCAGCCCGGAGGGACACCGGATCCTGGCGCTGGTGGGTGAGGAGCGCCTGCGGCGGATCCTGGCAGCGATGCTCGACGAAGACGAGTTTCTGGGTCCCCACGGCATCCGTGCGGTCTCGCGCCGTCATCTGGACCAGCCTGTGCGGTTTCAGTGGGGAGGTCAGGAGTACGACGTGCGCTATACGCCGGCCGAATCCGACACCGGCATGTTCGGCGGCAACTCCAACTGGCGGGGCCCCGTCTGGTTCCCGATGAACCTGGTCATCCTCCGGGGCCTGTACCAGCTGCATCGCTACTACGGCGACCGTCTCCGGGTGGAGTGCCCCACGGGTTCCGGGCGGGAGCTGAACCTGCTGGAGATCGCCAACGAGCTTGGGCGACGGCTGGTCAGCACGTTCACCAACGACGAGCAGGGGCGCCGCCCGGTGTACGGCGGAACCGAGAAGTTCCAGACCGATCCCCACTGGCACGATCTCCTGCTGTTCTACGAGTACTTCCACGGCGACAACGGCGCCGGGATCGGGGCCAGCCACCAGACCGGATGGACCGGAACCGTCGCGCTCCTGTGCGCCCTGAGGCAGACCCTGGCCGCCATGACCGAGGTCGTCCCCGCGGCCACAGCCTGACCCGGCCGGCCATGCGACTGCCCCCCAGGCTCACCCTGTATGAGATCAATACCGCCGTGTGGCTGCGACGGCTCGGCGCCGAGCACCGCCGCGCGGCGCTGACGCTCGACGCGGTCCCCGCGGAGGTCTGGGACCGGCTGGCGCAGTTGCCCGTGGACGCGGTGTGGCTGATGGGCGTGTGGCGGCGCAGCCCCGCCGGACTGGCGATCGCGCTCGCCGATCCGAGCCTGGACGCGGGCAACCGCGCCGCTGTCGAGGACCTACGCCCGGAGGACGTGATCGGCTCGCCCTACTGCGTGCGCGAGTACCTGGTGGACGAGCGCTTCGGAGGCCCGGCGGGGCTGGCCGTCGCCCGGGAGGAGCTCGCCCGCCGCGGCGTGGGGCTGATCCTTGACTACGTGCCCAACCACGTCGCGCCGGATCATCCGTGGCTGAGCGAGCGGCCGGGGTGCCTGGTCGCCGGAACTGAGTCTGACCTGGCAGCGCACCCGGAGGCTTTCATGAGGACGCCGAGCGGGATCGCCGCCCGCGGCCGGGACCCGTACTTCCCCCCCTGGCCGGACGTCGTGCAGCTCAACGCCTTCTCGCCTGAGCTCCGCGAGGCGGTGGTCGGGACGCTCGCCGATATCGGCGGCCAGTGCGACGGCGTGCGCTGCGACATGGCGATGCTCATGACCAACGAGGTGTTCACGCGGACCTGGGGCGAGCGCGCCGGACCGGTCCCGCAACGCGACTATTGGCCGATGATCATCGGTCAGGTGAAGGCGAATCACGCGGACATGGTGTTCATCGCCGAGGCCTACTGGGACATGGAGTGGACGCTGCAGCAGCAGGGGTTTGACCTGTGCTACGACAAGCGCCTCTACGACCGCCTGGTGCACGAGCCGGCGGAGTCGATTCGTGGCCATCTCCAGGCCGACGCCGATTATCAGGAGCGTCTGTTGCGGTTCATCGAGAACCACGACGAGCCGCGCGCCGCGGCGAGCTTCGCCGGCGCCCAGGCGCGGGCGGCGGCGGTCGTGATGTCAACGCTTCAGGGCGCTCGGATGTATCACGACGGCCAGTTCGAGGGGCGGCGAACCCACATCCCCGTCTTCCTGAACCGCGGCCCTGACGAGCCGGCCGATGCGTCGCTGCGGGCCTTCTATGAGCGACTGCTCCACGCCGTCGCGGAATCCGACCTGCGGGACGGCGCGTGGTCACTGTGCGACTGCAGCGGCTGGCCGGACAACGACTCACACCGCCGGCTGCTCGCCTGGTGCTGGCGCCGGAGAGACCGAGCGCGTCACCTGGTGGTTGTGAACATGAGCGATGCGGCCGCCCAGGGGCGGGTGCACCTACCGTGGTCAGACCTCAACGGGCGTTCATGGCAGTTGACCGATCGTCTTGACGGCCGTGTCTTTGAACGCAACGGCGATGAGGTCGCCGGCGACGGGCTGTACGTGGCACTCGAACCGTGGGCGGCGCACTTCCTGGCCGTCGCGGGCGCGGGAGCTCACTGACCGCGGGAGCTCACTGGCCGCGCGGAGCTCCGTCGGCGGAACCGAGGTGCGGCACCGATTCGTCGTCGGCCAGGCGCTGCACCGGGGACCGAAACTCAGCGTCCTGCGGTACACGAGCGAGCCGGTCGGCACGGTCCGCCGCCGGCAGCGCCAGCCAGACGTCGGCGCCCCCGTCCTCGGCATTGCGAGCGTGTGCCGTACCGCCGTGGAGGCGGGCGATCGCATCGGCGATGGCGAGGCCCAGTCCGGATCCGCCACGGGTGCGGGCGCTGTCGGCGCGGGTGAAGCGATCAAACGCGCGGGGTAGAAACTCATCCGGGAAGCCGCGGCCGCGGTCGCGGACATGAAGCTCCAGCCAGCCGTCGCGGTCGATTGCGGTGAGCGTGATCGGCCCGGCGCCATGCCGCAGCGCGTTGTCGATGAGTGCCTCGAGGCCCTGGCGGATCCTCACGGCGTCGCCGTACAGCGCCGGCAAGGCGCCGTCGGTGACGACGAGCGAGCGGCCGGCGAGCTCGGCGGACCGGCGAAATGACCCGGCGGACTCCGCAAGGACCTTCTGGGCGGAGACGATGTTCCGGTCAAGCTCGTGCCGGCCCTCCTGTGCCTGAGCCAGGGTGAGGAGCTGCTGCGCAAGGGTGATGACGCGATCGGCCTCCTCGGTGGCGGATGCTGCCGTGTCCTGCCAGTCATGGTTGGTGCGATTGATGCGCATGGCCACCTCAAGCTCGCCCTTGAGCAGGGCGAGCGGGGTGCGCAACTCGTGGCTGGCGTCGGTGACGAAGCGGCGCTCGCGCTCGAGGCTGGCGTGGAGCCGATCGAGCATGGCGTTGAGCGTCAGGCCGAGGCGGCGGATCTCGTCGTCGCCGACCGGCAGGGGAAGCCGGACGTCGAGGTCCTCGGCGGAGATGTAGGCGGCCTGCTGGCGCATCCGCTCCACAGGCGCCAGCATCCGGCCGGTGAGCAGATAGGCGAGCTCGGTGGAGAGAATCAGCGCGAGCGGGAGCCCCACTCCCAGCGCGATGTCCAGCCGTTCCATGGCTCGTTCATGCTGAACCAGGGACACGCCGGCGACGACGAGTCTGCCCTGCCCCGCCCGCGCCGCGTACAGGCGGGTTGCCTCGCTTCGATTGATGAACAGCGGGTGGCGCAACGCGCCGGTGATCTCCGTAGGCCTGAGCAGTGGCCGGTGGGGAAGGCCCGCGCTGGCGTCAAGGACCTGGCCGCTGCGGTCGAGTACCTGGGCGAATCCGTACCGATCGGCCGGCAGCGCCAGGTGGGCCGCCGGCCCGGGGGCGCGGCCCAGCCCTGAGAGATCGGCGGCGCGTGCCTTCAGCCCGTTGTCGATGCTCGCGTTCAGGCTGGCGCGGAAGTGCAGGTACAGGTATGCGGTGACCCCGCCAAACAGCAGCGTCATGGCCAGGGCGGCCGCCAGCGTGAACCGGATGCGGATCGGCAGGCGAGCGACGCGCCGGCTCAGTCGGCGCAGAATCGGTATCCGACTCCCCTCACGGTCTGGATTGAGTGACACTGGAACGGACGGTCGATCTTCTCCCGCAGGTAGCGGATGTAGACCTCCAGCACGTTTGACCGGTGCTCGTAGTCATAGCTCCATGCCTGCTCGAGCAGATAGAACCGGGACAGAACCTGGCCGGGATGCCGGACCAGGACCTCAAGCAGCGCGCACTCCTTGGGCGAGAGCTCGATCATGATGCCGTCGCGCCACACCCGGTGGGCGGCGGGCTCAAGTCGCAGGTTGCCCGCCTCCAGGACGACCGGCCGCTCCACCGTGCCCCGCCGGGCGACGGCGCGCAGGCGGGCGACCAATTCGGCAAATGAGAACGGCTTGACGAGATAGTCGTCGGCGCCTGAATTGAGGCCGGTCACGCGGTCGGCGACGCCGTCGCGAGCGGTCAGCATCACAACCCCCGGCCACAACCCCCGCTCGCGCAGGTCGCGGCACACGGCAAAGCCGTCCTGTCCGGGAAGCATCACATCGAGCACCACGACGGCGTAGTCGGTGGTGGTGGCGCGCACCAGGGCCTCCTGCGCATCAGTGACGACGTCGACCGCCATCCCCTCCGCCGACAGCCCGCGGCGCAGGATGGACCCCATCTTCACGTCGTCGTCGACCACGAGAACGCGCACGGTTATGCAGTATCTCGCGCCGAGGCGCGACGGCGCCAAGCCGTGTCCGGAGCCGGACGCCGCGGTGACACGTCAGACCCCTGACCTCGGGGGAACCCCGCCTCAGGTGTGGCGGGATCCCGCGCTGCAGGCCGGCCCAGCACGCCGACCCGCGCCGCGCTGCCTCTCATCTTCAGCTCATCTTGGTCGGCGACGCTCTGTGCGGTGCTCTGGCCACAGCCAATCAGCAACAGCTCTCCGGACGAGCGGCTCGGCCGCCGTCCGGGCGTGGCCGCCTGCGCGCCGGCGGGATCGAGCTTGGGACGTGGCTGCGCCCGTCCCGCCGACGTCAGGCCGCTGCGCCCCCCAGCGAGCCTGACAGTCAGGGCACCGGAGTCCGGGTGGCCCTGACCGGTCCGGGCGGCCCGTCAACCGGGCCGCCCGGACCTCTCTCGACCGGCGGGCGCGCGCCGTCGCCCCCGCGGGTCCGGCTGCTGGAGGAGGATCCCGGCCTCGGCGCTGGGCTGTCCCCGGAGCAGTTTGAGCACGCCCGCCGGTTTGCCGTGGCCGAGGTGGTCGAAGTGGGGCGCGGCCTGCATGAGCCGAGCGTCATCGGCAGCTCGGAAATGCTCGGCGTGCTCGTCCTCGACGGGCTGATGATCCGCGGCGTGGTCGTTGCTGAACGGCACTGCGGAGAGCTCGTCACCGCAGGCGCGCTGCTGCGTCCCTGGGACCACTTTGGGCACGCCGCGCCGATGCCGTTCGAAGTTCACTGGCGGGTCATCCAGCCCGTCCGCCTGGCGCTGCTCGATCGCCGCGTCACCCTCGTCTGCGCGCGATGGCCGCCTCTGGTCCACGAGCTCATGCGCCGGGCCATGGAGCGCGCGCACACGCTCGCGCTGATGGCGGCGATCCACTCCCTGCAACACGTCGAGGTGCGGCTGCTGGTCCTGATGTGGCATCTCGCTGACCGCTTCGGCCGGGTGACCCCGGAGGGGACGGTCATCCCGCTCAGGCTCACCCACCGGGACCTGGCCGAACTGGTCGGCAGCCAGCGCCCGTCGGTCTCAGCCAACCTGATCAAGCTCTCCCGGGAGGGCGTCCTATCGCGCCGGTCAGACCGCAGCTGGCTGCTCCACGGCGACCCGCCTGACGAACTGCAGGACCGCCGGCTTCGCCTCCCCGGCGAGTGACGCGGGGGGCGGGTGATCACGCGGCGCCGCGGCACCGGCCGAGCACCCCCGGGATCCCTCGAAGCCCCTGCGCGCCGCCAGGTGCCCCCGGGACCGGCCGAAGCCCGCCGTGGCGGCGGGCTTCGGCGGTCCAAAGCCGCCTCAGCGGCGGTGATGAGCCTTGGAGCGGCTGTGGCGGGCCCGCGAGCGGGGGTGGTGGATCTTCGCCACGGCCCTGGCGAACGATCCGGTGCTCAGGCCCCAGGAGGGGTCGCTCCAGGAGAACGGCTCGATCTCAGCGAGCCGCAGCTTGGCCAGGCCGATCAGCGCCTGGTAGACGAAGCCCTTGACGTGGCGGGGATTCGTCGAGCCCCAGGTGTTGCGGATCGAGGTCCAGCCGAACTCGTTGGCCGAGATCGGCGTCCGGCCGCGACCGGCGCGGCGCATGTCAGCCAGCGCGACCCGGGCCAACGCGATCGTCTGCCTGGGGTTGGCGCCGTAGGGGTGGACGGCCAAGGCGTCCATCGGCTTGCCCCGGAACGCCTTGAGCAGGCGCGGCAATGACGACTGCGTCCACGCCAGGCCGCCGGTCATGACCCGGGCGTGGCGATCGACGCGATGCACGGCGGTCCGGACGGCCTCATACATGCGCGCGTAGTCCGACAGGTTGATGTGCTGGCCCCAGTCGTACAGGTTGTCCGGCTCGTTCCACACCTCGACGGTGGTCACCGGCACGTAGGGCAGCGTGCGGTTGTGCTTCCAGAAGGCGCCGTGCGGGCCGTAGCGCTTCATGAACGCCGTCGCGTACGCGGCGAACGTGGCGTTGCTCTTGGGCGGCAGGAAGGCGATCACCCGTCCTCTTCCCTTGAGATGCAGCACGCGGGGACGGTGCACCTCGGCCCAGCGCGGGGCGAACGCCAGCGTCGGCTCCCAGCGCAGGCGCGCGGACGCCATCTCGGACACGATCAGGTCGTCATAGCTCCAGTTGTAGCGATGCCGGCCGTGGATCGGAGCCTTGGGCTCCGTGGCCGGCCAGTTGGAGTCAGCGCGCCCCACGCGGCCGCCGGCCTTGTACAGGGCGCTGAGGTTGCTCAAGACCTGGGCCTGCGACCACTGGCCTCGCACCTGGCTGGTGAAGTCGCTGTTGACTTCGGCGCCGAAGGTGGTGGCGCCGGCGGTCGCCGGGACCGCGAGGGCGAACAGGGACAGGACAATTGGCAAATAGCGCTTCATGAGCCTCACTTGGGTTGCGAAACAGGGCATAAGGCCTAGAACACGGTCGGATGACGATTGTTGTGGTGCGCGCCGGATGTGAAACCGGACCGCGCGCCGGTGGCGCTCCGACGGCTTGACGCCACCCGCGAGGGCGCTGTACGTTGCGGCAACTGGTCTAGACCAGTTGCCGGAAACCCCCTGCGCTCCGGCGACGCCGCGGGAGGCCGGCCCGCTGCGGGTGGACGTGGGGACCCCCATGCTGGTCGTCAGCCGCCAGAACTTCGACTGCCACCGGACTCCGGTCGAGTACGGGCGGACCTGGCTTCGCGGCGACCGGGTGACACTGGTCACGCGGCTCGGCTCCCGGGAGGGATGACCGTCCCCGGCGTCGAGGACATGCGCAACCGGGTGCTGGCGGGCGCGCGGGTGGTCACCCCTGGCGGGGTGCGCGAGGACGCCTGGGTGCAGGTGGCCGGCGGCGTCATCGTCGCCGTCGCCGCCCAGCGCCGGCCTCCGGACGTCCCCATACATGACCTGGAGGGAGCCTGGCTGCTGCCGGGCTATATCGATCTGCACATGCACGGCGGCGGCGGGCACAGCGTGGCCGCATCACGGGAGTCGATGGATGCCGCGGTCGCCTTTCACCGCGGTCGCGGCACCACGTCGACGCTCGTCTCGCTGATGACCGCCCCCGTGGCGGAGCTGACCGAGCAGCTTGGCTGGGCCGCCGAGCTGACCCGGCGCGGTCCCACCCCGCGCGGGAGCGTGCTGGGGTCCCACCTTGAGGGGCCGTTTTTGTCCTCGCGTCGCTGCGGCGCCCAGAACGAGGCGCACATGATCGAGCCGGACCGCGCGGTGCTCGACCGCCTGGTCGCCGCGGCCGAGGGAACCCTGCGGATGATCACGCTCGCCCCGGAGCTC
>DASSZQ010000126.1:0-5583 GCA_035702755.1 Solirubrobacteraceae bacterium | reverse complement strand
GCGGTGAACGCCGGGAAATCCGACGGCAGGCAGCGGATGTAGTAGGTGGTGGTCTGCCCCGCCGCCGTGGACGCGATGGTGAACTCCTGCCCGGCGCTGACGCTGACCGTCGAGGTGAAGCTGCCCGTCTGCGCCGGGCCGTTGTCAACCGAGACACTGGTGCCGACCGGCGCCGAGACTGAGGCCTGGACCTGGTTCGCGGGCTGGCAGCGGGTGACATAGTCGCTGATCGATGGGTTGAACGCCGGAAACAGGGCCGGCGTCGTCGAGATCTGAAGCGTCGCGGCGGTCTGGCCGGTGGCGCCGCCAGGCGCTCCGGCCAGCGTTGCCAGGGCGATGAGAAGGACCGCGATGCGGCGCCAATTCCGGATCATGCCCCGGAGAGCGATCGTCTCAGGATGCGGGCGCATTGCCCAGCGTGGTGCGCAGCCAGTTGAGGCTTGTGATCAACGACCAGGGGGTGGTGCTCGGCGGAACGAAGCCCGGATCGAATGTGGGATTCCAGGTGCAGCTGTTGGTGGGCGCGAACATGTTGACCCGCATCCAGTAGCAGTGGTCGGCGACACCGTCGGCGACCTCGGAGTTCTGCACCACGTAGTAACCGGAGCCATCCGGCGCCAGGCACGAGAATGTCGAGCAGGACTGACCGGTGAGGGCATTGAGGTTGCTGAAGTTGAAGGTCACCTGGCCGGTGGTCGGATCGGTGCTCTGGATGTCGCGCTGGCCGATGTCGATCCGCAGGCGGTTGTTGGGCAACACCCGCGTTCCCGCCGGCGGCGCGACAGAGGATGGATTGTCCGGTCCGCTGACGCCCATCAGCCAGGCGCCCTGGACCTGGGGATTGACGTTCTTGGCCAGCGCGGCGATGGCGCCGCCCTGGCTGAATCCGGCAACGACGAACCCGTTGGAGCAGTCGGCCTCGGCCATGGCGCAGACCTGGCTGATGCCGTTGCCGGGCGCGGCGGGATTGAACATGCAGTTGGCGTTGCCGGCGGCGCCATTCGGCGATCCCGTCCAGGCGCTGGAGTAGGTGAAGGCCGCCGCGACAAACCCCTCGCCGGCGGCGAGCTGGGCCACGCGCTGCCCCTCCACGTTTCCCCCCCAGTCAGCGAGCGTGCCATGCAGGTAGATGAGGACCGGGTAGGTGCCGGGAGCGGCCGGCTCACTGCCGTAGATGGTCTGCGGCTTGGTGCACTTGTTGCTCCCGTACTGCCAGACGTTGTATGCCTGGTAGCTCTCCTGGAACTGCACCGTCGCACCCTGCGCCCACGCGGCTCCGGCTGAGCCGAGCGCACAGCAACAGACCAGCGCGAGCACTGCCAGAGGCGCGGCGATAAATCGCGACACGGTCGTCCTTTCCCCGCTGTGTACGCGCGCCTCCATCACGGATTCTGGCGTCGCCAGATGGCGAGATCAAGCAGGCTTTCCCCAAGGGGAAGCCGCCGGCGATCGCCGCGGCGCCAATCGCCGCAGGCCCGCTGGGCGGCGCTAGCGCCCGGCGCCGACGGCGGCCAGGACGAGCCGGTCGTGCTCGGCGGGCTTGACCTTGTGCAGGATGTCCTTGATCGTGCCGTCCGGCGCGATCACAAACGTCGTGCGCTCGTTGCCCATGTACTTGCGGCCGTACATGCTCTTCTCCACCCACACGCCGTATGACTCGGCCACCGTGTGGTCCTCGTCGGCGAGCAGCGGAAAGCCGAGCTCGTACTTCTCATCGAACCGGCTGATCGCCTTGACCGGATCCGGCGAGATGCCGAAGACGACCGCCCCGGCCTGCGCGTAGTCGGCGCGGTGATCGCGCACACCACAGGCCTGGGTGGTGCACCCGGGCGTGTCGGCCTTCGGATAGAAGTACAGGACGACGGTCTGGCCACGCAGCTCGGAGAGCGTGACCGGGTTGCCCTGCTGGTCGGAGAGGGTGAAATCTGGAGCGGGATCGCCTGGCTGGAGAGTCATGGCTCAAAACCCTACTTCAGCAGCCGGGAGAGCCGGCGGTCCTTGAGGAGCTTGCCCTCGGTCTGACAGGTGGGGCAGTAGCACATGACGTAGTCCTCGTAGAACACGGCCTCCAGCCGGTCGCCGCACCGCGGGCAGGGCTCGCCGTTGCGCCGGTGGACGGTGAGGGGCATCGGCAGCTTGTCCGGGATGGGGAGCGTCAGATGCTCCTCGTAGTGGGCAAGCGCGCGCCCCAGCTGCTCCACAACCGCCTCGCGCAGCCGGTCGGCCTCCTCGTCGGAGAGCTCGGAGCCGCGCTTGAAGGGAGACAGCCGGGCGGCGTGGAGAATCTCGTCCACCCATGAGCGTCCGATCCCGGCGATCACGCGCTGATCGCGCAGGAGGCCGTGCAGGGGGCGTGGAGCGTCAAGCAGCGGGCGCAGGGGCGGGGGATCCGGATAGGCCTCCGGGCCGAGCGTGACGATCGTCTCCTCGGCCTCAAGGCCCTCGGTGGTCAGCAGCTTGACCCACGCCGCCTGCTTGGTGCCGAACTCCCGCAGGCGGAGCTCGCGCCCATCGTCGAGGCGGAGCAGGAGCCGGGAGGTCCGGTCGCGCAGGGAGGCGCGGGTGTCGAACAGCTGCAGGCGCCCGGCGGACATGAGGTGGATGAGCAGCGCCAGATCGCCCTCGATTCCGGCCACAAACAGCTTTCCGCGCCGCGTGATCCCCTCCAGCCGGCGCCCCTCGATCGCGCTCAGCGGGGGATCGAACGTGCGCAGCGCGTTGATGCCGGGAGCCAGGGCGGAGTCGATGCGGGCGCCCGCGGTCGCCGCGCCGATCAGGCGCGCGGTGATCTCGACCTCAGGTAGCTCCGGCATGGCCTGACACCGAGCCTACTCAACGGCGGCAGCCGCGCTTGACGGCCGTGTAAGAGAACCTGAAGGCAATTGTTCGAACGCCTTCAGTTCTGCTTTACGCCCCGGGAGAAGACTCACCCCCATGAGTGATCTGTTGGCCATCTTCGGACCCGCCGACACCGACGCAAGCTTGATCGGCGAGATCGCGCGGCTTCACCCCAGCCGGGTCACCGTCCTGATCGAGAATGTCGATGAGGACTGGGCGCTTGACGACTCCCCGGCCGGCATCGAGCTGCGCAACCACCTCGCCTCCCTCATGGCGGCGATCGAACGCGACACCGGAGCCGCCGTGACCGGACTCGCCGGCTCCCGGGAGCAGCTCGTCGGCTGGCGGTTTGCCCGCGAGGTCGGCGGCCGGGCAGCCGTCCCGGTCTGAGTCAGGTCGCTTCTGCGGGGCGCTAGCCTCTCGGCAGCGATGAGCGCCACCGTCGCCCCCGACGACATCGTCACAACCCACGCCGAAGGGGCGGGAAATGCCCGGGAGCCGCTGCTGGTCATCGACCCGCTGCGGGAGTTCCTCGCCGCCGCCGGGCTGGCCGCGCCCGCCGAGCTGTCCGCCGTGCCGATCGGCGACGGACACTCCAACGTCACCTTCGCCCTGTCCACCGATGTCGTGCTGCGCCGCCCCCCGCGGGGGCCGCTGCCACCGAGCGCCCACGACGTCCTGCGGGAGGCGCGGCTGCTGACCGCGCTGGAGCCGACCCCGGTGCGCACGCCGCGGGTCCTGGCGGTGTGCGAGGACCCGGAGGTCATCGGCGCGCCGTTCTACATCATGGAGCGGATGCCGGGCGAGGTGATCACCGATACCATTCCCCCGGCGCTCGACAGCGCCGAGCAGCGGGCGCGGATCGCCGATCAGCTGGTGGAGGGGCTGGTGGAGCTGCACGCGGCCGATTGGACAACGCTCGGCCTGGAGGGGTTCGGCAAGCCGACCGGATATCTGGAGCGCCAGCTGCGTCGCTTCGGCGGGCTGTGGGAGCACAACCGGACCCGCGAGATCCCGGAGATGGAGCAGGTCGGCGAGTGGCTGGCGGCCAACCTTCCCCAGTCACCGCCGGCGACGATCGTCCACGGCGATTACCGCCTCGGCAACACGATGTTCGCGAGTGAGTCCCCGGCGCGGCTGACGGCCATCCTGGACTGGGAGATGGCGACGATCGGCGATCCGCTCGCCGACATCGGCTACATGATGATCCACTGGGCGCAGTCCGACGATCCGCCCGCGAAGTTCACCCTGCACAGCGTGACCACCCAGCCCGGGTTTCCCGCCCGCCGAGAGCTTGTGCAGCGCTACGAGCGGGCGTCTGGCCGGTCGGTTCATGAACTTGACTGGTACGTGACGCTGGCGCTGTGGAAGGCGACGGTGTTCATGGAGGGCAACTACAAGCGCGCCATCTCCGGCGCCACCGATGATCCGTATCTGGCCGCGTTCGGCGAGGGCGTGGTTGAGCTGGCCCAGCGCGCCCTGCACGTCAGCCGCCACGGCTTCTAGAACCACGGACGACCTACCGCGCGCGACAGATGACCGACTCAACCGCCTACCGGGGCCTGCTCGTCGACTGGGGCGGGGTGATGACGACGAACGTGTTCGACTCCTTCCGCGCCTTCTGTGCGCAGGAGGGGCTGTCACCGGAGACGGTGGGCGAGCGCTTCCGCCGCGACCCGGAGAGCCGCGAGCTGCTGGTGGGCCTGGAGACCGGCACGCTGCCGGAGGCCGAATTTGAACGGCGCTTCGGCGCGATCCTGGAAGTGGCGGCCGACGGGCTGATCGAGCGCATGTTCGCGGGCGGGCGACCGGATCAGGCGATGCAGGACGCGGTGGCACGCGCCCGCGGCGCCGGCATCCGCACCGGCCTGATCTCCAACTCCTGGGGAACCGGCCGCTACGACCGCGCGCTGCTGGAGACTCTGTTCGACGGCGTCGTCATCTCCGGCGAGGCCGGGGTGCGCAAGCCGGCGCCGGAGATCTATGCGCTCGGTGCCGACGCGATCGAGCTGGAGCCGGCGGCCTGCGTGTTTGTGGACGACCTGCGCTTCAACCTTGTGCCGGCCCAGGAGCTGGGGATGGCCACCGTGCATCACACCGACTCGGCGCAGACGATCGCCGAGCTGCAACGGCTGCTGGCGGTCGACCTGCGCTGAGAACCGGCGCGGCCCGGCACGGCGACTCGCCGGTCCGGGCCGCTGAGGCCGGGCATCCTGGCTAGGACGCGCTTCAGCCTTTGAGCTTGAGTCTGTCGGTGCAGGTGGTGTGGATCCCGTCCAGGGACCTGCACACCATCGTGCCGGTCCCCTTCACGCCTCGGTAGGCACCGGTGCCGCCGAGGATCCTCATGGTTCCCGTCCAGTCGGTCTCCAGGAAGTTCAACCCGGTGCTCTGCGGTGTCAGGTCATACGTCCCCTTCACCATCCCGGTGCCGAAGTACATCGCGAATTTGGCGAGAGTGTCACCACTGGCAGGCACGGTGAACGTGTCCGCCTGCACCCCGGAGCCGAGCATCCGAGCGCACCGCACGATCCCGTACTCGGCCCCCTGCTGGGCGGGCGGAAGCACCTGGGTGTCACCGCTGGCGATCATGATGCTCGTCCGGGTCGCGCAGGTCAGCGCCTTTGCGGACGCGCCTGTGTGCTTGCCCCTATGACCGGCGCTCGCCACGGCCGGTCCGGCAACGAATGCCAACGGACACAGACTGAGCGCTGCGCCGATCAGGCAGATACGACGTCTCACTAC
>DASSZQ010000181.1:0-9942 GCA_035702755.1 Solirubrobacteraceae bacterium | reverse complement strand
ATCGTCGACGGCGACTCGATGCTGGAGCTGTGCCCGCGCTGGGCACGGAACGTCGTCACCGCGCTGGCCCGGCTTGACGGCCGCCCCGTCGGCATTGTCGCCAACCAGCCGCGCTACCTCGGCGGCGTCCTTGACGCCGAGGGCTCGGAGAAGGCGGCCCGGTTCGTCAACTTCTGCAACGACTTCGGCGTGCCGCTGCTCGCCGTCGTCGACACCCCGGGGTTCATGCCCGGCTCCAAGCAGGAGCGCGCCGGGGTCATCCGGCACGGCGCCTCGCTGGTGCGGGCGTTCGCCGCCGCCCGGGTGCCGAAGTTCACCGTCGTGCTGCGCAAGAACTACGGCGGCGCCTACATCACGATGAACTCGCGCGATCTCGGCGCCGACCTGGTGCTCGCCTGGCCCGACGCCGAGATGGGGATCATGGGGGCGCGGGCCGCGGTGGGGATCGTCAACCGCCGGGAGCTGCGCGCCGCCGATGATCCTGAGGCCGAGCGCGACCGGCTGGCCGACGTCTACGCCGAGGAACATCTGCGCGCGCATTCGGCCGCCGCCGAGGGCTTTGTCGATGAGATCATCGAGCCCGCGGAGACGCGCGACCGGCTGACCTGGGCGCTGCGCTCGTTCGCCGGCGAGATCGGCGGCCGCCGGTGATCCTGGCGGGCAAGCGCCTGCTCATCACCGGCGTCATCACCAGGGACTCGATCGCCTACCACGCCGCCGAGCAGGCCCAGCGCGAGGGGGCCACGGTGCTCTTGACAAGCTTCGGCCGCGTCCGGCGGATGACCGAGCGCGCGGCGGCGCGGCTGCCGGAGCCCGTCGACGTGCTGGAGCTCGACGTCAACAAGGGCGAGGACCTGGCGGCGCTCACCGAGTCTCTGCGCGAGCGCTGGGGCGAGGTCGACGGCGTTCTGCACGCGATCGCCTTCGCTCCCCAGGACGCCCTCGGCGGCGCGTTCATGACCGCGCCGGCGGAGAGCGCGGCGCAGGCGTTTGTCACGAGCGCGTTCTCGCTCAAGGCGCTCGCCGGGGCGGTCCTGCCGCTCATGTCCCGCGGCGGGAGCATCGTCGGACTTGACTTCGACGCGAGTGTCGCCTGGCCCATCTATGACTGGATGGGGGTCGCCAAGGCGGCGCTGGAGTCGGTGTCGCGCTACCTGGCCCGCGATCTCGGACCCCAGGGCGTCCGTGTCAACCTCGTCTCCGCCGGCCCGCTCGGCACCGTGGCCGCCCAGGGCATTCCCGGCTTTGAGAAGCTCGCCGACCTGTGGCGCCGCCAGGCGCCGCTCGGCTGGGACACCTCGGACCCGGCGCCGGTGGCGCGGACGATCTGCTGGCTGCTGTCCGAGTACTCGGACGGGATCAGCGGGGAGATCGTGCATGTCGACGGCGGGTTTCACGCGGTGGGGGCGCCGGGGGACGCGTAGGGCCGCCGCGGCATGGCGCCACGGGGAACGCCCCACCGTCGCGCCAATCGTCCGGCCGCGCTGCGGCACCGCTGCGTCCGGCGGCACCGTGGCAGCAGCCTGGCGATGCGGGTCGTGGGTGGCCGGGCGAGATTGCCCGACGCGATCCGAATGTCGCACAAAGCCGAGGCTCGGCGCCCGCCCGGCCTCCCGTGATCGCCCGTCGACGACCGAGACCGATCAGATCGCAGGCCGCCGCGGCCGGTCTTCGCCTATCCCCGGCCGGAGAGTTCCGGCGGCAGCGCCTTGGGCCCGTCCGGATAGAGCTCGGCGAGCTGCTCCGGCGTCATCTGGAGCGTGTTGGCCGCCTCCGGCGGGGCGCCGACGACAAGCCACAGCGCGTCGGAATCGGTGTCGTTGAACACCTGGCGCACGCTGTCGGGCTCCACCAGCAGGGCCGACAACGGCGCCAGCGTGAGCAGCTCGCCGTCGACGCGGACGCGGCCCGTCCCCTCCAGGACGACGTAGAGCTCATGCTGGGAGCGGTGGCGGTGGCGTGTGGAGGCCTGACCGGGCGTCAGCCGCCACAGGCGGGCGCCGAGGGTCGTCGCGCCCAGCTGCTTGGCCAGATCGGTGTTGAGGACGCCCATCTGGTTGGACGGGCGCCAGAACGCGTCGGCTGCCGGCAGCACCGTGAACGTCATGGGCGGGACTGTATCCCGGCGGTGCCGAGCGTCAGCGAAACAGATCCTCGGCGTCGCCGCGCACCAGCGGCCGGATCCCGGGCCCGTCGTCGTCGGTGACGTGGCGGGCCGCCCCGCTGACGAGCACGGCGGGCTGCATCGCATCCTTGGCCCGGGCCAGGTCGGCGGCGGCGGCAAGCTCGTCGGCGATCGCGATCAGCGTCGCTCGCAGCTCGCGTCCGCGGGCGTCGGAGCGTCCGCGCCAGTCATCAAGCGCCGCCAGCCCGGCGCAGCCGATGGCCACGTCGCACTGACCGTGGCGCCAGGCGCGTCCGAACGAGTCGGTGATCACGACCGCGGGAGCGACCCCCAGCCGTGCGTGCAGCCCGCGGCGCAGCGCCCGCGCCGACGCGTCGGGATCGGAGGGCAGCAGGATGACCGTGTCGTCGTCCGGCGCGTTGGAGGCGTCGACCCCGGCGTTCGCGCACACAAACCCGTGATGGGTGACGCAGATGAGGACGCCGCGGGCGGCGCGCCGGATCTCACGGGTCTCGTCAAGGACGACCTGGACGTGGCGGGGGTCCTTGCCCAGCTCGGCGCCGAGCGCCGTGGCCCGCTCCCCGGGGACGACCGACGAGAGCCTGCGGATGCGGCCCTCGGCCTTGGAGATGAACTTGTGGGCGACGACGAGGACATCGCCAGGCCCGGGGGCACCGGCCGGCATGGCGGCGGCGATCAGCGCCGCCGGATCGTCTCCGGCCCGCGCCTCCGGGAGGCCGGCGAGGGCCACGGCGGAGATCGCCACGGCGGCTAGCTCCGGCTGCGCGACA
The DNA here is from genome assembly GCA_035702755.1 of Solirubrobacteraceae bacterium. Taxonomy (GTDB): domain Bacteria; phylum Actinomycetota; class Thermoleophilia; order Solirubrobacterales; family Solirubrobacteraceae; genus Palsa-465. The sequence goes on along the minus strand of DASSZQ010000181.1, from coordinate 7,026 downwards.
GCTGTCGCAGCATGCCGCGGGTGTGCGCGGCGCCGCCGTGCCGCGCGCCCAGCGCCGCCTCGACGGCGGTGAGATCCTCCGGAGTGTCGAGATCGAGCGCCAGGGACGGGACCTCCACGGTCTCGGCCCGGACGCCGGCGGCGTCGGCCAACTGGCGATGGCGCTGGTGGCTGCCCGGGCCGAAGGAGGGCTCCAGCGCGTCCGGCGGGGTGAGCAGCAGCGCGTTGGTCCCGGTGCCGTGGCGGTCCGGGACGATCAGCACCGACGGCGGGCGGACTCGGCGGTCGATCAACGCGTCAAGCTCCTTGGGATCAAGCAGCGGGCAGTCGCCCGGGATGAGCAGCGCCCGCTCCATCCCCAGGTCGCGGGCGCGGGCGATCCCGCGCGCCGCCGCCGCGCTGTGCCCGCGGTCGTCGTCGTCGACGACCACCGCCCCGTACCCGGCGGCGATCCGCTGCGCGCCGTGATCCCTTGTCACCACAAACAGGCGCTCCAGGCGCTCGGAGCGGCGCAGGGCGACGAGAACGTCGGAGAACATCGCCTCCACCAGCGCCCGGCGCGGGCCGGTGTCGAGCTCCTCGGCCAGCCGCTGCTTGGCAGCGTCGAGGGTCTTGATGGGCAGGATGGCGGCGGTGAGCATAAGCGGGCTACACGCTAGTGACCCGGCCGGTCAGGCAAGGGAGAGCGCGAAGCGCAGTGTCTCCTCGGCTACCCGCCGCCGCTGGCCGGCATCGCCGAGAAGGACGTCGGTCCGGAACACGGGCACGGCGGCCGCGTCCTCGTCGGCCACCAGGCCGTCGATGAGCTCGGCGTAGACGGCGGCGATGCCCGCGCTTGACAGCGGATGGCCGGCCCATTGCAGGCACGCCTCGGTGGGGCCCTTGAGCACACGCCCACCGACGAGCGGGCTGACGGCGACGACGGGCGCGGCGCTGCGGGTGATCGCCTGCCGCATCCCCGCCAGGGCGAGAATGGGACCGATCGAGATGACCGGGTTGGACGGGCCGATGATGATCGCCCGCGCCGTGGCGACGGCGGCCAGCACCTCCGGAGTCGGCTGGGCGGTGCGCCCGTGGCGGAAGTCGACATCCTGCACCGGCCCCGCACCGCGCCGGCGGATCATGAACTCCTGCAGCGGCCACCAGCGATCCCCCGCCAGGACCCGGGTCCGCACCGGCTCGTCGCTCATCGGCAGCACCCGCGCGCCGACGCCGAGGGCGGTCGCGATCCGCGCCTGCGCCTCGGTCAGCCGGTCGCCGTCGCGCAGCGCCCGGGCCCGGTCCAGGCCGATCGCCAGGTCGCGGTCGCCGAGGTGAAACCACACATCGACGCCGAGCTCGCGCAGCTCGTCCATGACCGCGAACGTGTCACCGTTCAGCCCCCACCCGCGGGCGTCGATCCGATCGGCCAGCCAGAACGTGACCAGGTCCGGATCCGGGGAGACGTAGGCGCCGTAGATCTCGACGTCGTCCCCGGTGTTGGCGATCACGACGAGGTCGTCGGCGCCGACCACGTCAAGCATCCCGCGGGCGAGCTTCGCCCCGCCGGTACCGCCGGCGAGGACGACGACCGGGCCGTTGCTCACCCGGAGAGACCGGTGATCCTGATCCCGGCCCGCGTCTTGTTGCGGACGTTGATCGAGATGAGCAGCGGGGTGAGCTGCTCGACGATCCGCGCCATCTCCAGCGGCCCGCAGTCGACGGCGCGCAGGCCGTCGATGCGGTCGACGAGCTCGGCCACCCGGGCCTTGTCCTCACGCCGGTTGCCGCACACCAGGACGTCCTCGTCAAGCTCGTGGTCAAGATCGGTCAGCAGCGCCGCGCTGACGGTGTGAAACGCGGAGACGACGCGGACGCCGTCCGGAACCATCTCCTGGGCCTGCTGCGCCGCCGAGCCCTGCCACACGCCGAGGGTGCGGGTCGCCTTGCCGCTGACGGCGGCGGCGAGCGGCACGGTGGCGTCAACGACGAGCTGGTCCGGGTTCAGCGCGGACTTGAGGTTGGTCAGCGTCTCCGACTGGGAGCGGAACGGGACGCTGAGGATCACGATGGGCACTCCCTGCACGGCATCGGCGTTCGCGGCGCCGCTGAACACGCCGTCGGCGACGCGCTCGCGCGCTCGCTCCACGGCCTCCTGGGCGCGGCCGGCGTCCCGCGAGCCGATGACGATCGGCACGCCGGCGCGGCCGAACCGGACGGCGAGCCCAAAGCCGAGGGCCCCCGTGCCGCCGACGATGCACAGTGAGGGTTCCATTACGGCCAGCAGTCTATGCAGCGGTGCACCGATATAGTCGCCGCCGGGTGCGCAGACGTCTTCTCGTGTTGCTGGTGGTCGGCCTGACCGCGGCCGCGGCCACGCGGGCGGCCGCCGCTCCGGCGGCGCCGCAACCGCTGGCGGTCGCGAGCGCCAGCCTGAGCCAGAGCGCCCAGCGCCTGGTGTGGACGGTGACGCTGACGGCGCCGTTCGCGCCGGGGGCCCTGGCCCACGACGGCCGCTCGCTGTGCCTGCTCATCGCCGCCGCACGCGGCGGGGCGGTGACCGGACAGCTGTGCGTGCTCGGCCCAGCGCCCGGCCGACGGGCGCCGCGCCTTGAGTTCGCGCCCGTCACCGCGGCCGGACCGGGGAAGCCGAGCGTCATCGCCGCCGCGGTGACCCGCGGCAGCTCACGGTCGCTGACGGCGTCGTTCCTGCCCGGGGCGATCGGCAACGACTATGTCCCCGTCCGCTGGCAGGTCCGGAGCACGTTGGCGGCCCCGCCGTGCGTCTCATCGACTGCCGGGGGGAGCGAGTGCGCGACCCTCTTCCCGGCCAGGCCGGCGCTCACGCGCCTGCACACTCCCCAGCTGGTGGGCTGCATCCCATCCGGGCCGCGGCTCGTCTACAGCGGGCCGACCGATCGCCGGGAGATCGCGCTGACATTCGACGACGGGCCGTGGTATCAGACAGCTCAGTTCCTGACGCTGCTTGAGCGCTACCACGCGCCGGCCACGTTCTTTGAGATCGGCCGCCAGATCTCATCGTTTGGCCGCGGGGGCGCCGTCGAGCGTCGGATGCTGGCCGATGGGGACATGATCGGCGATCACACCTGGAGCCACCCGGACCTCGCCGGCGCCGGGGCGTTCGCCCGGCGGCAGATCGAGCGAACGGCGGCGGCGATCCGCCAGGCGACGGGGGGCTTTGCGCCGTGCCTGTTCCGGGCGCCGTACGGTGCGCTCAGCCCCGCGCTCCTCAGGGAGGCGCGCTCGCTGGGGTTCACGAGCATCCAGTGGAACATCGACCCGCGCGACTGGGCCCGTCCCGGGGTGGCGGCGATCGAGGCCAACGTTCTGGCCAACGCTCGTCCGGGCGGGATCGTGGAACTGCATGACGGCGGCGGCGACCGAGCCCAGACGCTGGCGGCGCTGCCGGACATCATCATGACGCTGCGCCGGCGCGGCTATCAGTTCGTGACCGTCACGCAGTTGCTGCGGCAGCGCCTGATCTACCGCTGACGCCCGACAGCTCGGCGTCAAGCTCGTCCACGAGCGTCAGGGCGAACTGGAGTGCGGCGTCGACGGCGCCGCCGTCCAGCGCCTCCGGCACGTCCGTGCGCTGGTGGGAGCGGGGGACCCGCCCGGAGCTGTCGACGCAGCCGACGGTGAGAGCGGGGAGGCCACGGAGGCGCGCGGGCAGTGCCGGCGACACCCCGCGCCCGCGGTGGGGCGCGGCGCCGGTCGCGCTCCGGGCGGCGACGCGCAGCGCCATCGCCCGCAGGCGGCCCAGATAGCGCACGGGGATGAGCGAGCCGTCGCTCACCCACCAGCACGGGCGTCCGGCACCGCAGGCGGCGATGCCCAGGACGACCGTGCCCTCGCGTCGCACCTCCTGGCGGTGGCCGCGAAGATAGCGGCGCAATCCGATCATGGCGCCGTCTCCGGCGCCCTGGAGCACCACCTCCACGTCCAGGTTGCGCGGCGAGGCGGCGTCGAGCGCGCGCGCCAGGGCGACGGCGACCGCGGCGCCGGCGGCGTTGTCCCCGGCTCCGGGACCGTACGGCGCGGCCGCCAGGTCAAGCAGGAGTGCCAGCGCCACCACGAGCGCCGCCGTCGGTATCAGCTGCAGGATCCCGACGCCGGTTCCGCCCGCGCCGGACAGCCGCAGGGCGGCGATCGCCAACAGCCAGACCAGCTCGATGACCAGCCAGCCGAGCCAGCCGGGGGCCAGGGCACCGTTGCCGGCCAGGCGCCGGAGCGCGGCCGCCGGCGCGCGCAGCGCGTCCCGGTAGGCCAGCCCGGCCCGGCCGGTGTCGTAGTTGGCGGTGACGATGAGCCGGACGGCCGGCGGCGAGTCGGCGCTGCGGGACGGCGGCGCCGGGCTGACAACGTTCTGGCTGGCGCGCTCCGGAGTCAGCCGGCGTCCGACGGATTGCCCGGCGAGCCCGTCGGCGAGGACCGATAGGAGGCTGCCGAGCACGATCGCCCCGCCCGGCCACGGGTGCGAGGCCATGACCAGACTGCCCGCGATCGCGGCCAGACAGTGCCAGGCGTGCGCCAGGGCCCAGTTGGGCCGGCACCAGAACGTCTCCAGGCGGGAGCGGCGGCCGCCCCGCCGCAGCTCGGTGGCCAGCCACTGCGCCGCCCGGCGCTCGGCATCGGTGCCCGCGCCGCGCCCGGTGAACGCGGTCAGTTGCGCGGCGGTGTCGGCGGCGGCCATTGGCCGAGATCATCCCAGGGGCGCGGCCACCGGGGCGCCGGCGGGGTCACCCCGGCCGCGGGCCGCCGGCGACGGCGGATCTAGTACAAGTGAGGGGAGATGACCCCCTCCGACGACGAACTTCTCACCGTCGCCCATGCGGCGGCGGAGGCGGCGGCCGCCGAGCTTCGCCCGCGGTTCGGCCACCACCAGGAGGGCATCCGGGCCAAGAGCGGGCCGACGGACCTCGTGTCCGAGGCCGACATCGCCGCCGAGGCCGCGATTCGCCGCGTGCTGGGCGAGCGCCGGCCGGCCGACGCGATCCTGGGGGAGGAGGGAGGCGCCAGCGGCAACGGAGCCCGCCGCTGGGTCATCGACCCCCTCGACGGGACGATCAACTTCCTGTTCGGCGTGCCGCAGTTCGCCGTGTCGGTCGCCTGCGAGGATGCCGACGGGGCGCTGGTCGGCGTTGTGCTGGACCCGGTCCGGGAGGAGACCTTCGCGGCGACTCGGTCAGGCGAGCCGACCCTCAACGGCGCCGGCATCCACGCCTCCACCCAGGACGATCTCTCGACCTCGCTGGTGGCAACCGGGTTCGGCTATGACGCCGACGTGCGGGCCCGCCAGGCGGAGGTGCTCACGCGGCTGTTGCCCCAGGTGCGCGACATCCGCCGGGCGGGAGCCGCCGCCCTCGACCTCGCCTGGTGCGCCTGCGGGCGCTACGACGCCTACTACGAGCGCGGCGTCAAGCCGTGGGACATCTGCGCGGGCGGGCTCATCGCGCGGCGGGCCGGCCTGGCGGTGCGGGAGCTGGAGGCGGGGGAGGCGGGGCCCAAGGGAGTGGTGGCCGCGCCGCCGGGGCTGCTCGACGAACTGCTGGGGCTCGTCGCGGGCTCCTACACTTAGCCCGCCCCCGCGGCGGTGGTGGAACGGTAGACACGATGGACTCAAAATCCATTGAGCGCAAGCTCGTGTGGGTTCGAATCCCACCCGCCGTATGATGATGTCGCCCTCGGGCCTCCGGGTGCGTCACCGAAGACCGGTCTGGTCCGGGCCGGGATTGCTCTCCCGCGCCAGCTGCCAGCTGGCGCGCTTGGCCAGGTATGCGTCGGACAGCTCGTGGCCGATCGCCTCGAGTGTCTGCAGCCAGGCCAGGGCGTCGGTGTAGTCGCGCCGCAACGCGGCCTCGTCGGCGAACTCCAGGGTGCGCGCGACCGCGCGCGCATGGCGATCCCGGTCGGTCTCGGTGCCGGTCCGGTCCATACCTGCCACCTCCGCCGCGGAGGCGTCCGTGCCGGATGCGCGGCCTCGCGCGATTTGTACATCGGCGAGCGGGGCCGTCCGGCTCGCCGTCCTCTGTTGGATCCTAACGTCGCCGCGGGGGTCGGCGCAAGGCCGGGTTGCGGGGTACGATCGGCGCATGCCGCTCCCGCAGGCCCTGCGCTCGGTCACGCCCGGCCGCGTCCGTGATCATCCCGGCGTCCGGGCCGTGGCCCTCGCCAGCGGTCTGATTCCCCCGCGGCCAATGCACTCCGCTGCGGAGGGAGCGTTGCTGAGGCGCCTGGCCCAGGGTGCCCGCCGCGTGGTTGAGCTCGGCGTGTACGAGGGGTCCTCGGCGGTTGTGTTCGCCGACGTGCTGGGTCCTCAGGCGGAGCTGCATCTTGTCGACCCGTTCACCGACGAAAGCGGCTGGGCGATGCGGGCCGGCTGGCACGGCGTGCCGTTCGCCAGCAAGCGGGCGGTCGCGCGGCACGCCGGCCGTGAGGGACCTCGTATCTGCTGGCACGTCGCCCGCAGCCAGGACGTGGGGCGAAGCTGGGCCGACGGTGACGTCGACCTGGTGTTCATCGACGGAGACCACAGCCCCCAGGGCTGCCGCCAGGACTGGGAGCTCTGGCACCCGCACGTCCGGTCCGGCGGGGCCGTTGCCTTTCACGACGCGCGGGACGGGGTGCCAGGGGGCTGGGGGAGCCCGGGACCGACCTCGGTCGTCAACGACCTGTTCCGGCAGCGGCCGCCGGACGGCTGGAGCCTGGAGGCCGAGGTGGATACGGTGGTGGTCGTGCGGCGGCAGGCCTAGGCCGGGTCTAGGCCGGGGTGGGCCACAGCGGGGATCTCCCCCGGGCGGTTAGGCCTCGGCGGTGTCCGGTCCGACGGCGATGAGCTTGCTGCCGCGCTTGCGGGCCTCGTCGACCGGCACCTCGGTCTCGACGTTCCAGCCCTGCGAGAAGCCGATCATCGAGATCACGATCAGGGCCAGCTCGGCAGGGATGAGCAGGAGCGTCACCGTCCCCAGCTCACTCGGCGTGAGCCCCTTGCCGCCGAACAGCGTGTGGGGCGGCCCAAACCCGTAGG
>DASSZQ010000007.1:0-9013 GCA_035702755.1 Solirubrobacteraceae bacterium | reverse complement strand
CCCGCCAGATAGGTCAGCCAGACCGCCAGCGTGCCGAGGACGGCGGCGACGACGCGGGCGACCACAAACACGGCGGTCGGATCGTCCGTGTACGTACGCCGCACGGCGTCGGCCGAGCCGAACCACAGCTCAAAGACGATGTGCAGCAGGTAGGAGTAGCCGGGCGGGTTGAGAAAATACTGGGGGTTGAGGTCATGGGAGAAGAACGCGATCGCCCGGGGGACGAAGTGGGTCGCCTCGTCGGAGTTGTAGCTGTAGGGCAGGCCCTGCTTGATGCCCCACAGCCGCAGCAGCAACGTGACCGCCAGCAGGACGAGAAGCCCGGCGTGGTGCAGATCGCGCGCTCGCCGTGGAGCCGGGGTCGGAGGGGTGCCGTCCTGACCACCACCACGGCGGCCCGGCGATGAGGTCCAGCGGGCAAGCCGGCGCGGTGGCTCCGGCCTGCTTGCCGTTGCCGCTTCCATGTTCACGGGGCAGTATCCCGCTACCGTGTGATGGACAGCGCGCGGTGAGTGGAGCGGTGCGCGGTCCCCACCCTCGGCCGGCGCGGGAGGGCGTGACGGTTCCGTAGCGAAAGCGCCCCCCTCTGACAGCCATGAAGCTCATCATCCAGATCCCCTGTTTCAACGAGCAAGACCAGCTCCCGGAGACGCTCAGCCACCTGCCGCGGCAGATCGACGGCGTCGACGAGGTGGAGTGGCTGATCATCGACGATGGGTCGACCGACAACACGGTTGAGGTGGCCCGCGCCCACGGCGTCGACCACATCGTGCGCCTGACCAACCACAAGGGGCTGGCGGCGGGCTTTCAGGCCGGGCTCGACGCCGGGCTCAAGCTCGGCGCCGACGTGATCGTCAACACCGACGCCGACAACCAGTACGAGGGCGCCGACATCCCCAAGCTCGTCGCCCCCATCCTCGCCGGGCATGCCGACATGGTGATCGGCGACCGCCGGGTGGGCGCCAACGAGCACTTCAGCGCCTCCAAGCGGATGCTCCAGCGCCTCGGCTCCTGGGTGGTGCGCCAGGCCTCCTCGACCGAGGTGCCGGACACGACGTCGGGCTTTCGCGCCTACAACCGCGAGGCGGCGCTCCAGATGCAGGTCGTCTCCAAGTTCACCTACACGTTGGAGACGATCATCCAGGCGGGCAAGCTGTTCGTGGCCATCGACCACGTGCCCATCCGCACCAACGCCAAGACGCGCGAGTCCCGCCTGTTCCCGTCGATTCCGGCCTACATCCGCCGCAACGGGCTGTCGATCTTTCGCATCTACTCCCAGTACGAGCCCCTGCGCGTCTTCTGGGGAGCGGCGCTCGTGACCGGGCTCGCCGCGCTGGCTTTCTTTATCCGGTTCCTCATCCCGTTCATCGCCAACGGCGGGCGGGCCGGGCACATCCAATCGCTGATCGCCGGCGCCGTCCTGTTCAACACCGCAATGCTGCTCGGCGCCCTGGGCGTCATCGGCGATCTGCTCGCCGCCCAGCGCACGCTGTCGCAGCGCACCTTTGAGCGCGTGCGGCGAATCGAGCTGCAACTGGGGGTCGAACCGTCTCATTACGAGCCCGGTGCCGCCCGGTCGCCATCGGAACCCGCCCAGCCGGGCGAGCCGATCCAGGTGCTGACCGCCTCCGGCCGCGACCGCGAGACGCGTACAGGATGACCTCAACGTCCTCCGCCGTCACCGGCGTTCCCACCGGCAACACCTACGACAAGTACGGCTCGACCAACCCGGTGGTGCGCCGGCTGATGGCCGGGTTTGAGCGGACGCTGGGAGACCTGTTTGCGCAGGCCGCCCCGGAATCGGTGCTCGACGTCGGCTGCGGCGAGGGGGTGCTGACCGAGCAGTGGGCGTGGCGGCTGGGGGCCGGCCGCGTCGTCGGCGTGGACTTCGACGACCCCAAGCTGACGGCCGAGTGGGCGGGGCGCCAGCGCCCCAACCTCCAGTTTCGCCCCATGACCGTCGAGCGCCTGGACTTCGCCGAGAACGAGTTTGAGCTGGTCGCCGCCACCGAGGTGCTTGAGCACGTCGAGTCCCCGGAGCAGGCGCTGGCCGAGATGGCCCGGGTGGCCAGCCGCTGGCTGCTGGTCTCGGTGCCCCATGAGCCGGTGTGGCGAGCGCTCAACATGGCCCGCGGCGCGTATCTGCGACAGCTGGGCAACACCCCGGGGCACCTCAACCACTGGACCCAGCGCGGGTTTGTCTCGCTGCTGCGCCGCCACGGCGAGGTGGTGCAGACGCGGTCGCCGTTTCCATGGACGATGGTGCTGGTGTCGGTCGGTCCGTGAGCTCCACGACCGAGATCTCCGCCCAGCGCCCCGGAGCGCCCGGAGACGACGAGGCCGGCACGGAGTCGTTCATCTCCGGGGCGCGGATCCTCTCGATTGGAATCGCCTCCACCGGGCTGTTCACGTTCGCCTACCTGGCGACCGCCAGCCACGTCCTCACCCCGGCCGCCTACAGCCGCATCTCGCTGTGCTGGGCGATCATGTTCGTGATCCTCTCGGTCATCTACCGGCCGATCGAGCAGTTGCTGTCCCGCACGATCGCCGACCGCCGCGCCCGCGGGCTGCGCGGCAACTCGCTGCGGGCCCCGGCGACGATCCAGACCGGCTTTGCCCTGGCGTTCCTGATCGTGGCCCTCGCCCTGCGCCCCCAGATCGAGCAGGGGATGTTCGACGGCTCGGCGGCGCTGTACTGGGTGCTCGTCATCGGCGTCATGGCCTACGCCGCCAGCTATTTCGCCCGTGGCTGGCTGGCGGGACACAAGCGCTTTGCCCTGTACGGCGGGCTGGTGTTCCTGGAGTCGACGTCGCGGTTTGTGCCCGCGGTGGTGGTCGCCGTCGGCCTCGCCTCCGGCCAGGGGGCGGTGGCCCTCGGCATGGCGATCGCGCCGTTTGTGTCCCTGGCGGTCATCCCGTTTGCCTTCTCGCGGCTCAGCCCCCGCGGGTCGCCCGCCGACGCCGTCGCCGTCGAGGTGGCCGGCGCGGAGGCGACCCAGGAGGGTCCCGCCCAGGCCCAGCTGGAGGAGGCCTCGGCCGACCTGTCGCTGCGCCACGGCGCCGATTTCGCCTTCTCGGTGGTGGGGGTGATGCTCGCCGAGCAGACGCTGATGAACGCCGGCGTGCTCATCATCGCCGCCAAGACCAACTCCGGCGCCGCCGCGCTGACCGCCGGGCTGACCGGCTTTGTCTTCAACGTGATGCTGATCGTCCGCGCCCCGCTCCAGCTGTTTCAGGCGATCCAGACCTCGATCCTCCCCCACCTCGCCGGGCTTGAGGCCCAGGAGAGCTCCCAGGAGTTTCACCGCGCCGTGCGGGTCACCGTGCTCGCCATCGCCGCCTTCGGGCTGGCGGTGGCGCTTGGGCTGCTCGTCATCGGCCCCCCGGTGATGAAGATCGTGCTCGGCAACAAGGGCTTTGCCTACCACCGGATCGGGCTGGCGATGGTCGGCATCGGCATGGGCCTGCACCTCGTCTCCGGGACGCTCAACCAGGCCGCCCTGGCCCGCGGCCGCGCCCGCTGGGCGGCCGTGTCGTGGCTGACGGCGGCCGCCCTGTTCGTCGTCTTCGTCGTCTCCGGTCCGAGCAGCGGTCACGGCGCCGTCAACCGCGTCGAGTACGGCTACTTCGGCGCCACCGCCGTGCTGTGCCTGCTGCTGTGGCTGCTCTACCGCCGGGGGCCGGCGGCTGGTGCTCAGGCGACGCCGGCGGCCTCGGCGATCCGCGCGTAGGCCCCCGCCGGGTCCTCGGAGCCGAACACCGCCGAGCCGGTCACCAGCAGGTTGGCGCCCGCCTGCACGACGGCCGGGGCGGTCTGCTCATGCACGCCCCCGTCGACCTCCAGCCCCACCGTGTCTGGCAGGGCGCGGCGCATGCGCTCAAGCTTGGCCAGCGAGTTGGCGATGAACGACTGCCCGCCCCACCCCGGGTTGACGCTCATGCACAGCGCGAGGTCGAGCACCTCCTGGCCGACGTCGTGGAGCGTCTCGATCGGCGTCGAGGGCGTGAGCGCGGCCCCCGCCGTGCATCCCGCCTGCCGGATCGCATCCAGCGTGTAGTGCAGGTGGGGCGTGGCCTCCACGTGCACGGTGATGCTGTCGGCGCCCGCCTTGGCGATGTCGCCGACATGGCGCTCCGGGCGCTCCACCATCATGTGGACGTCGAGGATCCCGCCGGCGGCATGGACCAGGTCGGCGAGGGCGCCGACGACGACGGCGCCGAAGGTGATCGGTGGGACGAAGTGTCCATCCATCACGTCGACGTGGATGACCCGGGCACCGGCGTCGAGCACCTCCCGGACCTGGGCGCCGAGGCGGGCGAAGTCCGCCGACAGGATCGATGGAGCCACGCGCCGGTCCGTCAGCGCGGGCTTGTCGGAGGCGGGAATCGCCTACACCTCCTGGAGCATGCTCTCGTGGCAGTGGTTGCACTGCATGATCGTCGTCGTCGACATCCGCACGATCGTCGAGTGCTCGCCGCAATTGGGGCAGACCGACACCAGCTCAAAGCGCCGCAGGCAGTACACGCACCGGTACCGGCCGGGGACAGCCGTTGGGCGTAGCCACGGCTCCCCACACCCGGGGCATTCCGGCCCCAGTTTCGCTGCCGGGTCGCTCATTATGTACGGAGACTAACGTCCGGACCGGGCGGTCCGCGTCGGCCCCGCCTCTGCGGTGCGGCGCAGGCGGACGATGAAGAAGCCGTCGGTGCCGTCGGTATCTGGAGCGAGACGGGTGATCGAGTCCCGCTCCCAGCCGGCAGTCTCGGCCACAAATCCGTCGATGACGGCGTCGGACTCGGCGCGGGAGATGGTGCACACCGAGTAGACGAGCATGCCGCCGGGGCGCGTGGCGGCGGCGCCGGCGCGCAGGATCCGGGCCTGGAGCGCGGCCAGGTCGGCGATCCGCTCCGGACTGGTGCGCCAGCGCAGATCCGGCCGGGACTGCAGCGTCCCCAGCCCGCTGCACGGCGGGTCGACGAGCACCCGGTCAAAGGCCCCGGCCGGCGGTTCTGACGCGTCGCGCACCTCAACCCGGGCGCACGTGACGTGCATGCGGGTGAGCGTGCGCTGGAGCGCCTGCGCGCGGCCGGGATGACGCTCAACGGCGACCAGCGTCCCCTGATCGCCCATCAGCGCCGCCAGGTGCGTCGTCTTGCCCCCGGGGGCGGCGCACAGGTCGAGCACGCGCTCGCCGGGCTGGGGGTCAAGCGTCCGGGCGACGGTCATCGAGGCGCGCGACTGGGGCATGATCGCCCCCGCCGCCCAATGGGGCGAGGCGTGGGCGTCAAACGGACCATCGAGCACGAGCGCCTCCGGCAGCCCGGCGGCGGCGTGCCAGGCCACCCCCAGCTCGGACGCCAGGCGCCCCGGATCGGCGGCGAGCGTGTTGACGCGCAGCGCGGTCTCGGCGGGCTCGTTGATCGCGCTCAGCAGGGCGCGGGCCCGCGCGGGCCCAAGCTCCCGCCACCACAGGCGGGCCAGCCACTCCGGCGCCGAGTGCCGGATCGCCGCCCGCTCCGGGCTGCCGTCGTCAAGCGCCGCCACGATCGCCCGCCCCTCCCGGGCGGCGCGGCGCAGGACGGCGTTGACCAGACCGCTGCCCGCCCGCGCGTCGCGCTTGGCCAGCTCCACGGACTCATGGACGGCGGCGTGGTCGGCCACCCCCTCCATGAACAGGATCTGCATCAGCCCCAGACGCAGGGCAGCAAGCACCGGCGGGTCAAGCCGGGCCGGCGGCCGGCTGCTGAGCGCGGCGGCGACGTGGTCAAGCGTCGCCCGCCGCTGCACCGTTCCGTAGGCGAGGGCCATGGCAAACGCCCGGTCGCGGCTGTCCAGCTGCCGGGCCTCGGCGTGAAAGGCGCGGTCGGCGTACGCGTCGTGCTCGAACACCCGGCGCACGACGGCGTAGGCGCAGGCCCGCGCCGGGGAGACGGCCGGCGCAGGCGTCGCGGCCGCCCCGGCCGCACGATTGGCGGCGCTCATCCCCGGTGCCCGCGCACGTAGGCGTCGCCGGGCATGGCCCGGCCCCCCGGGGGCTGAACCTCGGTCAGCACCAGCGTGCCCGGCGTGCAGCCCAGCACCGGCTCGGCGTGCTCAAGCGACACCTCCCCGGGCGCGGGGTCGCCGGCGGCGGCAGGACGGGCGCTCGCCCGCCAGATGCCCAGCCGCGCCCCGTCGGCGAGCATCACCGCGGCGCCGATGTGGGGCGAGAGCGCCCGCACCACCCGGACCAGCTCCTCGGCGGGACGGCCGCCGTCAAGCACCCGGTCCTCGGCCTCGATCTTGGCCGCGTAGGTCGCCTGCCTCTCATCCTGTTCGGCGAACGCGAGCGATCCGCGGCCGAGCTCGTCGAGCGCGTGGACGAGCAGGCTCCCGCCGGCGGCGGCCAGGCGCCCGGCGAGAGCGCCGTAGTCGTCGTCAGGAGCGATCGGCTCCTGCGCGGCCAGGCAGACCGGACCGCTGTCCAGTCCGGCGGTCAGGCGCATGATGGAGACGCCGGTGCGCTCGTCTCCGGCCATGATCGCGCGCTCGATCGGCGCCGCCCCCCGCCAGCGCGGCAGCAGCGACGGGTGGACGTTGAGCATCTGGTGAGCGGAGAGGAGCGGCTCGCGGATGAGCGCTCCAAACGCGCAGACGCAGACGGCGTGCGGCTCCGCGGCGGCGATCCGGTCCCGGGCGGCGTCGTCATTGACCGACGGCGGCTGATCGACGGCGATCTCCAGTTCGCGGGCGACCTCGGCCACCGGCGGTGAGGCGAGGCGCCGGCCCCGGCCCCGGGGGCGGTCCGGCCGGGTGACCACCAGCGCCGGGCGGTGCGGCGAGGCGGCGAGCGCGCGCAGGACCTCGGCGGCGAACTGCGAGGTCCCCAGGTAGACGGTTCTCAACTGACGGGCGACCGGCGGGCGTTGCCGGGGCTCACGCGGGCAGCGCCTCGCGCAGGGCGCGCATCGCCTCCTTGCGCTGGGCGCGGGAGATCCGGTCGAGCACGAGGATGCCGTCGAGATGGTCGATCTCATGCTGGATGACCCGTGCCTCCAGCCCGGAGGCCTCGATCACCAGCGGCTCGCCGTACTCGTCCAGCGCGGTGACGCGGATGTGCACGGGGCGCTCGACGTCGACGTGGACGTTGGGCAGGCTCAGGCAGCCCTCCTCCAGCGTCTCGCGCTCCTTTCCGGTCCATTCGATCTCCGGATTGACGAGCGCGGCCACCGGCGACTGCTGGTGGACCCGGTAGACGAGCAGGCGGTGCAGGACGCCGACCTGCGTGGCGGCCAGCCCGACGCCGATGGAGTCGATCATCAGCCGGCCCATCCGCTCCACCTCGTCGCGCAGCGCCTCGTCAAAGCGGTCGACCGGGCGCGCCTTGGTGCGCAGCACCGGGTCGCCAAACTTGCGCACGTGGGCCAGCGCGGCGGCCCGCCGGGCGGCCACCTCAGGGTCAAGCTGCTCCTCGGTCTCAGGCTCGTCCTCAAGCTCGGTCACCTCGGCGTCGAGCTCAGCCTCTTCGGCGATGTTCCTGGCCACGCAATGCAGTGTAGAGCGGCGCCGCCTGCCCTCGGTCTCCCGGATGACACGGTCGTGACCGGCCCCGGCGGACGGGTAGGGCTCCCGTACCGACCCTGGAGGTAAGGCGTGAAATTCTTCAACATGCACTTTGTCAACAAGACCTGGAAGCCCCTCGCCGGGCTGATCGTGCTCATCGCCCTGCTGTATGCCGCCGCCGGGGTCGGCATGGCCTATGTGGCGGGATTCGGCGCCGTCCACGCGCGGCTGGATCACGCGCGCTGGTGGTGGCTGGGCCCGGCCTTCGGCGGAGTGGTGATCGCCTTCGTCGGCTACTTCTTCGCCTACCGGGCGATCAACCGCGCCGAGGACGGCCCGGCGCTGAAGCTTCCCTCCCTGCTGGCGGTCGTCACCGCCGGGTTCGGGGGCTTTCTGGCTCAGGGCGGGACGGCGCTCGACGAGTTCGCGATGCGCGCCGGGGGGGCCGACAAGCACGAGGCGAAGGCCCGCGTGAGCGCGCTGGCCGGATTTGAACACGGGGCCCTGGCGTTGGTTGCCTGCCCCGCCGCCATCGTGGCCCTGATCATCGGCGGCATCTTTCCCAAGCATGACTTCACGTGGCCGTGGGCGGTGCTCCCGCCGATCGGGTTTGCGCTGGCGATCTGGCTGGCCGAGCGCTATCGCGACCGCCTGCGGGAACGGGAGGGCTGGCGCGGCAAGCTCGGCATCTTCTTCGACGCCATCCACATCGTCTGGGTCGTCCTCCGGCGCCCGGGCACGTGGGGCTACGCCGTCCTGGGGATGATGATCTACTGGCTCGGCGACATGTTCGCCCTGTGGGCGGCGACCCGGGCGTTCGGCTTCACGATCGGTGGCCTGTCGGTGATCATCGCGCTCGGCACCGGGATGGTGTTCACGCGCCGCACGGCGCCGCTGGCCGGGGCCGGGCTCATCCTGGTCGCGCTGGTGGCGACCCTCTGGAACGCGGCCGGCGTCCCGTTCGCCGCCGCCACCCTCGGCGTGGCCGCCTACCGGCTGCTCACACTGTTCGGCCCGATGCCGTTCGGCCTGGCCGCGCTTCCCAAGCTGCGGGCGCTCGGCGAACGCGGCGAGGACGCCCCCGGCAGTGGCACCCGCACCACCAAGGGCGGCGAGCCGGCCCTCCAGCACTGACGGCGGGCTCCGGCCCCGCCGCCCGGAATGCGGCGCGCCGAGGGTTCCGGCTCGGCGCGCCGCTACTGCGGGTCGACGTCGACGCTGACCGACGCCCCCCGGCGGGCGGCCCCGGGGGCCACCCGGTCGACGGCCCCGCCGACGGCGTCGATCGCCGGCCGCCGGGCAGTGGCCTTGATGACCAGCTGGCTGCGGGCGCGGCCGCGCAGCCGAAACAGCGGCGCCGGCCCCAGCACGGCGGCGTCAAGCGAGACCAGCTCGGCGTGGATGGCGGTCGCCGTGTCCCGGGCCAGCGCCTCCTCCTCGGCCGAGCAGACGATGCGGATCAGCGACGCG
>DASSZQ010000339.1:0-2989 GCA_035702755.1 Solirubrobacteraceae bacterium | reverse complement strand
CCCATGACGTGATCGCGCTCGATCTTCCCGGATTCGGCGCGTCGGTGATGCCCCCGCCCGGCACGCCGCCGGGCGCGCCGTCGCTGGCGACCCTGGTCATGGGGTTTCTCCGCGAGCAGGGCGTGGACTCGCCTCACGTTGCCGGCAACTCGCTCGGCGGGCTGGTCGCGCTTGAGCTGGCGAGCCGGGGCGCGGCTCGCTCATGCTGCGCGGTCTCCCCCGCCGGCTTCGCCTCGCCGGCCGAGCACGCCATCGCTCGGAGCTCGCTGTGGGTCGGTGTGCGCCTGGCGCGGTGGCTGTCACCACGCGCCGAGCGGGTGCTGTCGCGCCCCGGGCTCCGGCGGCTGGCGTTGCGCCAGTTCGTCGAGCATCCGGAGCGGATGCCCGCCGGGGATGCCGTCGAGAGCCTGCGGGCGCTGGCCGGGGCGCCGTGGTTTGACGCGACGCTGCCGACGATCGGGCCGTACGCGTTCACCGGCGGCGAGCAGATCCGGGTGCCGGTGACGGTCGCCTGGGGCGAGCATGACCGGCTGCTGCTCCCGCGCCAGGCGCGGCGGGCGGCCGCGGCGATCCCCGCGGCGCGGATGGTGACGCTGCGCGGGTGCGGCCACGTCCCCACCTACGACGATCCGAGGCAGGTGGCGCGGGTGCTGCTGGAGGCGACGCGGCGGTAGAGCCGGGGGCGTTCGAGCGTGTCCGCCCGGCTGCCGCCCCATTTATCGGCGACTATTGGCTTTCGCCGATAAAACGGATAGTCGCTCCCGGATGCCGGCGACGGGCGAGCTATGGGTCGTCGGCCCCGGTCGCCACGGGGCGGCTTGGATCGGTGATCCAGTCACTCCATGACCCGGCGTACAGAGCGGCGCGGATCCCCGCCAACTCCAGGGCGAGCACCTCATGGGCGGCGGTGATCCCGGAACCGCAGTAGACGCCGACCTCGGCACCGGAGCCGATCCCGGCCTCGGCGAACTCGGCCCGCAGCTGATCCGGGTCCTCGAAGCGGCCGGAGCGCTGCACGTTGAGCGTGGTCGGCCGGTTGCGGGCGCCGGGGATGTGTCCGCCGACGGGGTCGATCGGCTCTGCCTCACCGCTGAAGCGCTCCGGCGCGCGCGCATCAAGGAGAACGCCGTTGCGGGCCAGCGCGGCGGCGCCGTCGGCGTCGAGCAGCGGCATGTGGCCCGGCTGCGCCACGAACGAGCCGGGCGGAGGGGTCTCCTCGCCGTCGACGACCTCGCCCCCGGCCGCCTGCCAGGCGGCGATGCCGCCGTCGAGCAGCCGCGCGTCCGGGTGACCGAAGTAGCGCAGCAGCCACCACGCCCGGGCCGCCGCCATCCCGTTGGCGGCGTCGTAGACGACCACCGGGCGGTCTGAATCCACGCCGACGCGCTGCATCGCCCCGGTGAACCGCTCGGCCGGCGGCAGCGGGTGGCGACCGCCGGCGCCGGGCGGATCTGACAGGTCGCGGTCAAGGTCCACGAGCGCCGCCCCGGGGATGTGCCCGGCGAGGTACGCCTCGCGTAGCGCGCCGCCGATGAGTTCCCAGCGGACGTCGAGGATGGAGGGCGCGGACGGATTGCCGAGCTGGGCGCGGAGTTCTTCTGCGGCGATCAGGGGCGGGGGCATCGGCGCTTTCTACTACTTACCAGCGGATCTCAACGCCATAGTCGTGAAAGCGGGTGTCGCCAGTCACGAGGGGCAGGCTTTCGCAGAGCGCTTGGGAGACGAGGAGGCGGTCGAACGGGTCGCGGTGGTGCGTCGGGAGATCGTTGACCTGCCAGGCGTGTGCGGGGGTGACGAACAGCCAGGAGAAGCCTTCATCAACAATCCGGTCCGGGAGATCTTCAGGTGCGGTGAGCTTGCCGAGCGATCTCTTGATGGCGATTTTCCACAGGCTTGCGGTGCTGACAAGCAGCTCGTTCTGAGGATCGGCGAGCACCTCACGGGCGGTCGGCGACAGGGCCACATCGTCCGTGAGCCACCACAACAGAGCGTGCGTGTCGACGAGCAGCCGGCTCACGCGGTGTACTCGGCGAACTCCTCCGGTGTCTCGTCGAAGTCCTCCGCGATGACGATCTGTCCCTTCAGCGCGCCCGGTCGGCGCGGCGTCGTGGGGGCGTGGTAGGCAACAAGCTTCGCCACCGGCCTCGCGCCCCGGCGCACCACGATCTCCTCCCCGGCTTCAACGCGGGCGACCAGCCGTGAGAAGTGAGTCTTCGCCTCGTGAATCGAGACAGCATCCATATTGACCACCGTAGCGGACTTAGTCCGCTTAGTCCATCGTGGACCGCAGCTAGACGGCGACGGCGGACCCGGCGGCGCGACTCGGCGCCGGGGTCAGCCACGCTGCAAATAGGACGAGCGCGAACGCGAACAACTCGGCGGCGAACAGAACCGGCTGGGCCGACAGCGGATCGCCGAAGACGAGGATCCCGCCGATGATGCCCGACACGTTGGCGGCGGTCCCGGTGACGGCGATGACGGGGACGGCGTCGCCGTCCTGAAGGCCCTTCGCCGAGGCATAGAAGGAGATGACCGACGCCGCGGCAGCCACGAGCAGCCACGGGCTGAACAGGCCGAGCAGCCCGTGGTCGCCGATCATCCCGGAGATCGCCTTGATGGCGACGTCGGAGACGCCGAACAGGATGCCGGCCGAGGCGCCGAGCATGAACCCATGGTGCTGCTCCGGGACGCCGATGCGACGGCCCATGATGAGCAGGCCGCCAACGCAGAGCAGGGCCGCCTCAAAGATGATCATCATCGGCACCGAGAAGCGCGAGTGGGCGCCGTGGGTGACCGGCAGGGTGACGGCAAGCAGGATCAGCCCGACGGCGGTCAGGACGATGCCGACCCACTGCTTGCGCGAGATCTTCAGGCCGAAGGAGCGCTCCGCCATTACCGCCAGCAGCACGACGCCTCCGGCTAGGACCGCTTGCACGAGCGAGAGGGGCGCGACCGCCATGGCGGCGACGTGAAAGATCCAGGCGAACGT
>DASSZQ010000333.1:0-10738 GCA_035702755.1 Solirubrobacteraceae bacterium | reverse complement strand
CGGCCCGGCGCAGACGGGCAGCTTCACCTCGACGGTCAGCGTCAGCGCCGGGCAGGAGTTCACCATCGCGTCCACGGCGGCGGGGCAGACCACCACCTACTACATCCGCTGCCTGCCGTCGGATTTCCCGGCGTTCACCGCGAGCCGCACCGGGTCCACCCAGGCCGAGTTCTACGTGGTCACTCCGAACCTGTACCTGCCTCCGCCGGGCGTCGTCGCGCGGTACGTGGCCATCTTCGACACCAACGGCGTTCCGGTCTGGTGGATGCGTTCAGCCGGCAACACCGTACCGATGGACGCCAAGCTGCTGTCGGATGGGGACATCGCGTGGATGCACCAGTGGCCAACCGCCCCCGGAGGCGAGGAACATCGGCTTGACGGCTCGCTTGTGCGGACGCTCAACACCGTCGGAGGCGGCGCCGACCAGCACGACGTCGTCCTCCTGCCCAACGGCGACTACCTGATGGGGCGGACGTTCACTCGCTTCCCCGTTGACATGTCGGCCTGCGGCGGCCCTGTCAACGGCGTCCTGCGCGACTTCGAGTTGCAGGAGCTCACGCCCAGCGGAGCGCTCGTCTGGTCGTGGCGCGCGTCGGACCACATTCCGGTCTCGGAGGTGGCTCCGCAGTTCCGCGGTGCCTGCCGCTATGGCGGGGACGTATATCACTGGAACTCGGTAGATCCAGTCGACGGCGGCTACGTGCTGTCGTTCCGCAGCCTGGACGCCGTCTACCGGATCGACCGGGCGACCGGGGCGATCGTCTGGAAGCTCGGCGGTACGCCGACCTCGCAGAGTCTCGCCGTGATCAACGATCCCTATTCGGCCACAAGCACGTTCTGCGGCCAGCATGACGCCCGGCTCCTTCTCGACGGAAGCCTCACCGTCCATGACAACGGCAGCGGATGCAATCGACCCGCCCGCGTCGTCCGCTACGCCATCGACCCCACGGCAAGGACCGCCACGCTCCTGGAGTCGTTGCGCAAGCCGTTCGTCCCGGGCTCGTCATGGTGCTGCGGGTCGGCGCGCAAGCTGCCGGGCGGCGATTGGGTTGTCTCCTGGGGCGCGAGCCGCTACGTGACCGAGCAGACACCAGACGGCCGGCTTGTGTTCACGCTCACGTTCCTCCAGGGCCTCGCCTCGTATCGCGCCTTTCCAATCCTCCCCGGCCAGCTGAGCATTGCGGCCCTGCGCGCCGGCATGGACGCGCAGTATCCAGGCGGCTGACCGACGGGTCAGGCCCTCACTGGCCTGACGCCGACGTGCTCGACGATGTCGTCGTCGACGTCGTGCCGCTGTTCTGTGGAATACAGAGCGCCGGCCCGCCGTCCTGCGGGGGAAGGTAGAAGTAGCCGGCCGAGCACTTGCCGTTGACGGGGCGCTTGCTCCCGGGGACGCTCGGCGTGCCGGACGGCTGGGCGTCGGCGCCGCCGGAGCCGCTGCTCTTCGTCTGGGTGTGGGACTGGGTGGTCGTCGACGTCTGCGGGGGTGCGGGGGCGGCCGCCGTCGATGTCGTCGAGCCTGAGGAGGTGGTGGTGGGCGCGACCGCGCTCGAGGTTGAGGTGCTCGTCGTCGCCGATGACGCCGTGGTGGCGGCCGGGTTCGTCGCCGTCGCGTTTGAGTTCGACGACGTCGTGCGGGCGGTCTGGCTGCCGCACCCGGCGGCGGCGACCACGAGCCCAAGCGCAGCGGTAGCACGGATGACCTTGCGAACCATGGGGGTGTCTCCTTCCCGGGCACGACAAAGCGCCCTGGCGGCACTCCTGAGGAGTCTTGAGGGTAGCGGCTACTGCAGGCCCTCGCGCGCCTCGCGCACGAGCGTCACGGCCTCGGGGAAGATCGTCGCCATGACTGAGCGCAGCTGCTCGGCCTGCTGCTCGGTCGTCCCCTGGATGTTGGCGCGGTTCATAGCCGCGACCGTCAGATCGACAGCCAGCTTGATGGCGTTATCCGCCCATGCCAGCCGCTGCGCGCCCTGCATCTGCTCGGCAAATTCACCGAGCCGGCGCTGCAGGTCGTCCGGGTCGCCGAACAGACCGCCGAATCCACTTCCTTCCATGAGGACTATGGTAGCTGGCCCCGGTGCTCGGCCGGCGGCCACCGACTAGCATGAGCGACCGATGAGCCCCGAGGAGATCCTCGCCTACGAGTCACGCGTGCGCGTCCGCCAGGTGGTGGTCGCCGTCGTCGCCGGTGTCCTGCTGATCGTGGCGGCCGTTCTCACCCTGACCGGCCCGCACACGAAGGTCAGCGAGTTGACGCTTGACCTCCTCACCGCCAACAAGCGTTTCCCGCTTGACCTGATCGCCGCCATCCTCAATGCCGTCGCGGCTTTGGCGGCGGCGTGGACGCTGGTGTTCCTCTACCGGGCGGCGCATGCCCGCAACCCGGAGAAGGTCAGACCCTACCTGCGAATCATCGCCATCACCGCCGGGGTCGTCTCGGCGGTCGCCGGCGTCGCCTACGCGATCATCGTCGCCAGCAAGGTCCACACGTTCGCCACCACCGGGATGCAGACCTATGCCGAGGCCAACCGGCTGACGAGCGGCGGCGCGCTGACCGCGCTGCAGCTGCTCGGTCAGCTGGGGGCGCTGCTCGTGGCGCTCTCGTTTGTGCTCGTCTCGCTGCAGGCGATGAACCAGGGCTTGCTGTCGCGCTTCATGGGCTACCTGGGGATGTTCGCCGGCGCGCTGTTCCTGTTTCAGGTCACCCAGGTGCCCGTCGTGCAGTGCTACTGGCTGCTCGCCGTCGCCTACCTGATCTCCGGGCGGTGGCCGACGGGCGTTCCGCCCGCCTGGCGCTCCGGGCGGGCCGAGCCCTGGCCGTCATCGGCCGAGATGCGCAACCGCCGCGCCGCGGCGGCGGGGGCCGGGGCCGGCCGCGCTCCCGTCCGCGCCGGCGGGGCGGCCGGCGGCGGCGGTGGCGGTGGCGGGCTGGCCGGGGGGCTGGGCGCGCTGTTCGGCTCGCGCTCCCGTCCTGCGCCCGCTCCCGCACCCCGGCCGACGCAGCCGGCGTCCGAGGCCCGCACCCGCTCCAACACCCCCAAGCGCAAGCGCAAGCGCCGCAGCTAGTGGTCGCTCACGCAGATGCGCCCGCATTCGAGGCGCATCTGGTGGCGCCAGGCGTTGTCCTCGGAGCCTCGTGTAGCGCTGCTACACGTCGGCTCCTGCGTCCTTGCCTGGCATCCACCAGTCGCGCCTCTCGGTGCGAACGTATCTACGTGAGCAACCACTACCCTCACCGGCTGCCGTTCACCCTCTGTTTTCGACCGTTCGCCGGTCCGGAGGTGCCGTCGAGCGACATGCCCTTGTGCCAGCCGGTACCAGCAGTGAGTCTGTGCCTCCGTCTCATCAACCAAGTAGGAGGAGAGATGGCAGCAACCAACATGCCGCGGGAAGCGGATGTCCGCCCAGCCGCGGAGGATCCCACCGGCGGACGGGCGGCCGGGTGGACTCCGGCCGACCCGGGGCCGCTGGGCCTTGCCGCGTTCGCCGGCACGACGTTCGTGCTCAGTCTGATCAACGCCGGCCTGGTCGGCGACAAGACTCTGGTCGGGGGCGGGCTCCTGCCCCTGGTCGCGGCCCTGGCGCTCGCCTATGGCGGCGCGGCGCAGCTTCTGGCCGGGATCTGGGAGTTCCGTACCGGCAACACCTTCGGTGCCGTGGCGTTCTGCTCGTACGGAGCGTTCTGGATCTCGTTCTACTTCATCGTCCAGGCCGCCGGCTCGGTGGCCAAGAACGAGTTGTTCAGCGGGCTTGGTCTGTACCTCTGGATGTGGGGGATCTTCACCGCCTACATGTTCGTGGCCTCGCTGCGGACCAGCGGGGCGGTCGCGCTCGTGTTCCTGCTGCTGGCAATCACGTTCATCGTCCTCGGCATTGGCAACTCCGCCCTCGCCGGGACGACGAGCGTCACCAACGGCACGGTCAAGCTGGGCGGATACATCGGCATCGCCACCGCGATCGCCGCGTGGTACGCCTCGTTCGCCGCAGTGCTAAACGCGACGTTCGGCCGAACGCTGCTGCCGGTCTTCCCGCTCAACCTGAGCCGCGCATAGAAGGTCAGTCCCACCGGGCCGACCGGGTGGGGTACAACTAAAGGACACAGCCGCGCATCCGCGGCCAGCACGAGCGCCGGCAGACCTGCCGGCGCTCGGTGCTGACCTCGATGCGAAAGCCATCGTTTCGGACAAGGAGAGGCTTGCAATGGCAGATACGGCAGCGACTCCGGTGGGTGACGCAACCCTTGAGCAGCAGCTTGAGGAGATGCTGGAGATCGAGAAGTTCGACCCGCCTGAGTCCTTTCGCGAGCACGCGCTGCTCAGCGACCCCAAGATCTATGAGGAGGCCGACGCCGACTGGAAGGGGTGGTGGGTCAAGCAGTCGCGGGAACTGACCTGGATCAAGGAGCCCACCGAGGATCTCGACGACTCCAACCCGCCGTTCTACAAGTGGTTTGCCGACGGCAAGATCAACGCCTCCTACAACTGCGTTGACCGCCACGTCGAGGCGGGGCGGGGGGACAAGGTCGCCTATCACTGGCACGGCGAGGAGGGGGAGACCCGCACCATCACCTACGCCGACCTGCACCGTGACGTGCAGCGCTTCGCCAACGCGCTCAAGGACCTCGGCATTCGCAAGGGCGACGTCGTCGGCATCTATCTGCCGATGATCCCGGAGGTCGTCGTCTCGATGCTGGCCTGCGCCCGCATCGGCGCGCCGCACAACGTGGTCTTCGGCGGCTTCTCGGCTGACTCGGTCAAGGAGCGGATGGAGTTCTCCGAGGCCAAGGCCCTGATCACGGTCGACGGCGCCCGCCGCAAGGGCAAGACGGCGCCGATCAAGCAGCAGGTGGACGCGGTCATGGGCGACGTGGCGACGCTGGAGCACATCATCGTGGTCAAGTCGACCGATGCCGACTGCGAGATGCAGGAGGGCCGCGACGTCTGGTTCCACGAGATCTGCGAGGCCGCGGAGCCGGAGTGCCCGCCGGAGGAGCTGGACGCCGAGCACCCGCTGTACATCCTGTACACCAGCGGCTCGACGGCCAAGCCCAAGGGCATCCTGCACACGACCGGCGGTTACCTGACCGGGATCAGCGCCACCCACCGCTACGTGTTCGATCACAAGGCGGACGAGGACGTGTACTGGTGCGCCGCCGACGTCGGCTGGGTCACCGGCCACTCCTACATCGTGTACGGGCCGCTGTGCAACGGTGCGACGTCGGTGATGTGGGAGGGCGCGCCGGACTACCCGCACAAGGGCATCTGGTGGGAGCTGATCGAGCGCTACGGCGTGACCATCTTCTACACGGCGCCCACGGCGATCCGGGCCTGCATCAAATGGGGCGTCGAGCACGTGGAGAAGCACGACCTGTCAAAGCTGCGACTCCTCGGCACCGTCGGCGAGCCGATCAACCCCAAGGCCTGGCTGTGGTACCACAAGGTGGTCGGCGGCGAGCGCTGTCCGATCGTCGACACCTGGTGGCAGACCGAGACGGGGGCGATCATGATCACCCCGCTGCCAGGCATCGTGTCCACCAAGCCGGGATCGGCGACGCGGCCGTTCCCGGGCATCAAGGCCGACGTCGTCGACGAGCGGGAGGGCAAGCCGCTGGCCGAGGGGCAGGGGCTGCTCGTCCTCCAGCGTCCGTGGCCGTCGATGCTGCGCACGCTGTACAAGGAGGAGGACCGGTTCGTCGAGACGTACTTCTCGCGCTTTGGCAAGGAGACATACGTCGTCGGCGATGCCGCCCGCAAGGACAAGGACGGCTACTTCTGGATCATCGGCCGTATCGATGACGTGGTCAACGTGTCCGGGCACCGGCTGTCGACGGCGGAGGTGGAGTCGGCGATCGTCTCCCATCCGAAGGTGGCCGAGTCCGCGGTCATCGGCCAGTCCGACGAGGACACCGGCCAGGCGATCTGCGCGTTCGTGACGCTCCAGGGCGACCTCGCCGGTTCCGATCAGCTCATCGAGGAGATCCGGGGGCAGGTCGCCGAACGGATCGGCAAGTTCGCGCGGCCCAAGCGGATCATCTGGGCCGACGACCTGCCCAAGACGCGGTCAGGCAAGATCATGCGCCGGCTGCTGCGCGACATCGCCGAGGGCCGTGCGCTGGGCGACGTGACCACGCTGCGCGATCCGGACGTGATGTCCCAGCTGGAGGCGAAGATCAACGAGGAGCAGGCGGCGGAGAACTGACCGCCCGCCGGCGGAGGGCTCAGACCGCGGGCGGCAGCGCCCGCGTCTGAGCGCCGCCACCGACGCGCACCGGCTCGCGGGCCGGGCGGCGGCTCGGCTCGCGTGCGGGTCGCCGTTGGCGCCGCGAGGCCCGGCTCGGTCCGCTGTGGTCACGCCGGCGCCGGCTGGACTGGTCGGCGTCCGGCAAAGGCAGGTCCCCATTGGGCAGCAGGGGCGGGACGCGGGGGTTCAGGGGCACCCCGCCCCCGCCGTCTGAGCTGTCCGGCGGCCCGGGTGGCGATGGCCGCCAGCGGGCCATGACGCCGGCGAACAGGATGGCCGCGGGGACGATGAGCAGCGGGAGCATCTGTGACCCGTCGATGACGATCAGGACACCGACGAATCCGAGGCTGACCATCACGGCCAGCAGGTGAAGGCGGGGAACGGTCCGGTTCGGGGTCATGCCGGCCCGCTACCCCGGCGACCGTCCCGCGACGCTCTTTTTTCGCCGGACGAATGGACGGCTACACGCTCAGCCGGCGTCCCAACTCGCTCGTGTGCCGCCGGGCGACCGGAATCGCCTGCCCGTCGGCGAAGGCCAACTCGGCGGTGCCGCCGAGCATCGGACGCAGCTCCACGGCGTTGCGCAGGTTGGCCACGTACTGGCGGTGAACGCGGACAAAGCCAAACGGCGCCCACCGCCGCTCGACTTCGGCGAGCGTTGAGCGCAGCAGATACCGGCCATCGGCGGTGACGATCCGGACGAAGTCCCCGTAGGACTGGGCGTAGAGGATGGCGCTGCGGGCCAGCAGGCGTGTCGACCCGCCGTGGAGGTTGGCGACGGCGATCATCTCATGATCCTCGCCGCTCGCGCTGTGCCCGGCGGGAGCCCCCGCGCCCGTGGCGCCCCGGGATTCGATCGCCGCCGAGACCCGCTCGATGGCCTCCTCGACCCGGCGCCGGGCCACCGGCTTGCGCAGGTAGTCGAGAGCGTTGAGCTCAAACGCCTCGACGGCGGCGCTGTCGTAGGCACTGACGAACACCAGCTGCGGCGGCGAGGCGAAGCGGCGCAGCACGCGGCCCAGCTCCAGCCCGTCGAGGTCCGGCATCCGGACGTCGAGGAAGATGGCATCGAAGGCCTGGGTGGAGGCCTTGACCAGGGCGTCATGCCCGTCGTAGGCGCACTCCACCTCGCGGACGATGGGGGAGTTGCGCAGCAGCCGCGCCAGGTCCTCCAGCTGGGTGCGCTCGTCGTCGACGGCGAGGATCGTCAGCTGATCGCCGCTCACGCGTCGCCGCCGCTCGCCAGTGCCGCTGCTCGTCCCGTCTCCGCGCCGCCCGCACCCGGCGCCGTCTCACTGCCGCTCAGGTTGGGCACGGTCATGATCACCGTCGTGCCCCGCCCCAGCTCGCTCTCAATCCGCAGCGCGTAGCGTTCGCCGAACGTCGCCCGCAGCCGTGCGTCGACGTTGGAGAGTCCAATGCCGCCGCCGGCGCCGGCGAGCACGTCCGGCACCCGGTCCGGCTCGATCCCGCTGCCATCGTCGGTGACGCGCAGCTCCACGTCCGGGCCGGCGATCCGGGCCTCAATCGTCACCCGGCCGGTACCCGCCCGCCGCTCCACCCCGTGGCGGACGGCGTTCTCGACCAGCGGCTGCACCGACATCGCCGGTACGACCGCACCGGCGGTGTTCAGCGGCACCTCCACACTCACGTGGAGATTGTGAAAGCGCGCCTGCTCAAGCCGCAGATATCGCTCGACATGCTCCAGCTCCTCGGCCAGCGTCACGTACGAGCGGCCGTCGCGGAACAGATAGCGCGTGAACTCGGCGAAGTCGATGAGCAGCTCGCGAGCCTCCTCAGGGCGATTGTGGATGTGGCCGGCCACGGCGGCCAGGGCGTTGTAGATGAAGTGAGGCGAGATCTGGGCGCGCAGCGCCCGCAGCTCGGCCTGGGCGAGTCGCTCCTCCTGCTCCGGCAGCACCGAGAGCTCGATCTGCGCCGAGACGAGGCTCGCGGCCTGCTGGACGACGCGCAGCTCGTCGCTGCTGGGGCGGCCCACGTTGCGATAGAAGGTGATCAGCGTCCCGGCGCGCCGGCCCTGCACCGTCAGCGGGGCGAGCACCGCGGCGCGCAGCGGGCAGGTGGGGTCCGAGGACACCAGGCGGGGGACGATCTGCATCCGGTCATCCGGCGTGCGTTCCAGCAGGCGCGAGAGCAGGTCCCCCGGACGAACCTGCTCTCGCCCCTCGCCCTCGATCGCCAGTACCGACCGGGTATCGGCCAGCGCGATCGCCGCCGCTCCGGTGAGCGCCCGCAGATGGGGGACTGCCCGCGCTGCGCTGTTCATGCTCAGACCCCGGCGCAGGTGCGGCAGCGTCGCCGTCGCCGCATGCAGGGCCGATTGCATGCCCAGTGCCTCCGGGGTGCGCCGGGCCCGCGCTCCGCGGGTGAGCCTCCAGGCGACGACCAGGGCGGTCGCCACCACGATTCCTGCCAACACTCCGATTGCCAGGCTCATTAATCCACCTTAAGCCTAACCGGAGGCCAGGCCACCTCAACGACTCTGGGTCCCCCGCCGATACAGCCGTGTGTCTCTGCCTCCAACCACGCTTGAGGAGAACTCCCGGCACGCCGACGCGCGGCTGGCCCACCTCGCCTACCACGACTCGCTCACCGGGCTGCCCAACCGGACCCACCTCGCCGAGCGCCTCCAGGCGGCGCTGGACCGGGCCGCCGACACCGGAGCCATCGTCCTGCTGTCGATTGATCTTGACGACTTCAAGCTCGTCAACGACGGGCTCGGCCATGCCGCCGGCGACGAGCTGCTGCGCCAGCTGGCCCGTCGCCTGGACGCGGTGCGGCGTCCGGGTGACCTGCTCGCCCGTCAAGGTGGGGACGAGTTCATCCTGCTCATCGAGCTCGGTCACCGCAGCTCGGCCGCCGAGGCGGCGGCGGCCATCGGTCTTCGCATCGCCGAGGCCCTGGAGCCGCCGTTCATCATCGCCGACGCCGAGCTGCGCATCGGCGCCAGCGTCGGCGCCGCGCTCTACCCGCACGACGCCGAGGACGCCGAGCGACTGCACCGCCGCGCTGACTCGGCCATGTACCAGGCCAAGGAGAACGGCGGGGGCTTTGCCGCCTACCAGCCCGGCCCGTCGGACCCGCTGGAGCGGCTGTCGATGGCGGCGGCGCTGCGCCGGGCCCTGACCGAGGACGCCCTGTCAGTGCACTACCAGCCCGTCTTCAGCCTGCCGACGCTTGAGATGATGGGGCTCGAGGCGCTCCTGCGCTGGCACGACCCGGTCCGCGGACCGGTCTCGCCGGCCGAGTTCATCCCGGTGGCCGAGAAGACCGGGGTCATCCACGCGCTCGGCGACTGGGTGCGCGACGAGGTCTGTCGCCACATCCGCGCCTGGGACGCCGAGGGGCTGCATCCCCACATCGGCATCAACATCTCGCCGCGGCAGCTGCAGCGCCCCACCTTCGCCGCCGACTTCGCGCGGGCCGTCACCGCCAGCCGCGTCGATGCTCGCCGCATCGTGCTCGAGCTCACCGAGTCGGCATGGATGCTGGAGGCGTCGCGGACACTGCCCGCGCTTGACCAGCTCACCGCCGCCGGTTTCTCGGTGGCGCTCGACGACTTTGGGGCCGGCTATTCGTCGCTGTCACGGCTCCGGCGCCTTCCCGTCGCCGTCATCAAAATCGATCGCTCGTTCATGGCCGGCCTGCCGGATGACCCCCAGGCGGCGGCGGTGGTGGAGGCGATCCTGGCGCTGGCGACCGCCTGCGGCTGTGACGTCGTGACCGAGGGCGTGGAGACCGATGCCCAGCTGAACTTCCTCATCGGACGGGGCTGCCGGCTGGCGCAGGGCTTCGGCCTGGCCCGCCCCATGCCGGTACAGGACGTCACCGCGCTGATGCGTGAGAAGCTGGCCGCCGGGCGCCGCGGCTGACCGGGCGCACACGTCCCCGGTCACCACAACCCCCTGCCTGGCCCCCGCGGCTGGGAAACGCTCCACGCGCGGCCATCCATCGGTCATGATGGCCCCATGAGCTCCTTCACCTCATACCAACAGGCATGCGCCGAGCACAGCTGGGAGGTGCCTGAGCGCTACAACATCGCCGCCGACGTGTGCGATCGCCACCCGCGGGACAAGCTGGCGATGATCCACGAGGACCATCAGGGCACCGTCCGCCGGCTGACGTGGGGTGAGCTGCAGGACATGGCCAATCGCTTCGCCAACGTGCTCGCCGCCCATGGCGTGGAGAAGGGCGACCGGGTGGCGATGCTGCTCCCGCCCACGCCGGAGACCGCGGCCGCCTTCTTTGGCACCTGGAAGGTGGGTGCGATCCTCCTGTCGATGTCGGTCCTCTACGGCGACGAGGGCATCCGCCACCGTCTGACCGACTCCCAGGCCAAGGTGCTGGTCACCAACCAGGCCAACGCCGGCCGGATGGAGCGGTCCCTGGTGGAGCACCTGCTCATCCTCGACGATGAGCTGCTGGCGACCGGCTCCTCCTCGTTTCAGACCCTCGACACGGCGGCTGACGATCC
>DASSZQ010000303.1:0-22200 GCA_035702755.1 Solirubrobacteraceae bacterium | reverse complement strand
CATCCCCAGCTGCTCGCCCAGGCCCATGGTCGTGATCACGGCGCGCAGCAGCACCGGCGGGTCGCGCAGCTCAAACTCCGGCACCGACATCGACCACTGCAACCACAGCGAGATCGCCGAGCTGTCGGCGAACCGGACCCCCCCGGCGTGCACGACGATCCGCTTCGGCGTCCGGGCAAGCGCCGCGCCCACCGGATCGGCCAGCTCCGGGAGGTTGGAGATGTCAAGCTCACCCGCGATCGTGACGTGGAGGTCGCCCCCCTCGCGCTCGGAGATCTCGACGGTGAGCGGCGCCGGCGCCTCGTCGGACGGCTCGTCAGGGGGTGTTGCGGGGCGTTGGGGCGTGATCGGCATGTTCTACCGGGTCGCGGCGTGCTAGGAAGCACCTGGGATGCCGGGGCCTGATCCAGCGGCGCTTGACTTTCTGTCCGCCCTCACCGACCAGGAGCGGGCCGCCTTTGCGGCGGTTGGGCGCGACCGGCGGTTCGCGCCCGGGGAGGCGGTCTTCCATGAGGGCGATGACGCAAGCGGCGTGATCGCGATTGTCAGCGGCCGCGCCAAGGTGGCTGCGGCCGGGGCCGCCGGCCGGGAGGTCGTGCTCCGCTTTGCCGGCGCCGGCGAGCTCGTCGGTGAGCTCTCGGCGGTCGCCGGCCGCCCCCGGACGGCCACGGTGACCGCGCTGGGGCCTCTGGAGACCGTTGCCGTGCGCACCGCCGACTTCCGGCGGTTCCTCGCCGAGCACCCCCGGCTGGCGTCGCTGATGTACGAGCGGCTCGCCGTGCTGCTCGCCGAGGCCAACCGGCAGCTCGTTGACTTCGCCACCCGCGACGTGACGGCCCGCATCGCCGGTCGGCTGCTTGAGCTGGCCGAGACGGCCGGTGAGCCTGACGGCTCCGCCGTCCGCATCACCCTTCCCCTCTCCCAGGATGAGCTGGCGGCGTGGGCCGGCGCCTCCCGGGAGGCCGTGGCGCGCTCGCTGCACCTCCTCCGGGAGCTCGGCTGGATCGAGACCCGGCGCCGGGAGATCCGGGTCCTGAACGCCGACGGTCTGCGCAGCCTGGTGTAACCGGTGCCGGTGGGTGCCCAATTGCACGTTCGGTCTGTCGGAGAGTGCGTGGAGGTTGCGGCCGCCCGGGCATAGCGTGCGGGCATCGCCGCCATCCTGCACCTCGCCCCCGGTCTCCCGGAGGCGAACTCCAAGGAGTCAGACGCATGTCGCTCACCGCTCCCCGGTCCCCCCGCGCCGTCACGCAGCCAGCGCCGCCCCCGGGTTCGTCTTGGTCCGTGTCCCGCTCCGCCGTCGCCGTCGTCATGGCCGCCGTTGCTCTCGGCGCCGTCTATAGCGTCGCTCGCCTGGAGCACGCCGCGGGCTCGGCCGCCGCGCCCCCGCCGGCCCGGGTCCTGCGGACCGTCGCCCCAGTGACCCTGTCCGACCTGGCCGCCCGCGGTCGTCCGGTCACGGTCACAATCCGGCGCTACCGCCCGGGCGGCGCCCGCCAGGCGCTGGCTCCGTATGAGCGGCTGGCGCGCCGAAGCGGCGTCCCGGTGAAGACGTTTGCGCTGAGCGGGGCTCCCCGGGCACGGGGCGTGAGCGTCACCACCGGCCACCATGTCGCCGTCGCGGCGCTGTTCGGTGACGGCCGTTTCTACGAAATCGCCGGCGCCCGCTTCCCGGCGCCCGCTCACGCTCCGGGCGGGGCCCAGTTGTCGGCCGCGGCCGGCTGGTTGTACCTGGCCGCCAAGGGGTGCGCCGCCCCGGTGCACGACGCGCGGCGCGCGGTTGTGATCATCCTTCACCACTGACCGCGGGTCCGCTCGGCGCCGTTCGTTGTCAGCGGCTGTACCAACCGGGCGCCCGGCGGGTCAAGCCGCAGCCGGCTCCCGCCGATGGACCGGGTTGTGGAGCTCGCACCCGTTCCCTTCGATCTGGAGCGCACGATCGAGTACAGCCGCGCGCTCGTCTCCGCCCTGCCGGAGGCGACCGTGCTCGTCGTCGACGACCGGGAGACGGTGTGGATCGCCGAGGGCAAGCTGCTGGAGCGCAACGGCTTTCGCAGCGGCGAGCTCGCCGGGCGGCGGCTGCCGGACATCCTCCCGCCGAGCCGGAGCGTGCAGCTGACCGACCATTACCGCGCAGCGCTGGCGGGCGAGCCGCAGAGCTTTGACTACGAGACCGTCGACGGCGAGCGGCTGTGCTGGATCCAGCTGACGCCGATGTACATGGGGGACGCAACCCCGCGCGCGGTCATCTCGGTGCTCCAGGACGTGACCGATCGCCACCGCATGCTGGCCGAGCTGCGTGCCGCCGAGCGGGCGCGCAGCGAGTCCGAGGCCCTGTTTCGCCAGGGGTTCGACGGGTCACCGATCGGCATGGCCGTCACCGACCCAGCGTCCGGCCGCTACCTCCGGGTCAATGACGCGTTCTGCCGGCTGCTCGGCCGCGATCGCGACGCCCTGCTCGGCTGCTGCTTCACCGAGATCACCCACCCGGACGATGTCGACGGCGACGAGGCGGCGCGCGCCGCCATGGTCGCCGGGGAGCTGCCCCACTTCGAGCGTGAGAAGCGTTACCTGCGCGCGGACGGCAGCGTGGTGTGGACCTCGGCGCACATGGTCCCGCTCCATGACGGCGAGGGCAGCGTTCAGGGCCTGTTCTCGCAGGTCGTCGACATCACCGCGCGGCGGGAGCGCGAGGAGCGGCTGATCCGGGAGGCGGCCGATCTCGAGCGCCTGGAGATGATCCGGGCCGCGCTGGCCGAGGACCGCCTCGTCCTCCACGCCCAGCCGATCTTCGACGTGCTGACGGGCATCGCGGTCCAGCAGGAGCTGCTCGTCCGCCTGCGCCGGCGCGACGGCACCCTCGTCCCGCCCGGTGAGTTCCTCCCGGTCGCCGAGCGCTACGGCTCAATTCGCGAGATCGATCAGTGGGTGACCCAGCGGGCGGTGGAGCTGGCGGCGGCCGGCGAACCCGTGGAGGTCAACCTGTCAGCGGCCTCGGTCGGCGATGACGAGATGCTGGCCACGATCCGCGACGCGCTGGAGCGCACCGGCGCCGATCCCTCGCTGGTCGTCTTTGAGGTGACCGAGACGGCGCTGATGGCCGACCTGGAGCGGGGCCGCCGCTTCGCCACCGCGCTGCGCGAGCTCGGCTGCCGGTTCGCCCTGGATGACTTCGGCACCGGCTACGGCACGTTCACCTATCTCAAGCACATCCCCATCGACAGCCTCAAGATCGACGTCGAGTTCGTGCGGGACCTGCTCTCCAGCGCTGACGACGAGCGCGTCGTGCGGGCGATCGTGACCATGGCCCATGACTTCGGCAAGACGACGATCGCCGAGGGCGTTGAGGACGCCGCGACCCTGGTGCGATTGCGCGAGCTCGGCGTCGACCATGCCCAGGGCTATCACCTGGGGCGCCCGGCCGAGATCGATCTCGCCGTCCGCTGGGCCCCGGCGCCAACTCGGACGCCCGCCGCGCTCAGCTTCTGACAGCCCGGCGATGGTCGCCACGGCGTCCGGCCTGAGATCCTTGGAGCCATGACGACCATCGACACCACCCAGACGCTGCGCAACGTCGTGGACGGAGCGATCGTCGACTCGCTCGCCGACGAGGTCGACGTGGTGCTCAATCCGGCCACCGAGGAGCCGCTGGCCCACGCCCCCCGCGGCACCGCGCAGGATGTCCAGCGCGCCGTCGATGCGGCCCGCCGGGCGGGCCCCGCCTGGCGCGACACCACCCCGGCGCAGCGCGCCCAGGCGCTCCTGCGCCTCGCCGATCTGCTCGACGGGCACGCCGGCGAGCTGGCCCGGCTGGAGGCGCTCGATGTCGGCAAGCCGCTTGTTGCCGCCACCGACGAGCTTCCCCTGTGCGCCGACCACCTGCGCTTCTTCGCCGGTGCCGCCCGGGTGCTCGAGGGCCGTGCCGCCGGCGAGTACCTGACCGGCTACACGTCGATGGTCCGGCGCGAGCCGCTGGGCGTGGTGGGGCAGATCACGCCCTGGAACTACCCGCTGGCCATGGCGATCTGGAAGATCGCTCCCGCGCTCGCCGCCGGCAACACCGTCGTGCTCAAGCCGTCCGAGCTGACGCCGCTGTCGACGCTGCGACTCGCCGAGCTGGCGCTGGAGGTGCTGCCCGCCGGTGTGCTCAACGTCGTCACCGGCCCGGGCGCCACCGGGGCGGCGATCGCCGCCCACCGCCAGATTCGCATGGTGGCTCTCACCGGCTCGGTCTCCAGCGGCCGGGCCGTGGCGGCGGCGGCGAGCGCGACCCTGGCCCGGGTGCACCTTGAGCTCGGCGGCAAGGCCCCCGTCGTCGTCCTCGACGACGCCGACGTGCCCGCGCTCGTCGACGCCGTCCGCGTCGCCGCGTTCTTCAACGCCGGCCAGGACTGCACCGCCGCGACGCGGATCATCGCCACGCCCGGGGTCCACGACGAGATCCTGGAGCGGCTGGTGCCGGCGGTGCAATCGCTGACGCTCGGCGACCCCGTCGCCGACGAGGCGGTTGAGCTGGGACCGGTCATCTCGGCAGCGCACCGCGAGCGGGTGCTCGGCCACGTGGAGCGGGCGGCGGCCGCCGGCGCGGCCATCGTCTGCGGCGGGCAGAGCTGGGGCGAACGCGGCTTCTTTGTGGCACCGACCGTCATCGCTGGACCGGCCCAGGATTCCGAGATCGTCCAGCGGGAGGTGTTTGGCCCGGTGGTGACGATTCAGCGGGCCGCCGACGAGGCGCAGGCGCTCGCCTGGGCCAACGACACCGACTACGGCCTTGCCGCGTCGATCTGGTCGCGGGACACCGGCGCCACGATGCGCGCCGCCCGTGAGCTTGAGTTCGGCTGCGTGTGGGTCAACGCGCACCTGCCGTTTCTGTCCGAGATGCCGCACGGCGGGTTCGGTCAGTCCGGCTACGGCAAGGACCTCTCGGTCTACTCGCTGGAGGAGTACACCCGCCTCAAGCACGTGATGGTGTCGCTGGCATGAACGTGACGGGGACGTCCAGGCGCCCCGCCGGAGGCGTCCGCAGCGACGGGCCGTGGCCGCGGACGGCGCCGACGGCCGCCGACCGCGCCGCCTACGCCGACGCGGTCGCCCGGCCCTACTGGCTGGACCGGTTGCCGGCACGCGCGCCGGGCGCGACCGTGACCGGTGTGCTGGAGGCCGATCTGTGCATCATCGGCGGCGGTTTCACCGGCCTGTGGGCGGCGCTGGCCGCCAAGCGCCGCGAGCCCGGCCGCGACGTCGTCCTCGTCGAGGCCGAGACGGTCGGCTACGGCGCGAGCGGGCGCAACGGTGGCTTTGTCTCGGCATCGCTCACCCACGGTTTGGCCAACGGCGAGGCGCGCTTTGCCGATGAGATGGAGATCCTCAGCCGCCTGGGGGATGAGAACTTCCAGGGGTTCTGTGATGACATCGCCGACCACGGGATCGCCTGCGATCTGGAGCGCACCGGCGAGATCACCGTGGCCGTGGCCCCGCACGAGGTGCCCTGGATGGCCGAGGAGGCGGCGCTCCTGCGCCGCTACGGTCATGAGGTCGAGCTCCTCGACGCCGAGGCGATGCGGGCCGAGGTCGCCTCCCCAACCTATCTCGGCGGGGTGTGGGACCGCACGGGAGCGGCCCTCGTTGATCCCGGCCGGCTCGCCCAGGGGCTGGCCGAGGCGGCGGAGCGGCTCGGGGTGCGCATCTGTGAGCGCAGTCCGGTGACCCGGCTGGCCGACGCCGGGTCGGCGGTCGATGTCGTTGTCGCCGGCGGTCGCGTTCGCGCCCGGCGCGTCGTGCTGGGAACGAGCGCGTATCCGCCGCTGGTGCGGGCCATGCGTCGCTACATCGCGCCGGTCTATGACTATGTGCTGGTGACCGAGCCGCTGACCCCGGCGCAGCTGGAGTCGATCGGCTGGCGGGGGCGCCAGGGCATCGGCGACGCCGGCAACCAGTTTCACTACTACCGTCGCACGGCCGACGACCGCATCCTGTGGGGCGGCTATGACGCCGTGTATCGCTTCGGCGGACCCGTCGACCCCAGCCACGACGAGTGCGACGCCACCTTCGCCCGGCTCGCCCAGCACTTCTTCATCACCTTCCCCCAGTTGGAGGGCGTGCGCTTCTCGCACCGCTGGGGTGGCGCGATCGACACCTGCAGCCGCTTCTCGGCCTTCTTCGGCACCGCCCACGGTGGCCGGGTCGCGTATGCCGCCGGGTACACCGGCCTCGGCGTGTGCGCCACCCGTTTCGGCGCGCAGGTGGCGCTTGACCTCGTCGACGGGCGGCCCGGCGAGGCCACGCGCCTGCGCTACGTCCGCCGCCGGCCCGTGCCCTTCCCGCCGGAGCCGCTGCGCTGGGCGGTCATCGAGCTCACGCGCAACCGGCTGGCCGCCGCCGATCGTCGTCAGGGGCGGCGGGGCATCTGGCTCGGCGCCCTGGACCGGCTGGGGCTCGGCTTCGACAGCTGAGGCCGGGCCCGGCTCAGGCGGCGGGGTCCGCCGGGCGGACGCCGGCGACATGGAGGACCACCATGCCGGCAAACGCGTCTCCGCGGCCGGCGAGCTCGATCAGCGACTCTCGCCAGCGCGCCGCCCGCTCGCGCGAGACGGCCCCGCCTCCGGACACGGCGGGCAGCGCCCAGTCGAGGTCAAGCAGTCCCGCCAGCTCCTCGGCGGACTCGACCGCGTGCGTGTGGCTGACCGACTGGATCTCCGCCAGCCCGGCGCCGGCAAACAGCTCCGCCAGCCGGTGGCCGAGCCACGCGTCGCGCTCGCCGCCGGCGGCCAGGGCCCCCAGGACGCCGTCGGTCACCGTCCGGTCAAGCTCCGGCGCCACCAGCCCCCAGCGCAGCTCGGTCACCACCACCCGGCCGCCCGGTCTGGTGACGCGGACCATCTCGGCCAGCGCCCGCTGCGGGCAGTCGACGTGCTGCAGGGCGCGATCGGCGCGGCAGGCGTCAAATTCACCGTTGCCGAACGGGATCGCCTGGGCGTCTCCGACGACAAGCTCCAGCGATGCCGCCGCGCGCGCTGCCCAATCCCCGGCCCGGGTGCGGCGCTCGGCCTCGGCGAGCAGCCCCGCGCTGCGGTCCAGGCCGACGACGCGGCCGCCGGGGGCGACCAGGTGGAGGAGCCGCTCCAGCTCCGGGCCGGTTCCGCACCCCACGTCCAGGCAGGCACACCCGGGCGTCAGCGCCAGCAACGCGAGCGACCGCTCCTTCTCGGCGGCGATGGCCGCGATGGCGGCCAATCGCCCCATGTAGGTGGCGAGCCCCGAGGCGTCGCGGGCGGCGTCGACGTCGCGATAGGACCGCCAGCGGCTCGGCGGCGGATCTGGCGGCGACGGGCTCACCGCCTGAGAATATGGGGAGGCGATGCCGATCGAGAACGTGACCGGACCAGACGACAGGATCTGGGTCTGCCCCACGTGCGGGGCGAACTTCCCGCCGGCCGATGCCCCGCCGGCCCGGTGTGACATCTGCGAGGACGAGCGCCAGTGGGTGCCGCCGGACGGGCAGCGGTGGGCGACGATGGCGCAGCTCGCCGCGCAGGGATACCGCAGCGAGGTGCGCCAGGTGGAGCCGCAGCTGCTCGGCCTCGGCGTCGAGCCCGCCATCGGCGTCGGTCAGCGAGCGCTGCTGGTCAGCACGGCCGAGGGCAACCTGCTGTGGGATCCGCCACCGTTCATCGATCCGGACGCCATCGCCGCGGTGCGGGAGGCCGGAGGGCTGCGGGCGGTCACCTCCAGCCATCCCCACATGTACGGCGCGATCGTCGAGTGGAGCCGGGCGTTCGGCGCCGAGATCCTCCTGCCGGAGGCCGATCTGCGCTGGCTGCGGCGCCCCTCTGACGCGGTCCGCCCCTGGTCCGGCACGCTGGCGGCGCTGCCGGGCGTCACCCTGGTGCAGTGCGGCGGGCACTTCCCGGGCAGCGCCGTCCTGCACTGGGCGCCCGGCGCGGAGGGGCAGGGCGCTCTGTTCTGCGGCGACACGCTGTTTGTCACGCCGGGCGAGGACCGCGTGTCGTTTCTCTACAGCGCGCCCAACCGCCTGCCGCTGCCCGAGCGCGCGGTTCGCGGGATCGTCGATGCGCTCGGTCCGTTCGCGTTTGACCGCATCTACGGCGGGTGGTGGACGCCCGTCCTGCGGGCAGATGCCAAGCGCGTCGTCGATCGCTCGGCGGCGCGCTACATCGAGCTGCTGCGCGGCTGAGAGCGGAGCTCCCGCCGGGAGCTCACCTCAGCTCGGCCAGGTAGGTCGCCGTCTCGGCCGGCGATCGGCCCCCGTGCTGACCTCGCCACCAGCGCTCGTTGGCGGCGGCCGCGTGCAGCCACGCCTGGCGCCCCGCCGCCGGCAGCACGGCGACGTCCCCCAGGCGCGCCCGGAGCCGCGGTCCGGCGTCCGGGAACAGGTCGGCGGCCGGGTGGACCTCGGCCCGCGCGCCGAGCCGGGCGGCGAGCCCCTCGATGACCTCCGGGATGCGGCCATCGGCGACGTGCAGGAACACATCCCGCGAGGAGCCGGCCGGCCGCGGCTGGGAGAGGAGCTCCGGCAGCTGCGGCCACACCACGTCGAGGTAGTCGACACGCTCCGGGGAGACATCCACCTGCCCATGGTCGGCGGTGAACAGCACGGTGCACCCGCGCAGCCGCTCGCACCCGTCCCAGACGGCGTCCAGGGCCGCGCGGCCGGCGGCGTGGAACTCCGGCGAGCTCGGCCCGTGCTCATGGCCGGTCCGGTCGATGAGATCCCAGTACAGCAGGGCGTAGGCGGGCGCGGTCGGCCGGTCAAGGCGGTCGGCCAGGGCCGCCACGCCCTCCGGCAGGGTCGCGAAGCCGGCGACCTCGGCTCCCCGGGTGGCCAGCCGCGTGAAGCTGGAGCCGACGATCCATTCCGGGTGCATCACCAGGGTGGGGGCGTCGAGCTGCTCGTACATCGTCGGCCCCGGAGCGAGCGCCCCGGGATCGAGCTCGCCCGCCAGCTCGCCCTCGATCCGGGAGGCCGCCCGCGTGAACCGCAGCGGGCAGATGATCTCGCCGAGGGCAGGTTCGAAGATGTTCCATTCATACAGCCCGTGCTGCGCCACGGGCAGGCCGAAGTGCAGTGTGGTCAGATGGGCGGTCGTCGTCGACGGGAACTGCGTGGTCAGCGGGGTGACGTCGAGACGCCGGACCAGCGGGTGGTCCCGGTGGCGCTCCAGGAACTCCAGGCCGAAGCCGTCGAGCACGATGAGGACGACCCGTTCGCCGTGGCGCAGGCGGCGGCCAACCTCATCCGGGATGTCGGCGAACGTGCCCAGGCGCAGCCGACGCTACACGAAGTCGTGACCGGTCAGCACGTAGATGAACGGCACGAGCGGGACGAGCGACGTGATGCCCCAGGTCAGCTTCGCGACGAGTCCCATGTCCCGGCGGACGGCCAGGTTCACCCAGATGAGGACCACCGCGATGGGGTGCAGGATGCAGAGGATGAGCTCGATGATCTTTTTCATTTCGCTTCTGTGCTTACCCGCCCCGGACCAGCCCAATCTCAGACCCGCGGGCGTTGGGCTATAGACTCGGTGGCATGAGCCTGGAGGAACGCACCATCGAGAACGTCGGCGACCGCTGCGAGGAATGCGGCGCCAAGCTGACCGAGGCCGAGATGCAGGCCGTGCTGGAGTCCGGTGGGCCGGCCCTGTGTTCCATTCATGCCGCCGAGGACGAGCCCGGCCTGGCCGCCGACGAGCTCGACGAAGAGGCCTAGGGCCGCGGACGCGGCCGTTTAGCCCAGATCAGCCAGCAGATCGGCGACCGAATCGACGATCCGCGAGGCGCGAAACGGGTGGCGCTCGGCATCGCGCCGGTTGGTCACGCCGGTGAGGACGAGGATCGTCTCCATGCCGGCCTCCAGCCCGGAGACGATGTCGGTGTCCATCCGGTCGCCGATCATCGCCGCGGTCTCCGAGTGGGCGTCGATCGCGTTCAGCGCTGAGCGCATCATCAGCGGGTTGGGCTTGCCGACGAAGTACGGCTCGCTCCCGGTCGCTCGGCTGATGAGGGCGGCGACGGAGCCGGTGGCCGGAACCGAGCCCTCCACCGAGGGGCCGGTGGCATCCGGATTGGTGGCGATGAACCGGGCTCCGGCCTCGATCAGGCGGATCGCGTGGGTGATGCGCTCAAAGCTGTAGGTGCGGGTCTCGCCCAGCACCACGTAGTCCGGCTGGCGCTCGGTCAGCGTGTAGCCGGCGTTGTGCAGCGCCGTCGTCAGTCCGGCCTCGCCGATCACAAACGCCGACCCGCCCGGGCGTTGGTCCTGGAGGAACCGTGCCGTGGCCAGCGCCGATGTCCAGATCGCCTCCTCCGGGACGTCGATTCCGCTGTTGCGCAGACGGGCGGCCAGGTCCCGGGCGGTGTAGATCGAGTTGTTGGTGAGCACCAGGAACGGTCTCTGCAGTGAGCGCAGGCGCGCGACGAACTCGTCCGCGCCCGGGATGGCGTGCTCCTCATGGACGAGCACCCCGTCCATGTCCATCAGCCA
Organism: Solirubrobacteraceae bacterium; assembly: GCA_035702755.1. GTDB lineage: Bacteria > Actinomycetota > Thermoleophilia > Solirubrobacterales > Solirubrobacteraceae > Palsa-465. Next base: position 11,699 of record DASSZQ010000303.1, on the reverse strand, counting down.
GGAGTGAATCTCGCGGGTGGGCATCTGGCGGGCATCCTGTCAGCAATCGTCGACGGCCGCGCGTCGAGGTGGCTCCCGCGGTGACGGGAGCCGCCGGTGCAGCGTAGTGTGCCTACCGATGCGTGACGCGCGGTCTGTTCGCGGTCCGGTCCTGCTCGGTGTGGCCGTGGCCGCCATCGTCCTGGCGCTGGTTGCGCCCGGCGGCGCCGCGATGCCGGCGCGGGGTGCCGCGGCGAACCGCCGGGCCGCCGTGGCCGACGCCGGCCGGCTGCTCGGCCGCCTGGCGCTGCCGTCCGGCGCGGCCCCGCTGGCCGCCGAGCCGATGGGCGACGGGGGCGCGCTGGCGCGACCGCCGAGCACGCTCGGCGACGGCCGGCTCATCAACCGGCACCGATGGTGGCGGGTGGACGAGCCGGTGGCGAGCGTCACCGCCTGGGTCAAGACCCACATCCCGTCCGGCGCCCGGCTGGTTGCCTGGGGGGCGACAGGCGGCCGCGCGCGTCGCACCGACCTGCTCACCATGCAGTGGCGCCCGGTCGCCGGCGTGCTCGGCGACCGCATGCTCGTCCTCGCGATGACCGGGCTGCCCGGGGGAGCGACCGGGGTCCGGGCCGACGCCGAGGTCCAGTGGATCCTGCCCCGGCCGGCGGCGGAGCGCATCCCCGGGGCGGCCCGCGTTCTGCAGGTCGTTCTCAGCGACCCGCGCGGCGGCCGTTCACGGTCTTTCACGGTCACCAACCCCCGCCGCGTCCGGGGCCTGGTGGCCCGGATCGACCGCCTGCCGATCGTGCAGCCCGGGACCGTCATCTGCCCGCAGCTCCCGGCCGGGTCCCGCCTCACGCTGCTGTTCGCCGCCTCGGCGGGCGGTCCCATCCTGGCCCAGGCGACGCTTTCGACCGTCACCCGCGGCCGCGGCTCGGCCTGCGATCCGCTGACGCTGACGATTCGCGGCCATCACGAGCCGGCCCTGCTCGGCGCCCCGTCGGTCGTCCGCGCGGTCCAGGGGATGGTGCACATCCGGTTGGCGGCGGCACATGCATCCGCTCCGCTCGCATTTGCGGCGCGGCGTCGCTGACGCACTGCGGCGGCGGCCGTCGCCCCCGCCGGCGCCGCGCGCTGTCGCTGACGCACCGCGGCGGCGAGCCCCATCGGCCGTCGTCTTGCCGCGGACTGCGGCGTGTGTCCTCTAATGCCGCGCGGAGGGGCTTAGACTGACGTCACGTTCGCCCCCGGGAGGCAGGACGACTCACCGGCACCGACTGTCGCGCGCCCCAACGCGGTCAGCAGTGCCGGCTATGAGCGGGACCCGCGGAGTGCCCCTCGTCACTGCCGCCCTTTCGCTGCTCCGAGCCCGTTCGCCGATGGGCGGGGGAGGGGCTGAGAGAGTGGCATCAGGTGCGGGTGCCACCTCCATCTGCCCGGCGGTGTCCTCAGCCACGCGGGTGGGTGAGGTCGTAGACGGTCTGCCCGCCGATGGTCTGGGCGGTGAAGTGCTGCTCCACCCAGGCGGTGATGGCGGATGATGTGCTGCCGGCGGGGCCGCCGGCGCCGGGTCCCCCACCGGAGCCGATGTAGTAGTGGATCTCGCCGCTGGCCACGTATTGCTTGAACTGGGTCAGGCTCAGACGGCCGCCCTCGTTGTTAAAGCCGCCGATGGCCATGACCGGATCGCCGCCGGTGGCCAGCTCCAGGGAGGCCGCCGACTGCGAGCCGGAGGTGGCGGCGACCCAGCGATACCGGGCGCTGTCGGCCTCCAGGGCCCGGCGCAGCGCGGCGCTGACATTCACCGCGCCCGGCCCGCCACCGCCACCGGGGGCGCCGCGAAAGCCGCCGGAGCGGGTGGACGGCGGCGCCCCCGTCCCGCCCGCACCCGGGAAGCTGCGTGATCCGGCGGTCGCGCCCGGAGGGGGAGAGCCCTGTGAGCTCCCGGCAGCGGACGCCCCGCCGGGAGGCACAGACCCACCCGTCCCGCCGAACCGGCCGCCGGCACGCGCTGCACCGGGGCCCCGGAGGCCGCGACCCGGGCCGCCGAAACCGCCGGCCCTCCCGGGACCGGCCGATGGAATGGATCCCGTGTGCGGTGTGGTGACGGTGTCGGCCGCGTAGGCCAGCGGGCCCGCCAGGGCGGCGACGGCGGCGGCCACCAGCACAAGCCCCGCCGGCCACCGCAGTCGGCCCGGGCGCGCCGCGGTGGCGACGAGCCCGGCGACCGCCACCACGCCGGCGACGAGGATGACGGTGCGCAGCCACGGCTCCCAGCTCGGCGTGCGACCGAGCAGCGTCCACGCCCAGCCGGCCGTGAGGGCCACGGCGACGGCGGCGACCACATGGGCCCCGGCGGTGGTCCGGCGCAGCCACAGCATCCGCCCGCCGATCGCCACGAGCGCCGCGATGGCCGGCGCCAGCGCGACCGTGTAGTAGGTGTGGATGATGCCGGTGGAGAGGCTGAACACCAGTCCGGTGACGATCAGCCACCCGCCCCACAGGAGCAGTGCCGTGCGCGTGCGGTCGGTGCGCGGGGCGTGCCGTGTCGCCACCAGTCCCAGCGCCAGGGCCAGCAGCGCCGCCGGCAGCAGCCATGACGCCTGACCGCCCATGGCGGCATCGAACAGGCGCAGCAGCCCCGCCGGTCCGCTGAAGTTGGCGCCGCCGCCCCCGCCCGGCCCGCTGGCTCCAAAGACGCGGCCGAGGCCGTTGTAGCCGAAGATGAGGTTGAGGATGCTGTTATCCGGCGAGCCGTCGATCATCGGCCGCGATGACGCCGGCCACAGCGCGACGATCGCCACCCACCAGCCGGCGCTCACGACCACCGCCACCCCGCCGGCGAGCGTCTGCATGACGCGCCGGCGCAGCGGCGCCGGCGCTGCGATCAGGTAGACGAGCGCGAAGCCGGGCAGCACGACGAATGCCTGCAGCATCTTGGCCAGGAAGGCGAGGCCGATCATCGTGCCCGCCGCCACCACCCAGCGCGTACCGGCCCGCTCCAGCGCCCGGGTCAGGCAGTAGGCGGCGGCGACGAGCAGCGCCACCAGCAGGGCATCCGGGTTGTTGAAGCGGAACATGAGCGCGGCCACCGGGGTCGCCGCCAGCACCGCCCCGGCGGCGAGACCGGCACCGTTGCCGAACCAGCGCTTGACTGCCGCGTACAGGAGCGCCACCGCTGCCACCCCCTCCAGCGCCTGGGGGACGAGCATGCTCCAGCTGCTGAAGCCGAAGAACCGCCCGGACAGGGCCATCACCCACAGCGAGGCCGGCGGCTTGTCGACCGTGATGAAGTTCGACGAGTCCAGCGAACCGAAGAAGAACGCCTTCCAGCTCTTCGTCGCGGCCTGGACGGCCGCCGCGTAGAAGCTGTTGGCATACCCGGAGGCGCCGAGGTCGTAGATGTACGCCGCGGCGGTGAGCGCGAGCAGGGCGGCGAGGGCAAGGCGCGGCCCCGCGGCAGCCAGCCACCGCCGGTCGACCTTGGTCTGCTGGGTGCCGCGGGTGCCGGGGGCGGGGGGCGTCCCCGGGGGGGTGAGAAGGCCGGTGCTGGTGTCCATGGCGGTCAGCCTCGGTCGCTCTTCTAAGAGGAGCGTTACAGGGGGCGAAGGGAACGTGATGATGTGGCTCTGCGAGACTGGCGGGCATGACGCGGATCGCCGTCCTCGACGATTACCAGCGCCGGGCCGCCGGATATGCCGACTGGGGCTCGCTCGGATCCGGGGTGGAGGTGGTGTTCTTCGCCGACCCCATCCCAGCTGAGGAGCTGCCCGCGCGTCTGGCCGAGTTCGACGTGCTGGTGCTCATGCGCGAGCGCACGCGCTTTGATCGCGCCGTCCTGGAGCGCCTGCCCCGGCTGGCGCTGCTTGTCACCACCGGGATGCGCAACGCAGCTGTCGATATCGCCTACCTGCGCGAGCGGGGGGTCACCGTGTGCGGGACCGAGGGCACGAGCACCCGGGGCGCAGGCGGGGTGCCGAGCACCGCGGAGGTTGCGTGGGCGCTCATCCTGGCGGTGGCCAAGCGGGTCACGCTCCAGGACGCTGCGCTGCGCGCGGGGCGCTGGCAGACCGACATCCCCGTCAAGCTGGCCGAGACGACGCTCGGCCTGGCCGGGCTGGGCAACCTGGGGGCGGCGATGGTCGGCCCGGCTCGTGCCTTCGGCATGGACGTGGTGGCCTGGAGCGAGAACCTGAGCGACGAGCGGGCGCAGGCGGTGGGGGCCCGCCGCGTCGACAAGGACGAGCTGCTCGCCGTCGCTGACTTCCTGTCCATCCACCTGGTGCTCAGCGACCGCACCCGGGGACTGTTCGGCGCCGCCGAGCTTGCCCGGATGAAGCCCAGCGCGGTGCTGATCAACACCAGCCGAGGGCCGATCGTCGATGAGGCGGCGCTCGTGACCGCGCTGCGCAACCGGACGATCGCCGCGGCCGGGCTCGACGTGTATGACACCGAGCCGCTGCCGGCCGGACACCCGCTGACGGCGCTGGACAACGTCGTGCTCCTGCCTCATCTTGGTTACGTCACCGAACCGGGGCTGCGCCACATGTACGGGCAGGCCGTCGAGGACATCGCCGCGTTCCTGGGCGGCCGTCCCGTGCGCGAGATCGCCTGAGGCTGTGGCGTGCTGACCCGCGATGCCTCGGTCGTCGATCTCTTCCTGGAGCTGGTGGCGGTGCCGTCGCCCAGCGGGCGGGAGCGCACCCTGGGCGAGCAGATCCATGACTGGCTGGGCGACGCCGGCGTGGCCTCGTCGTTTGACACCGCGGGCGCGGTCAACGACTCCGACGCGGGCAACCTGATCGCCACCGTGCCGGGCGCGCCGGGCGCGCCCTCCTACATGTTCATCGCCCACCTGGACACGGTGGAGGCTGGTGTGCCCGCCGTGCGGCCGCAGCTGGGTGAGGACGGCGTCATCCGCTCCGCCGGCGACACCATCCTCGGCGCCGACAACAAGTCGGCGGTGGCGGCGGTCATGCGGCTGTGCGCGGCCGCTGCCCGGATGGCCGTGGCAGCTCGTCCGACCGTCGTGGCCGCATTCACCTGCCGCGAGGAGAGCGGGACGATGGGCGCCAGCCTGTTGCCGCGGGAGGTGGTGGCCGCGGTCGACTGTGCCTTCTGCGTCGACGGCTCAAAGCCGGTCGGCACCGTCATCACCCGGGCGCTGGGTCAGACGGTCTTCTCCTTCGCCGTCCGCGGCCGGGCCGCCCACGCCGCCGCCAACCCCGAAGCGGGGGTGAGCGCGATCGCCGTCGCATCCGAGATCATCGCCGCGCTCCCGCTGGGGCGCCTCCCGGGCGGCGGGAGCGTTAGCATCGCCGCGCTGGTGGGCGGGGGCGTCGTCGACCGCCTGAGCCCGTCCTCGCTGCGTGCCCTGGGGATTGGCGAGGACGCGGACGGGATGGCGAGCGTGACCGCCGCCCTGGAGCGCACGCCCACCAACTCGGTGCCGGATGTCGCGCTGGCCCGGGGCGAGGTGCGCGGCTACACGGTGGCGGAGATGGAAGGCGCGGTGCAGGAGATCGGCGCGGTCATCGACCGGGTGTGCGCGAGCCGCGGCGCGACATCGGAGTGGGAGCGCAACCGGGAGCGCATGATCCCGCCATTCCCGGGCGCGCCGGATTCACGCGCACTGGCGCTGGTGCGCACGGCGGCCGGACAGGCCGGCGTGCCGTTCGTCGCCGAGGAGGCGCACGCGACGCTGGAGGCCAACTACCTCGCCGCCGGGACCGACGTCGTCGCCGTCGCCAGCGGCGGACGTGACCCTCATCAGTTTTCGGAGTCGATCACCGTCACCGAGCTTGAGCAGCTGGAGCGACTGCTGCTGGCCATCGTCCGGCCCGGCTGACGCAGACGGCGCTACCCGTCAGTCACCGCGGGCCCGCCCGGTCCGGGCTCGTCGACCGATTTGGCCAGGACTCCGGCGGTCGCGTAGATGTGCGCGTAGGCCCGCGCCTCCGGGCCGGTCCACAGCGTGGACCCGTGGCCGTAGGTGGAGCCAAGGCGCCGGCCCGCGTCGAGCAGGCTGTAGGGGCTGCGGCACCCCAGCGCGATGATGTTGCCCTTGTGCAGTCGGACGCGCACCTCGCCGGTGACGTGCGCCTGTGAGCTGTCGAGGAACGCGCGGATGTCGTGCAGCAGCGGGTCGTAGTAGCGGCCCTCGTGCAGCATGTCGCCGAACGTCGTCCCCAGCGACGCCTTGGCCGTCTGCTGGGCGTTGGTGAGGACCAGGCGCTCCAACTCCCGGTGGGCGGCGATGAGGATCATCATCCCCGGCGCCTCAAACCCCAGCCGTCCCACGATCCCCATGATCGTCTGGCCGGTGTGGATCCCGCGCCCCACGCCGTGGGTGCCGCCGATCCGGTTCAGGGCGGCGAGCGTGTCGTAGCCGGGCAGGCCGATCCCGGTCTCGCTCACGTCGACCTCCGGGCCTCCGCGCATCTCATACCCGGCGGGCAGACCGCGTTCGAACGTGATCACCAGCTCGGCCGGCTCGTCCGGGGCCTCGGCGATCGAGCGGGTCGTCGGCCACGCCTCCTCCGGGAGGTACTCCCAGGAGCCGTACGTCTCCTCGCCGCCGATCGTCGTGCCCAGAATCCCAAAGTTGAACGAGTACATGGCGGTGATCTCCGACACCGGATGGCCGCGGTCGCGCAGGAAGTCGCGCTCCTCCTCGCGCGTGTGCTCCTCGTCGCGGATGAGGCCCTCGATCGCCAGCTTCGGCGCCAGCGCCTTGGTCACCGCGTCAAAGCGGACGTGGTCATTGCCGGCGCCGGTGGAGCCGTGGGCGATCGCATCGGCGCCGCGCGAAAGAGCCACCCGCGTCACCTCCTCGGCCTGAAGCATCCGCTCAACGCCGACGCACGAGGGGTACACGCCGTTTCGCAGGTAGTTGGCCTTGAGGATGTAGGACACAAACTCCTCAAACAGGCGGGCGCGTCCGTCGACGACGACGTGGTCGCTCGCGCCCAGCGCTGTGGAGCGGGTCTCGATGTCGCGCAACTCGTCGGCGTCAAAGCCGCCGGTGTTGACGGTGACCGTGGTGACCCGCTCGCCGCGGTCGACGAGCACGGCCAGCCCATAGGAGGTGTCAAGGCCGCCGGAGAAGGCGAGCACAAAGTGGCGTCCCGGCATTACGGTGTCAGCTCCAGGATCGGGACCTGGCCGTCGGCCAGGCCGGGGGACAGGATGAAGTAGCGGCTGGTGCCGGCATCGACACGGTCCTGCATCTCACGCTGGGTCGTCAGGTCGCGCGCGTCCATCCACATTGTCGGACTCTCCTCCGGTTCCGGGCCGTGGACCGCGGTGCGGTAGATCATCGTGTGGGGCACGGGGTGGAGGTCAAGCGTGGGAGCCAGGATCTCCATCGGGCCAAACCGCCGATGCACCCGCAGGGCCTGATCGGTGAACTGGGCGACGCCCGTGAGCGTGCGCGCGCCGTAGACCTCCAGGCCCACGCCCTTGACGACCGTGCCCAGTCCGGGGATCGCCGAGCACAGCGACCACCCCACCCACTCGCCCGCGGTCGGCGTGGGCGCGGCGCAGTAGCCGGCGACGGGAATCGGTCCGTCGTGGCCAAGCCGCCGTGCCTCGGCCAGCACGGCGGCGAGCACCTGCTCGCTGTGGGCGCGCCGCCGGTCGCCGCGTGCCTGCGCCAGCGCCGCCTCCACCGCTTCCCGCGACAGGGTGATGACCATGAACGCCGATGGGAGCAGCCCCAGGTCGATCATCACCCAATTCTGCAGCGGGATGCCCTTGTCCCCAAAGGCGGTGGCGTTGAGCACGTTGTAGACGCGCATCATGTCCGCCTCCGTCCACGGGTTCTGCGGCGGGCCGACGAGGTCAAGCCCCAGCACCGGCAGGCCGAACGGGCTGGTGTTCAGCCGCGCCAGGACGTTCCGGTTTGAGCACAGGTACAGCTCATAGCCATCGGCCTGCAGCGCCCGGGCCTGAGCGGCGATGTCGTCCTTGGTCAGCGGCAAGCGCGCGACTCTATCCGACATCGTTTGGGCGCTCTCTCAAGGTCTGCAGGCGCCCGCCGATGGACTCAGGCGAGATGAGTATTGACGCGGCGATCGGCCGCATCGACCAGATCCTCAACCTCCAACAGCAGGTGACCGACCCGGCCTCTCTGGCCGGAAGCACGGCGGCGTCCACCAGCGGCGGCGCGTCGCTGACCGCTGCCGGAACGGGCTCGGGCCCGTCCACCGACTTCGCCAGCGCACTGGCCAGCGCGCAGGGTCTCACGGGACCCAGCAGCGCGGTCAGCGCCGCCTCCACGATCGACCCGGCTGCCGCGGCGCTGGGAGTGAGCTCCCTGCCCGGCTCCACGGGCCTCGCATCAAGCGGGCTGACCGACGCGTCCGGGTTGCTCGGCTCCACCGGTCTGACGGGTTCGACCGGGCTGCCCGGCACGACCGGACTGGCCGGGGCGACCGGCGCGGGCAGCGCCACGGGCCTGCTCGGCACTTCAGGCCTGGTCGGCTCCACCGCCGGCCTGGGCGGCGTGACCTCCGCCACCGGAGCCTCCTCCCAGGTGCAGGCGATGACCAACATGGCGGACTCGCTCGTCGGCAAGCCGTACGTCTGGGGCGGCGGCCACTCCGGCTGGGGGTCCCAACCCGGCTATGACTGCTCCGGCTTCGTCTCGGCGGTCCTGCACGCCGGCGGCTATCTCAGCTCCCCTGCTGACACCCAGACGCTGCCCACCCAGCCGGGAATCCAGAACGGCCCCGGTCAGTACGTCACCATCTACGACCGCACCGACGCCGGCTCGGCCGACCACGTCATCATCGACATCAACGGCCAGTTCTACGAGTCCGGCGGCGAGTCCGGCTCCTGGGGCGGAGGCGGCGGCGTCGCCAAGATCGCCACCCCGCCCGCGTCGTACCTGTCGACGTTCAACCTGGTCCTGCACCCGGCGGGGCTGTAGCGATGCTGCCGACCTATGGGCCGGATGTGACGGCGCCGGTACGCTCAGGAACCGTGGCCGGTTCCGAGCGGCAGGGCCTACTGATCTTCGGCGCCGGCGGCATGGCGCGTGAGCTTGCCGCCTGGGTGGAGACCGCCGCGTGGGACGGGACCGCGTTTGCGCTGATGGGGTTCGTCGACGATCCGCAACCTGGCCGCGTGCTCCGCAACCGTCCGGTTATCCATCTGTCGGAGGTCCCGGACATGGCGCCTGAGGAGCTTGTCTTCGTCGTTGCGCTCGGCGACCCCGGTCTGCGGGAACGAGTGGTCGCGCAGGCCGAATCAGCCGGGCTGCGGCCCGCGCCGCCGCTGATCCATCCCACGGTCCACGTCGACCGCCATGGGGTCAGCATCGGCGACGGCACGATCATCTGCCCGGGGACCATCCTGACGACCGACATCGCGATCGGCCGCCACGTCCAGATCAACGTCCAGTGCAGCCTGACGCACGACGTCCGTCTTGAGGACTACGCCACGCTCGCCCCGGGAGTCCACGTCTCCGGCCGGACGGTTCTGCGCCGCTCGGTCTTCATGGGCACGGGCGCGGTGACCGTGGACGGCGCGCCGGAGCGGCCGCTCGTCATCGGAGCGGGGTCGATCGTCGGCGCTGGTGGGGTCGTGACCCGGGACGTGCCGCCGAACGCCACGGTCGTCGGTGTGCCGGCCAGAGTGCGATAGACGAGATGCCGCACCCCTCTGACGCACTAGCCGAGGCCGAGAGGCTCTTTGAGAGCGGCCGCATCGATGAGGCGCGCGAGCGGCTGGAAAGTCTCCTGGCATCCGCCGGCGGTGACTCGTTGCTGGAGGGGCATGTCCTCAGCGATCTGGCCGTCGTGGCCACATACGCCGGGAACTGGGGCGAGGCAGCTGACCTGGCCTCCCGCTCGCTCGAGCGCTGTCCGAGCCATCTCCCCGCGCTTGAGGTGATCGCCTACTGCGAGCATGCCGGCGCGCCGAGGCTGGTGACCCGCCCCAAACGCCTGCTGTACATCCTCAACCACCGGACTCTCATCGATGCCGAGGTGCCAATCCTTCAGGGCCTTGGCTATGAGGTGTTCGTCGCCAAAATCACCCCTGACGACGACCCTGCGTTCCGCAGCCAGGCCGTCACCTACGACTTCGATGAGACGGTGAGCTGCTCGGCGGCGACACTTGCCGTGCTCAATCGCCATGACTTCTACCGGGGTCAGTGGAGTGAGACGGTGAAGATGATCGTCAATCAGGAGTTCGACGTCGTGGCCCTCACCCTCAGCTCCTATCTCACTCCGCTGGCGGAGGCGGTCGCCTACTTCAGAGGGCAGATTGTCGCCCGCGCGTTTGGGCGCGAGCATCCGTTTTCCTATACGGATCTCTTCGACGGGCCCATGCTCCCGCTCCTAACCGCGATCGACCGCATCGGGGATCGCTTTGTGTTCGGCCAGGGCTACGCGAATCTTGCCGAGATCGAGACGGGCCCGCTGCGCGCCCGGGCTCATACGGTCACTATTCCCCTGCCCCAACGCATCTTCTCCGGCGAGGGGACGTGGACGGGGACTGGGACGGCGGCCATCTTCATCTGTCCCGGGGTACGCGATCACCCGTATTACGGCGAGCGGTATGCCGAGATCAAGCGCGACTTCGCTGATCTGCCCCACGCCATCTTCGGCCGCCAGGTCATCCCGGTGGATGACGCCAGCGTACTGCCATATCTCACCGACGTAGAGTTGGAGCAACTCTACGTGCGCGCGCCCGTGTTTGTCTATCCCTCGCGTGAGGCGCGTCATGTTCACTATTCACCGATCGAGGCGATGGTGATCGGAACGCCCGTCCTGTACCGCCGCGGAGCTCTCATCGACACCCTGGCCGACGGTGCCGACACCCCAGGTGTCTGCCGGGATACGGCGGAGATGCGGGCCAAGGCCAGGGCGCTGCTGGACGGCGACCGCCAGTTGGCGGCGGCCATCCGCAGCTCCCAGCAGCCGATCGTCGACAAGTTGTCGGTTGAGCTCGCCGCGCGGCAGTGGACAGAGGTGCTGTGTCCCGCCGAGGTTCGCTTACCAGTGAGCTGACCTGGGGTGTGCCTGCCGGCGGCGCCTCAAGTGTCCACCTCCGCCGCCGATAACCGTGCTGAAAACCGCGACTCCCGCGAGGACGTCATGTCACATCGGATTCCCTGGGCGAAGCCCTATATCGGCGAGGAAGAGGTTGAGGCCGTTACGGCAACGCTGCGCGCCGGACGGCTGTCCATGGGTGCCGAGGTGGCCGCCTTTGAGGCCGAGGTGGCGCAGCTCGCGGAGCGCCGGCATGCCATCGCCGTCTCCAACGGGACGGTGGCGCTCGATCTGGCGCTGCAGCTTGCCGGGGTCCGGCCGGGCGATGAGATCCTCGTCTCCGCGCTCTCCTACATCGCCACCACAAACGCGATCCTGCGCGCGGGCGCGGTGCCGGTCTTCTGCGACGTTGACCCCATCACTCTCAATCTGGACCCCGCCGACGCGGAAAGGCGCATCACTCGCCGCACCTGGGGCCTGATGGCGGCCGACTACTGCGGGTCCTCGCTTCAGCACACCAGCCTGCAGGGTCTATGCAACGCCCACGGTCTGACCATGGTGCTTGACGGCGCGCAGTCGATGGGGACGCTGCACGCGGGGCGGCCCGCGCTGTCGTTTGGGACGGTCGCCACCACCAGCTTCCACACCGCCAAGGCCTTCTTGTGCGGTGAGGGTGGCATGGTGCTCTGCGACGATCCGGAACTGGCCGAGCGCGGT
>DASSZQ010000062.1:0-30932 GCA_035702755.1 Solirubrobacteraceae bacterium | reverse complement strand
CGGCCACGATCCTCAGCGCATGCCCGCTGCTCGTCGTCTGCGCCTCGATGTCCGCCGCCGCCAGCGCGATCAGCAGCAGCGGGACGCAGATGCCGTCGTTGAGCCCGCTCTCCACGTTCAGGCCCTGGCGAATGCGCGACGGGAGCCGCGGCTCGGTGACCACCGCCTGTCCGAGCGCGGCATCGGTTGGCGCCAGTACGACGGCGAGCACGAGCGCCTCGGCGAGGCTGAGCTGGGGAAAGAGGCCGGCGGCCACCAGCGCGCCGCAGACGATGGTCAGCGGGAGCCCGAAGGCGAGCAACCGCACCGGAACGGCGTATTCGCGCCGCAGCGCTCGCATCCGGATCCGGGCGGCATCTGAGAAGAGCACCACCGCCAGCGTGGCCTCAGCCAGCGTCCGGACGCTCACGCTCGTCGGCGCCGCAGTCACCTCCCCGGCCACCAGCGGCCCGGTGACCAGCCCCATGGCCGTGAACACCATCGCCGCCGTGACCGGCGTTCCCACCAGTCGCCGTGAGGCGCCGGCGACGACGAGCACCGCCAGCGCCACGATGGCGAGTTCCCACTTCACGGTCCGCCGGGAGTCAATCCCGCCCCGGCCACCCCCGCATTCGCGCTGCCGCCGGCCCCGTCACCTCCGGGCCGTCGGCTCCGACGGCGTCACCGACGTGCGCTCCGGCGCGCGCGCGGCCGCCTCGGCCTCACGCTTGCTCTCGCCGAAGACCACCAGGCCGTGGATGATCCACAGGCTCAGCGCAAACAACGCGATCGACCAGAACGGATAGGCCGGAATCTCGAGCAGCGCGGCGATCGCCCCCAGCGAGGCCGCGATGATCGCAAACCACCGGCCGAATGCTCCGCCGGCGAACAGCGACATCGAGGCCAGCCCCTCCAGCACACCCAGGATGAGCGTCACCCAGCCCCAGGTCTTGAGGTCGGAGAACACATAGTGGGTGTTGTGAACGAAGAACTTCGAGTTGGAGATCGCTGCGATCCCGTAGATGATGTTGAGGACGGCCGCGATCATCAGGTACACGGCGGCGAAGATCGCCCGCCCAAGGCCCTTGACTTCGTACATCACACGCTCCTTCTCCGTGTCGACGGGCGCCGTTCGCACCCATGCCTGTCAGCGTCCACCGTCGCACCGCCCGGCCTCCCCGGCATCATCCGAACGGGGTGATCGGCGGTCGATCTCCAGGCGCTCGCCCGGAGCCAGGAGGCGCACCTCCACGCCGGGCGCGACCTCATGCACCCGCTCAGCGAAGGCCCGGGCGGGGACCGCCGGATCTCCCGCGCGCCGCGCCGGCCGGGGCAGCGCCAACGTCCCCCAGTGGATGGGGATGGCGAGCGCCGGGGCGATACGCGCGACCGCGGCCGCGGCCCGCTGGGGATCGAGATGGCCCGCTCCCACGCTCGGCCCCCACCCCCACACGGGGACGAGCGCCACGTCCACCCGCCCGCGCAGGTCCGCCATCTCGGCAAACAGATCCGTGTCCCCGGCGAAGTAGACCGAGCGCGACCCCTGAAGCAGATATCCGACCGTGCCGGCCCGTGGTCCCAGCGGCGTCCGCCGCCCGCTGTGCACGGCCGGGGTCGCCTCGACCGTGACGCCGGCCACCCTCAGCGCTGCGCCCGGGACCATCTCGCGCACATCCCGCATTCCCCGGGCGCGCAGCCATTCCCCCGCGCCCGCGGGAGCGAGAAGCGGGCCCCGGCGGTCGATCGTCCGCAGCGTCGGAAGGTCGGCGTGGTCGGCGTGCAGATGTGACAGGAGAACGCCGTCGACGGTGCCGGCGGCGCCACCGGGAGCCGGGGATGTGATCCGGACAAGCGGACCGACGTGGCGTCGCAGCACGGGGTCGGTGACAAGCCGGGCGTGGTCAAGCTCAACCAGCACCGTCGCGTGACCCAGCCACGTCACCGCCGGGCTCTGTGTCCGGTGGCCCGCGGGATGACCGGTGACAGCAGAGCTCATCTCAGGCTCATCAGACCCGCGCCGGCCATGCGTTCATCGTCCGATCCGGGTGACGCCGGCGCCTCCGGCGTGGGCGATCGTGCAGGGCACCGATGAGCGCTCCGCCGCCAACCCCCGCCCCTGACGCGCCCGCCGACCCCGGCGGGTGGGCACCACAGGCTCCGCGGATCCGGATTTTGCACCTGCTCGTCGCCTGGCTGGTGGCCGCCGTCTCGGTGCTCATCGCCGCAGCCATCCTCCCCGGCGTCACCGTCGGCGGGTTCAGGGGCGCCGTCACCGCGGCGGCCGTCATCGCCGTACTCACCGCCCTGCTGCCGCCGCTCATCGCCGCGCTGCGGCTGCCGTTCACGCTTGCCCTGGGGTTTGTGTTCGTCCTGCTCGCCGACGCGTTCATCCTGCTTCTCGCGTCCAACATCAGCCCGCACGCCATCCACGTCAGCACGTTCGGCTGGGCGCTGCTGATGGCGCTGATCATCGCGGCGGTGATGATCGTGCTCGACGTCATCCTCGGGGCTGACGACGACGACACATACTCCCTGCGCGTGATCCGGCGGATCGCCCGCCGTCAGGGCCGGCAGCAGCAAAGCGACCGGCCCGGCATCATCTTCCTGGAGATCGACGGTCTCGCCTTGCCGGTGCTTCAGCGTGCCATGCGGGACGGCAGCGCGCCGGTCATGGCGCGCTGGCTCCAGGAGGGGACACACGCGCTGGCCGAGTGGGAGACCGACCTCAGCTCGCAGACCGGTGCCAGCCAGGCCGGGATCCTGCTCGGCTCAAACGACGACATCCCGGCGTTTCGCTGGGTCGAGAAGGAGACCGGTCGGGTCATCACCTGCTCCTCACCGGCCGACTGCGCGGAACTCGAGCGTCGCCTGGCCACCGGCGACGGGCTGCTCACCGGCGACGGAGCGAGCCGCGGCAACCTCTTCTCCGGCGAGGCCGAGGCCGTCATCCTCACCGTCAGCCGGATGTCCGCGGAGAAACGGGCGAATCCGGGATACCGGGCGTTCCTGGCCAACGGGTTCAACGTCACCCGCACGCTGGTGCTGTTCACGTGGGAGCTGATCGTCGAATGGGTCGCCGCCCTGCAGCAGCGCCGTCGCGACGTGCTCCCGCGGGGCCATCGCGGCGGCCGCTACCCGCTCATCCGCGCCGGGGTGTGTGTTGCGGTGCGCGACCTGATCGTCTACGGCGTCCTCACCGACATGATGCGCGGCCGCCCCGCCGTCTACGCCACGTTCTCCAGCTACGACGAGGTCGCCCACCATTCCGGTCTGGAGCGCGCCGACACCCTCGACGCGCTGCGCAAGCTCGACCGGCAATTCGGACGCATCGAGCGGGCACGTCCGTTCGCGCCGCGCCCGTACAAGCTCGTTGTCCTCTCTGACCACGGGCAGACGCAGGGCGCGACGTTCACCCAGCGCAACGACTACGGATTGCAGGACCTCGTGGAGCGCTCCATGGAGCGCGGCCGCGTCGCCCGCGGGGCCACCGGAGATGAGAACGACGTCGCCGTCAGCCACGCCGTGGCCGAGGCCACCGGCCGCGCGCCGGCTCCGCAACAGCGCCCGGAGCCCCCCGGCGGCCCCGCGCCGGCGATCGTGCTCGCCTCCGGCAACCTGGGCCTCGTCTACCTGATGGAGAGCGACCGCCGCCTCTCGCTGGAGGAGATCACCGCCCGCCATCCCCGTCTGCTTGACGCGCTCCGCACCCACCCGCACATCGGCTTCGTGCTCGTTGATTGTCGCCGGGAGGGCCCGGTCGTGCTCGGTGCCGCGGGCTCCCGCCGGCTGCGGGACGGGCACGTCACCGGCGATGATCCGCTGGCCCCCTTCCCGTCCGGGGCGGCGGCGCATCTGCTGCGCAGCCACGGGTTCGCTCACGCCCCTGACGTGCTCGTCAACAGCTTCTATGACCCGCAGCTGGAGCAGGGCTGTGCCTTCGAGGAGCTCATCTCCTTTCACGGCGGGCTGGGCGGGCCCCAGACGCGGCCCTTCATCCTCCACCCCGTCGAGCTGCCCATGCCGGCGGAGCGCCTGGTGGGCGCGGCGAGTGTCCACCGCCTGCTGATGGACTGGCGACGCCTGCTCCAGGCGGAACCGCCCCCCGCCCCCGCCATCCCGCCCGTGCCGGTGGGCGCGGAGTAGGTGCGCGATGGGTCAGGTGTTCCTCTTCTCGCTGACGGCGGCACTGAACCCCACGCTCGTGGCCGCCAGTTCGGTCATGCTGCTCCTCCCACGCCCGTCGCGCCTGATGCTCGGCTACCTGTGCGGAGCGCTCATGACCAGTATCACGCTGGGCCTGGTGATCGTCTTTGCGCTTGACTCCTCCGGGACCACGCAGACGACTCAGAAGACGCTCAGCCCGGCGGCCGACCTCGCCCTCGGCGGGATCGCCTTCGTGATCGCCTACGTCCTGCACCGTGACCGAGAGTCCCGCCGCCGGGCGGCGAGGCGGGCCAAGAAGCAGGAGAAAGGCCCGCCGCGCTGGCAGCGGGTGCTGAGCAAGGGCTCGCCGCGGGCCACCTTCGCCATCGGGGCGCTGCTGACGCTGCCGGGCGCGTCGTACATCGCCGCGCTGCACGCGCTGCACGAGCTCAAGTACTCCACGGCGACCAACGTCCTCGTGGTGATCGGCATCAACCTCGTGATGCTCCTCCTTCTCGAGGCACCGCTGATCAGCTTCGCGATCGCTCCGGAGTGGACCCCGCAGGCGATTGATCGCGCCAAGGCGGCGATCGGGCGCGACTGGCGGCGGATCGCCGTCAGAGCGCTGGTGGTCATCGGCGCGGCGCTCGTGATCAAGGGAGCGCTCGGCCTGATCGTCAAGTGACGGGGCCGAGCTCCCGGCCGGCCGCCGTCACGAACTGCGCCGCGAGCGCATCGCCGACGCCGCCGAGCGGCAGGAACCGCGGGACGTTCAGGCTCGCCTCCAGCTCGATTCGGATCTCGGTTGGGGTTCCCCGCGAGAGGCGCCACACGACGTTGAACCGCTGCTGGGAGCCTGAGCTCAGCTTGGCCAGCCGAACGATCCCCGGCGGCTCGGATGTGATCGCCATCGTCAGGTCGAAGTCGCGCGCCAGCGCACCGTGGGCGACGTGCAGCCGCGTCCGCGCCCGTGTCGGCCGGCCACCGGGGTCGCGCTCGAGCACGTCGACGTCGGTCACGATCTCCGGACACCAGGCCGGGTAGCGGTCCACGGCCTCACAGAGAGCCATGCACTCCTCGACGGGCGCGGCGACGAACGCGCTGGCTGATCCGTTCAGTTCCTTCATGCTCCGCAGGACATACCCCGGTGACGCCGGAGGCATACACCGGGCCTCTGGACCGCGTCACCCACACGGGGTGATTCCCGGTCCCCACGGCGGGTCTACGGTGCGCGTTAGATGAGCGCGCGCACATCGCCCCACCTCACCGCCCGCATCCGCTCCCTGGCCCGCGCGATCGAGAGCAACGATGAGGCCTCGATCGAGCAGGCCGTGCTCAGCCTGAGCCACCGCCGGCGGGTGTTCGCGCCGCTGGCGTTTGCCGTGGGTGGCTTTGTCCTGCTGTTTGAGGGAGTGCGACTGCTCGTCACCAACTGGCGGCTGACGCTCGTCCAGGTCCTGCCCGCGATGTGGATCTGGCTGGCGATGTTCGACCTCAAGCTCCACGTGCTGCGGGGCCGCTCCTTCAACGTGATCCGGGGACCGGTGCTGATCCCGCTCGTCCTGCTCGTGACCGCCGTCACCGCCGCCGCGTTCTTCCTCAACGCGGTGTTCGCCTTCGCCATCGAGGATCCCCACCATCCGGAGATCCGCCCGGCGTTCGCCCGGGCTCGCCGGCACCTGCGCCCCATCCTCGGCTCCGGAGTCCTTGTTGGGCTCCTGCTCAGCTTCGCCACGCTCATCGTCACCCGCTGGGGACGCCCCTGGTTTGGGATCACGCTGAGCATCGTCGTCGGCCTCATGATGCTCTGCTACGTCGCCGTGCCGGCGCGCATCATCGGGGTCAGGAACAAGTACTCGCGTCGCGACAAGCTCTCGACGACTGTCGTCGGCGGGGCGCTGGGAGCGACCATCTGCACGCCGCCCTACCTCCTCGGTCGCGTCGGCATCCTCATGCTCGGCTCCAAGGCGCTGGTCATCCCCGGCATCCTGCTGCTCGCCGTCGCCGTGCCCTTGCAGGCCGGGACCACTGGCGCCGTTCACGCCATCAAGCTCAGTGCCTCGTTTGCGCGGACCGGACCCCCGTCGCCAACGCACTGACCGGGGGAGCCATCACCCCGTCAGGGTGATGCCGCCGCCCGCTCGGTCTGGGACCGTCGTGACCCGTGAACGTCCAGTGGCCGCTGCTGCTGCTGTCCCAATAGGAGGTCTTCATGGCACCCGTGTCCCATCAGACGATCCGTCTCAGCCGGGGCAGGCATCTCTCCCCCCAGGAGGGCGCCTGCGTGATGGAGCTGGCGTCCATGCTCGCCGGCGAGAAGTTCACCGATCACCCGGCCTCGGTGTGTCCGGTGATCGCCTCGTTCCTGCGCGCCTACAACGACGCGATCGACGAGGACCGGCGGCAGCATCTGTACGAGTACGCGTCGCGCGTCGTCGGCAGCCGCGGGTCCGCGGAGCTCCAGGAGGCGCGCGCCGCCCGGCTGCACGACTGGACGCTCGCGCATCGCCGGTCGCGCCTGCGGCGGGTCCTGCTGCGCTTCCTGCTGCTCGGCATGAGCCTTGACTCCTCGGCCGACCTGATCGGCATCCTGGCGGTGTCGTCGATGGGCAGCCACGACGACGCCAGCCATGCCGCGGCCCTGGCGCTCGTCGACGAGCTGCTGGCGATGGGCCGGCCGGAGACGGCGCCGGCCGCGCCGCGGGGCGAGCCGGCGCCGGATCAGCTCAGGAGCATTTCGACGCTGTCGCGCTCGTGAAGCTCTTGACGGAGCTGGCCACAGCGGAGATCTGACCGGGGAGAGCGGTCAGGTTCGCGGCTGTCGGGCCCTGGGACTGGATCTGGTGAAGCGTCGTCGTTAGGGCGTTCATCGCGGTGTCGATCGCCTTCGTCTCGCTGGCGAAGTCGGTCTTGACGGCGTTCTTGAGCGCCTTGGCGTCGTTGACCACCTTCTCGAGGTTGGCCTCCAGCGCCTTGGTCCCGTTCTTGAGGACATCGGTCTGGGGTAGCGCTTTGACGGACTGCTCCAGGTTGGAGCGAGCCGTGCAGTACGACGGCTTGCCGGCCGTCGTGTTCCCGGTACTCCCGCAGCCGGCGACGGCCAGGGTCAGGACGGCGGGAACGACCGCCGCGCGGGCGGCAAGCCCGCGGCGGTCTCTGTGGGGGTGGATCAGAATCGGTCTCATAGCCACGAGCGTGCTTGCCCGCTCCGAGCCGGTCATCACCCCAGGTGGGTGAAACGCCGAGCGCGCGGCGACCACACCGGTGACGCCTCGCATCCCATCCCCCCGGGGCCGGGCGTCAGTCGTCGCTGTCGATGTCGTACCCCAGCGCCGTCGCCAGACGCGGCGCCGAGGCGACCACCCGGGCGAGCCCCACCGCGGGCGCGACCGTGACCAGAACGTCGGTGATCTCCGCCTCCGTCGCGCCGGCATCGACGGCCTGCTGCACGGTCGCCTTCAGCGACGTGGTGGGCGCGCCGAGCGCCAGCAGCGCCCCCAGCCGCACCAGCAGATTCACCTTCCGCCCCAGGGCATGCGAGAACTCGCGCTCCTCGGCTCCGGCGAGAATCCGGTCGATCGACGCCTCGTCGTTGATCGACAGCAGCCGCAGAAGCCGCTCCACGTCGTCCATGTCCCGCAGCCTACGCGCGCGCGGCCGCTCCGCCTCGCCCATTCCGGGTGATGCGGCGGGCAAACCGCGGCAGGCCCCCACCCCGCCGGCCGTGGTGCTGGCCCCCTCGCAACCCGGGGGCGGGCGCCCTTGCCGTCCGCAGCCGCGTACGGGACAACTGTTGCCATGAGGGGCGCGGTTCTCTGCCACCGGATCGATGCCGTGGGATGGTGCCGGTGACGACAGCGGCGCCCGCCACCGCCACGCGGCCGAGAGTCCGTCCGCCCGCTCGCCGGGAACGGCTGCGCCCGGCGCCGAGGCTCGCCGCCGGCATCGTTCGCCGCCCCGCCCTGGTGGAGCGGCTGACCACCGCCGCCGACGCGCCGCTTGCCCTGCTCGTCGCCCCCCCGGGCTTCGGCAAATCGACGCTGCTCGCCGAATGGGAGGAGGGCGACCGGAGGCCGTTTGTCTGGCTCCGGCACGGCAACGTCCGCTCCGGCGTGACCAGACTCATCCGGGCCGCGCACGCCGAGCATGACCGCGGGGTCGTCGTCGTGCTCGATGACGCCGACCGGGTTGCGCCCCCGGTTCTCGACGAGATCTTCGACGTCGCGGTCAGCGACGTGTTGCCCGGTCTGACCGTGGCGCTGGCGTCCCGGACCGAGCCGCGCCTTCCGCTGGGCCGGCTTCGCGCCCACCGCCTCGTGGTGGAGGTGAGGGCCACGGACCTGCGCCTGACGGTGCCCGAGGCGGCGCTGGTGCTCCGCCGCGAGGGAATCGAGCTTGACCCGGCGCGCCTGCACGCCCTGGTCGCCCGGACGGAGGGGTGGCCGGCGGCGCTGTACCTGGCGGCGCTGGCGCTGCGCGACGGTCCCGGGGAGCTGGAGTCCCTCGGCGGCCGTCACCATCTGCTCGCCGCCTACATCCGCGACGAGGTTCTGAGCGCGCTGCCGCCGGACCTGCTGCGCTTCGCTCGGCGGACCTCGGTCCTGCATGAGCTCTCAGCCGCCGCCGGCGACGCCATCCTCGGCGAGTCCGGGTCCGGCGGCGCGGTCACCGAGCTGGCCCGGGTGAGCCCGCTCCTGGCCCCGGTCGATGCCGCCCAGGACCACTTCCGCTGGCACCCGCTCGTGGCCGACGCCCTGCGGGCCGAGCTGTGCGGGTCCGAGCCGGAGCTTGAGCCTGAGCTGCGGCGCGCCGCCAGTCGCTGGTACGCCCGCACCGGGGATGTCAAGCGGGCTCTTGACCAGGCGTCCGCCGCCGGCGATGCCGAGCAGACCGTCCGTCTGCTCTCCCGGCACATCCTCAGCTTCCTGACCTGCGGGCACCATGACTATGTCTCCGGCTGGCTGAGCACCCTTGGCTCTGACCGCGTCGCCGACCATCCCCCGCTCGCGCTGGCCGCGTCATTGAGCGGGCTCATCGCCGGGCGGCTCGGCGAGGCGCAGCGATGGTCGGCCGCCGCCCCGCGGTCCGCCGGCGCTGCGGCGGATCCGGTGACCGCCGGGCTGGATCTGGTCAGCATGCTCGCCGCCTCGCGCCGGGTCGCTGAGTTCGGCCACGTGGCCGCGGTTGCCGCCGCCGATCCCCGCACCGGCCGCTGGCGGCCGTTCTGCCGCCTGCTGGAGGGCGTGTCACTGCACCTGACCGGCGAGCGCTCGCGCGCCGCCGACATCCTGGATGAGTCAGCGCGGGCGCTGGCCGGCGAGGCCCCCGCCGTCGCCGCTCTGTGTCTCACGCAGCGGGCGATGATCGCGATCGAGGCGTCGGACTGGGACCTGGCCGACGATCTGACTGATGAGGCCCGGCGGACGGTCAGCGACTGGGAGCTGGAGCACGATCCGGTGATGGCACTGGTGTTCGCCGCCGCGGCCGCCGTCCGGGCCCACCACGGCCGCTCCGACGAGGCCAAGGCTGACCTGCGCGCCGGCATCGACCTGCTGGCGGCGCTCGGCGACTTCCTGCCGTGGTACGGCGCTGAGGTCCGGATCCTCCTGGCCCACGCGTCACTGTGGCTCGTCGATGTCGTCCGCGCCCGCACGCTGCTGGCCGAGGCGTCGCGGCTGGCGCGCCGCACGCCGGATGCGGTCATCTTCGCGCACTGGTTCGACGAGGCGTGGGCACATCTTGACACCCTCGCCGAGACCAGTCTCGCCGGCCCGTCGTCGCTGACCATCGCGGAACTGCGGATCCTCCGCTTCCTGCCGAGCCATCGCTCCTTCCGGGAGATCGCCGCGCAGCTCAACGTCTCGGCAAACACGGTCAAGACCCAGGCGCACGCCATCTACCGCAAGCTGGGGGCGGCATCACGCTCCGAGGCGGTGGCCCGCGCCACCGAGGCGGGCCTGCTGGGCCAGTAGGCGACCACCTCGACTCCGGTCCGTCAGGAGGTGCCTGCCGTGAGTCGGTGGCGGCAGGCTCGCGGTCGACGACGCGATGAGGGGAGTTCGGACGGGGGTGAAGCGCCCGGTTTGGCCGAAATCCGGATCGCGCCGGGCGATGTCGTCCGTGAGTGCCGCATAGCGGCGGTTCTGTTCCAGATCGTCCGCCCGATACGAGTTTCGAACACACCGGGGGCTTCTCGCGCGCATCCCGGCCTCCGGGCCGCTCGCCCTCTTGTTCACTGCGACCCGTATTCGCTTCGCCCAACGCATTTTCGCCCCGTGGGCGCTGACCGGGGGCAGCGGCTTTGCGCCGACCTCCCAGGGCACCGGTTTGGCACGATTTTCACGCTGAATCCCGGTGCGAAAAGCCGCTGTTGGAGATGAAGGGGCGGCGGCGGGAGCTGCCCCTCTTCACCGCGCCGTTTTTGGCCACCCCTGGCCCGGCGCCGACCGTTGCTGCCGGCCACCGCCGCTGACTACGCCGCCGGCTCGACCTCCCCCACTGTCGACGGTAGTCCCGCCCCCCGGCGCGCGCGCATCCGCCGGATATGTGAAGCTGTGCGCCGCCACTCCTGCCGGATTGGTTTCGGCCAGGCCGGGTATTCGCCTGACGAGCGTTCCCTCGCCCCGGGGCGCGCTTCCCAGCCGGGCCGTACCCCCTTCCCTGCCCCCGCTCGATGATCCAGATCTCTGACGATGCCCTTCGCGAAGGGTGTGACCGCGCCCGGGATCTGTTCCTGCTCAACCGGCTGCGAACGCCTGAGGAGGCGACCGCCGGCTTCGACGCGGTGTTCGCCGCGCTGGGGCTCGACGAGGAGATGCGTGCCCACCTGCAGGAGACGCTGCTCGACCTCATCCCCCTGCGCGGCATCCCCGTGGTCGAGTCGACCGCGGCGGCGTCGCTTCAGGCCGGTGTGCTGGTGGGGCTGCTCATCGCCGACAGCTCACTTCCAACCGAGGAACTCGATCTCCCCATATGTCCACAACCATGAGCCGCCCACCCGCCGATCCCGCCTCCGGCGCCGGCCCCACCCGGCGACAGGCAACGCTGGTCTGCATCCATGCCGCGCTCACCGTCCTCGTCTGCAGCGGACTGTGTGCGGCGGCGATCCTGTTCGCAGCTCCGGCCGCAGTCGTCCCGCTCATCGTCGGCTGCTGTGTCGGCCTGCCGATGCTCGCCTCCTGGCGGCTGCCTGAGGCGCTGGCCGTGCTGCGCCTCCGAGCGGCCACCGCCGATCCGCTGACCCTCCGGGAGCTGCGCCGAGCGCTGGCCGAGTTGCCGGAGACCGAGCATCCGCTCGGCTACTGACCCCGCCGGGCTCCCTCACCGCCGTTCCCGGGCTCGGCCCGGCCCCACGGCCTGCCCGCGCGTGGGAGCGGACCGAGCGCCGGGAACAGTCGTGAAGCGAGCGTGTCTACTGCGCGGAGCCGACGGTCTGCGGCGGCTGCAGGGCCTCCTGCAGCTTGCGCGTGTCCTCCTCGCTCAGTGAGGTCTTGATCACGGTCCCGCCGTACTGATCGAGCGCCGCAATCGCCTTATCGGGCGTCGCCTTCTCGATGACCATGAACAGCGCCGAGGTGCCCGGCTTCAGGTAATCGCGCACCTGCTGCTGAAAGGCCTTGTCGATGCCCTTTTCGCCCAGATGGCCAAAGAGCGCTCCCAAACCGGCGCCCACGGCCCAGCCGGCGAAGGGGACGAAGAACAGCAGGCCGAACAGCAGACCCCAGAACCCGCCCCACACCGCGCCGGCACCGGCTCCGGCGCCGCCATGAGTCGTGTGGACGTGGTACTTGCCCTCCATGTCACGGGAGATCGCGGCCACCTGATCGGCCTGGATGATGAGCTCGGATTCCAGTTGCTCGACCGTGTGGCGTGCTTGTTCGGCAGTCGTCTGGTCTGGATAGCCGATCGCAACGAGAGTTGCCATGAGCGACCCCTCCTTTGTAGCTGTTGGTGAATCAACCCGGGTGGCGGTTCCACGCCGAGCCCGGCGCTAACCGCCGGCGTCACCTGTCAGCGTTCTACGTCCCGGTGGGCCGGTCATCACCCGGATTGGGTGAGCGGTTGCCCCTCGCTCGCGTGGCGCGACGGCCCGCCGGCCCCGCGCGCCCTGCGCCAACTGGTTGCTGGCGACGGGCAGGCTTCCCTTGACCGTCGTTCCCAGGCCGGGGGCCGACGTGACGACCAGATGACCGCCGATGGCCTCGATGCGGTCGCGCATGTTCGACAGCCCGCTTCCACCGCCCGCTTCGGCCATCCGGAACCCGGGGCCAAAGTCCCTCACTTCGAAGTGCAGCGACGGCCCCCGCTGCCACAGCTTGATCGTGACATGGACGTCAGGTCCGGCGTGCTTGACGACGTTCTGCAGCGCCTCCAGGCAACAGAAGTAGATCGCCACCTCGATGTCCTCCGGATACCGTCCGACATCGACGGCGCGCACCCCAACTCGCGCCGGCGAGTTGCGCGCCACCGACCGCAGCGCGTCCGGGAGGCCCCGCTCGTGCAGGACGGCGGGATAGATGCCGCGGGCGAAGGCCCGCAGGGTCTGCAGCACCTCATCCATCTGCCTGCCCACCGCTCCCACCAGCCGCTCGCCTTCGACCGGATCCTCACGGATCGCCGCGGCGGCGAGGTCGAGCTTGATCCGCAGGCCGATGAGGTCCTGTTGGACGCCGTCGTGCAGATCCCGCTCCAGCCGCCGCCGCTCGGCGTGAGCCGACTCCACCAGCCGGATCCGTGACTCGGCGAGCTCCGTGGTCGACGCCTTCAGCTCCGCCTCCAGCTGCGCCCGCTCCAGCCGGATGAGCGCGGCCGCGCCCACCGCCTCGATGAAGCCGTCCTGGTCCGACAGCTCCCGGTCATAGATCACCGCCGCCACCGGCCGGCCCTCGCGGATGACCCAGCTGACGGCACGCTCGCTCAGGGACACGGGAAGCACGACGCGGGCCCCGGAGGAATCGACGTACGTGCCGGAGTTGGGCCGCAGGTAGGCGAGCTGCAGTGTCGGATCGTTGAGGCTCTCGGCGATGAACTCGCGCGGATCGCGCTCCGGAAAGCGGGCGAACTGCCGGACGAGGCGGGCGAGCGCCTGGCCCATGAACAGCCGCTCCAGCGACAGCCCGGCGAGCACCGCGACCGGCACCAGGATGGCGCCGGCGACGTACAGAAGACCCACGGCCGTCTCCGTCTGCCCGCTGGCGATCCGCAGCGCAACCAAGTAGACGGCAACGGCCGCCGCCGTGGTCGCCGCCAGCCGCACGGGCATAAGCGATCGCCGCAACGCGGCGGGCGCCGACCGTTCCCGCCGGTGAAGGAGAATCGCCGTCCCCACCGACAGCGTCAGCCAGGCCATCACCAGCACGACGGTGAGAGCCGTCGGCACCGTCCGTCCGGCACCGAGTGAGAACAGGCTGGTCTGGCAGCGCGGAGCGCAGCCGAGCAGCGGCGTGCGCAGCGGCGGCTGGCCGCTGATCTCAACGCCGATGAGCCACAGTCCGGCCGCCGCCCCTCCGCTTGACATCAGAAAGCGCCGTTCCGCGCGCGAGCGCACGCGGCCGGAGGGATGCGCCAGCATCACATACGACATCGCCACCGGAGCCAGGCCGGTGCAGAGGACGCCGACGCTGAACGGCAGGGGCGACGCCGCTCCGTTGAGCAGCCACAGCGCTGAGAACAGCGTGGCGAGGAGGAGGAGCCGGCCCATCTGAGGTTGCAGCTTCCTCGTCTGCGCGTACGCGGCAGCGGCGGTGAAGCTGGCGATGACAACCATCCGCACCTCAACCGCCAGGTGAGCCGGGGCAGCCGCCGGGTTCTGCTGCGTCAGGTAGCCGACGGCGACGGCGGCGCTTGATCCGAGCAGCGCCACGTGCCACGCCCTCAGGTGCCCGCCCTTCGGCGTGGGCAGTGCCAGCCGCTCCCGGCGCGGCGCCGGCATCAGCGCCGTCGCAGACTGCGAGTGTGCGGCCATGACCAGCACGCTACGTCCTTGTCAGGAGGATGACCATCCGTACTTCACCGACCGAGCACGCGGAGCAGGACCTACCGGCGGGCGGTTGATCCGCGCCCGCGGTTTTCGGCAAATCCTGTGCCTTGAGCTGACGCGCATGCGCGTGGTGCCCGCCTCCCCCCGCCCGGGAGGTGTGCGCCCTTGCCGAAACCGGTGCTCGCGGTGAGCATGGATCCACATGGATGCTCCAGTGGAGGGTCCGAACCAGCGGGTGTAATGTGATGATGACCGGGGCGCCCGTCCTGGGCGACACAGGCGGCGAGATGCAG
This sequence comes from Solirubrobacteraceae bacterium, assembly GCA_035702755.1. GTDB lineage: Bacteria > Actinomycetota > Thermoleophilia > Solirubrobacterales > Solirubrobacteraceae > Palsa-465. Next base: position 16,538 of record DASSZQ010000062.1, on the reverse strand, counting down.
GCGATGGCGGGCGGGGAGACTGAGCAGACGCCGGCGGACACGGGTCATGAGGAGCCCGCCGTCTCCAACGCGCCGATCCGGGTGGTCATCGCCGAGGACGCCTACCTGATCCGTGAGGTTCTCACCGCGATGCTCTGCACCGCTCCTGGAGTCGACCTGGTCGCCGTGTGCTCCAACGGCAAGGAGCTGCGAACCGCCATCGACCGCTGGCGGCCCGATGTCGTCGTCACCGATATCCGCATGCCGCCGTCAGGGGCGGACGAGGGCATCCGGGTCGCCGGCGCACTGCGTGAGTCGGATCCGCATGTCGGCGTGGTGGTGCTCAGCCAGTACGCGGAGCCGGCCTACGCACTGGCGCTCCTTGAGGAGGGCACGGGACGGCGCGCCTACCTGCTCAAGGAGCGGATTCGCAACAAGGACGATCTGATCGCCGCCATCGAGGCGGTGGCCCGCGGCGGATCGGTGATCGACCCCAGCATCGTCGACGTCCTGATCAAGGCGCGCTCCCGGGCCGCGCACTCCCGTCTGGGGCAGCTGACCCCCCGCGAGCGCGAGCTGCTCGCCGAGATCGCCTCCGGCAAGAGCAACGGCGCGATCGCCGAGTCCCTCGTGCTCACCAAGCGCGCCGTCGAGAAGCACGTCAACTCCATCTTCGCCAAGCTCGGCCTTCCGGAGACCCAGGACGTCAGCCGGAGGGTCATGGCCACGCTCATCTTCCTCTCGGAGGTCGACGACGGTGACGAGCTCTGCTGAGTGGGCCCAGGACGCTCCGCTCGCTCGACACCCGGAGTCGCTGCCGGCGCTGGAGCGGAGCCTGCTGGACGCCCTGGACGCCGCCCTGGGGCGGCTCGACGCCACGGTGCGGCCGCTCCGCGCCGTCGACGCCGACGCCGTGTCGCAGATCGCCGGCGCCGATGCGCACCGGCCTGCGGTGCGCGCGGCTCTCCATCAGGACCTCGTGGCGCTGCTGGCGCTCAAGCCGGCGAGCGCCGGCGAGCTCCGGGTGATCGCCGCCCTGCTGCACATCGTCCCGTGCATCGAGCGCATCGTTGCGCAGTGCGCGGTCATGGCCGATCTGATGCCGGAGCTCGGCGGCGGTGCCGCCGCTGCTGCGGGGCTGCGAGCGGAGGTGGCGCGGCTGGAGCAACTGACGCGGGCTCAGGTGGCGGACGCTCGGCAGGCCCTGGCCGTCCGCGACATCGCGGTCGCCGAGCAGCTCCCGGGGCGGGCCATGCTCGTCAGCTCAGTGATCAGCGCGATCGCCTGGTCGCCGGCCATCGCCGGCCGGGATCCGGAGGCCCGCCGGCTCGCCGCCGTCGTTGTCGTTGTCACCAACGCCCTGGAGCAGATCTCCGAGGACGCCGTCGAGATCGCCGAGCAGGTGGTGGCGATGACCTGCGGACTGTTCCAAGAGCTCGCCGGCGGCGCGTGAGCCGCCGCACTGGAGGAATCGGACATGAATGCACTGCTCGTCTATGAATCGATCTATGGCAACACGCGGGCGATCGCCGAGGCCATCGCCGAGGGGCTCGGCGGCGAGGTGACGGTCCTGCCCGTGCACGTGGCCGCGCAACAGCCCGGGCCTGTTGATCTACTCGTCGTCGGCGGTCCCACGCACATGCACGGCCTCGCCACCGACCGCAGCCGGCTCGTCGCCGCCGACGGCGCCCGCGAGGACGGCGCCCATGTGGAGCCGGGTGCGACCGGGCAGCCGGGCCTGCGCTCCTGGCTGCGTGACCTGCCGGACAGTCCCGGGCTTCACGCGGCCACGTTCGACACCCGTCTGGACCGCTCGCCCTGGATGACGGGCACGGCCGCCCGAGGCATCGCCCGGCGGCTGCGCCGGCACGGGATCGAAGTGCTGGCCAGCGAGAGTTTCCTGGTGCAGGCGGCCGAGGGTCCGCTGGAGCCCGGCGAGCTTGACCGCGCCCGCAGCTGGGGGGAGACGCTGGCCCAGCGCGCCGCGGTGGGTTCCCGCGGGGCGGTGAACGCGTAACCGCGGTCGCCGTCAGGCGGCCGGGGTCCGGGATTCGCGATCGGTGAGGGGCACCGCACCGTGGACGGTGGTGCCTGACCCGGGCCCGGACCTGACGGCCAGGCGTCCGCCCAGCGCCTCGATCCGGTCTCGCATGTTCTCCAGCCCGCTTCCCCGGGAGGCGGTGCGCGGGTCAAAACCCATGCCTGAGTCACGCACCATGAAGTGAAGGGTTGTTCCCTCCTGCCACACGAGGATGCTCGTCTCCGCGTCCGGTCCCGCGTGTTTGGCGACGTTCTGCAGGGCCTCCAGACAGCAGAAGTAGACCGCGAACTCGGTCGTCTCCGGATGGCGACAGATGCGTGTATCGCGCACCTTGACCGGCGATGGGGCGCGCCGGGCGGCCGCCTTGAGCGCCTCGGCCAGACCCCGCTCGTGCAGCAGCGGCGGGTACACGCCACTGGCGATCGACCGGACCGTCTCGATGACTTCCACCGTCTGTCGCTCCACCGTCAAGACGAGGCGCCGGCCTTCGACCGGATCATCGGCGATCACGTCAGCCGCCTGCGCCAGCTTGAGCCGCAGGCCGAGCAGGCCCTGCTGCGCCCCGTCGTGCAGGTCGCGCTCCAGGCGCCGCTGAACCTCGTCGGAGGCGGCGACCAGACGCGCGCGGGAGGCTCGCAGGCTGTCGGCAAATCGCTCGCGCTCCGCGACGAGAGCGGCGATCGCCAGGCCGGAGAAGGACACGGTGGCGATGAAGACCTGTGTCACCAGCAGCCGGTCGCTGATCGAGCCGATGCCGAACGGTCCGAGATTGTTCACGGTGCCCCAGATGGCAGATCCGCTGATGATCGTGATCGCCAGCGTCGTCCCGCGGGGCCCAAAGCGCAGCGCCGCCCAGATCAGCGCTGGGAACAGCAGCGTCCGCATCATCGTCACCGAGGTCAGCTGGAGCGTGCTGAGCGCGACGACAGTCGCGATCATGATGCCCCCCTCCACCACCTGAAGGCGCTTCCAGGGCCGCGGCGGCAGTGACGCCCAGCTGAGTGCGAGCGGAACCAAGATCAGCGCGCCGGTGAAGTCACCCAGCCACCAGGTCCTCCATACGTGCAGGAGGGAATGGGCCGGAATCACTCCCCCCAGCCACGAGGCCATCGATCCGATCGCGGCGCTGATGATCGTTCCACATCCGACGGCCACCGCCAGCCCCGCCACTCCCCGAGGCGTTGCGATGGGGCTGCTTCTGGGGCACAGACGCCGAAGGAGCATCGTCGCCAGCACGACCTCCAGCACGTTGCCAACGCTCTGTCCGATGGCGGTGCCCGGCGGAAGCGCGGCGTAGTTGTTGACGAGCAGGTCGCCGGCGACAACACCCGGCCACAGGTTCATTCCACCGAGGTACAGGAACGCGATGGCGACGCCGACCGGCAGCCACACGACGGCGGCGACCGGACCGGCGAACTGAAACGCATAGCCGAGGTGCGCCGCGGCGTAATAGGCGAGCACGAGTGCGGCGACACGCTCCAGATAGTTCAGCAGCGCGCGGCGGTTCGACGCGTGGAGCAGCACCCCGGGAGTAGCTCGACGGGCCGCGGCCGGCGCGAAGGACGCCGTATCAGGAAACGCCATCGACATCACCCCCGGTTGGGGACAGAGGTATCAGCGCACGGCCGCCTGGACTGTCGCCCTGTACCAATTAGTTGGTAGGTCCGGCGCCACAACCACGGTACATCGCGATGGTGCGCTGTCAAGGCTGCCGTCGACACCGAGCGACGGGGCCCCCGGCATCGCCGCCGTCTGCTGCCCGGCTCGCCCCCCCCGGCCCTTCCCACCACGCCTCAGCGACGGTCCTCGCCGCTCGGCCCGTGCGGCGACTGCACCCGCGGCGTCTCGTCCTCTTCACCCGGAGGGCCCGCCACATCCCCGTCCCCGGGGCCGTCCGGGCTGCCGCCGCGCCTCTCCCCGGGGGTATCGCCCCCCGTCGGACGCCGCCCGCGCGCGAGCAGCACACCCCCCATCACAACTCCCGCCACCCCCAGCGCGATCAGCACCCACCCCCACCAGGGAACGCCGCTGGACGTACCGCCCGTGGTCGAGGTTGGGTGTACCGTGACGGTGGTCGCCGGGTTGGCCGTCGGCGTCGATGCTGATGCGGTCGCCGTGGCCGTGTGCGTCCGAGTCACCGTCGTGCTCTGTGGGGTCGTCGCCTGCGGGGCCGTCTTGGTCTGTGGCGCGCCACTCGTGGTCGCGGAGGCTGTCGCGCTGAGCTTGCCCTTGACGGCGCTGGCCGCGCTGGAGACGGATTGGCTGACGCTCCCCCCGGAGCCGCACGCCGCCACCGTGCAGGCCAGCGCCAGACCGCCGACGAATGCGGCACCCAGCCGGATGAGGTATCTGGCGATGCCGTCAGGCTTCCATCGACACGGCGCTCGCGCCTCATCCCAACGGGGTGATGACCATCGCCGCGGACGCGGGCGAGCGATTGCTGCCAGCGCCCCACCGCTGCGGCCGCCGCAGCACCGGTGCAGGCGACCGCTGTAGCGAAACTACACGTCGGCCGTCGACTGCGCCGTGGTCTCGGCCGGAATCATCGGTCCCTCGCCGGAGGGGTCAAGGACACCCTCCTCCAGCCACGTATAGCGACCATCGAGCAGACGGCCGGCCGCGGCCCGGTTGGCGTCGTCATCGTTGGACCACAGCTCGTCAAACAATGTGTCGGCACGCCGCTTGGCCTGAGCGCAGAACAGGGCCGCCAGCTCCTGCGCCGCCTCCCGCCGCTCCGGCTGCTCGCGGCCGATGGTGTCGGCGTAGGCGATCGACGACGCCATGGCGAACAGCTCGGCGCCGATGTCGACGATCCGCCCCAGGAAGGCCTGCCGGTACTCCAGCTTCGCCTGCCAGCGGCTCATGCCGTAGAAGGTGGAGCGCGCCAGCTTGCGCGAGCCGCGTTCCACATAGCGCAGGTACGGCGCCAGTTCGCCGAACTCGTCATAGGACCGGGGGTTCTGACCCTGGCCCACCGCCAGCTGCGGCAGCCACCGGGAGTAGAAGGCGGCCGCCTTCGCCGCCGCCTGCGCCTTGGTCCTGATGTCCTTGCCGGCCTGGAGGATGTCGCCGGCGACCTGCAGGTGCTGATCGACGGCCTCGCGGGCGATGAGCAGGTGCATGATCTCGCTGGAGCCCTCGAAGATGCGGTTGATGCGCATGTCGCGAAATGCCGTCTCCACCGGCACCGGCTTCTCCCCGCGGGCCTTGAGCGACTCGGCGGTCTCAAACCCGCGGCCGCCGCGGATCTGCATGAGCTCGTCGATCACCTTCCAGCCGAGCTCCGAGGCGTAGAGCTTGGCCAGCGCCGCCTCGATGCGGATGTCGTTGGACTTGTCGTCGGCCAGCCGGCTGGCGACGTCGAGCATCGCCTCCAGGCCGAACGCGCTGCCGGTGATGAACGCCAGCTTCTGGGCGACCGCATCGTGCTTTCCGATCTTGCGGCCCCACTGCTCGCGCTCGTTGGCCCACTGGCGGCCGATCTTCGTCGCCCACTTGGCGGTGCCGACGCAGATGGCAGGCAGCGCGAGGCGGCCGGTGTTGAGCGTGCTCAGGGCGATCTTGAGCCCCTCCCCCTCGCGGCCGATCCGGTTCTCCTCCGGCACGAACACGTTCTCCAGCCGCGTGACCGAGTTCTCGATCCCGCGCAGGCCCATGAACGCGTTGCGGTGCTCGACGGTGATGCCCTCGCTGTCGTACGGGAGCACGAACGCGCTGATACCGCCGCGGTGCCCCTCGGATCGGTCCCCACCCACCTCCCCGGCCACCACCTTCGCCATCACCACCACGATGTCGGCCACCGCTCCATTGGTCGCCCACAGCTTGCGCCCGGTCAGTGAATAGCCACCGTCGACCGGCGTCGCCGTCGCCGCCAGCCGCGCCGGGTCCGACCCCACGTCCGGCTCGGTCAGCAGGAACGCGCTGATGTGGTCTGAGGCCACCAGGGGCAGCCACTTGCGCTTCTGCTCCTCGGTGCCGAACATGCGCAGCGGCTCGGCGACCCCAATCGACTGGTGCGCGCTGAGCAGCGCCGACAGCGACGCGTGCCAGACGCCCACCATCGCCAGCGCCCGGTTGTAGTAGACCTGCGACAGCCCCAGGCCGCCGTACTCCTCCGACACCTTCATGCCGAAGGCGCCCATCTCCTTGAGCCCGTCGACGACCCGGTCCGGAATCTTGGAGTCCCGCTCGATCTGGAGCGGGTCGACCTCGCTCTCCAGGAACGCACCCAACCGGGCGATGAACCGTTCCCCCTTCTCGACGGCCTCGGGTTCCAGCCGCGGCTGGGGGTGGATGAGATCGAACCGGAAGTTGCCCAGGAACAGCTCCTTGCCGAAGCTGGGCAGCTTCCACTCGGCCTCGCGCGCGGCCTCGGCCACCTCGCGTGCCTGTTTTTCAGAGACGTCCGTCGTCACGTGCCCTCTGCTCCTGAATCGATCGTTGGCGAAAGTCCGTTATCCGGACTACCCGCAATCGTCACGGCGGCCACCGGGCGGCGTGCGCCGCGTGCCCCGGGACGCGGCCGGTGGTGGACCGGCCACGCCCCAGTGTGCCGCATCGGAGATGTGTCGTCGGCTACCCGCCGCGGGCTTCGGCCGTCTTGCGATCGTTGTGGTGCTGCAGCGCGTCGGCGAGCTCGGCCTTGGACATCTTGGAGCGGCCCTCGATCCCGGCCTCGCGCGCGTCGGCCTCCAGCTCGCGCTTGGGCTTGTTGACGTCAACGCCGCCGTAGCTGCGTGCCGGGTTGCGCCGGTTCTGCGGGTTGGACTGCTCGGAGCGCGGATCCGACGGCCCGGTGCGGGTTCCCTCCTTCGTCGGCATCCTCAGGACTCCCGCTCGACGGCCCGCTGCAACTCGTCCTTGTTCATCTTCGAGCGGCCGTCGATGTCAAGGTCCTTGGCCCGGTCATACAGCTCCTGCTTTGACGCCTCGCCGCCGGAGCCGTCGTCGTCCTTGGGCTCCCAGTGGTCGCCCTTCTTCTCGGCGACGTTCTTGACCGATGCCCAGGCGGTGCGATGCGCCCGCTCCTCGTCGTCGTACTCCTCGTGTGCGCTGTCCAGCGTCTTCTCGTATGTGCGCTCCACCTTGTCCGGCGAGCGCTCCAGGGTGCTGGGGATGTCCTCTTTATTGGAAGGCATAGTCGTCCTCCTGTATCCGTTCTCAGGTTCGACTACCCATCCGGCGCGCCACTAAGCGGACCCCAATGCGGGCGGGGTCTCGGTCATACGACGGCGACGACTGAGAGCCCGGGCAGGTGCCGAGCGCTGCAGTGCAACGGCCCGCCTCGGGGGCTGTTGCGACTCTGGGGGAGATCCGGGCGAAATCCTGCCGGTTATCCCCCAGAGTGACCCCCTGAACGAGGACGGCAGGCCCCTGCACCCGGCTACCCGCCCATCGGTGAACGAGCTCGGCAGCGCGGATCGCGCAGGTGGTGCGGGCGGGAGGCGGCGGGCCCAGGATGCGGGCGAGAGTCGCCCCCATAGGGGGCAAGTTCGTTCGAAATCAGGATCGGCGCTGACGATCTGGAACGAACCCGCCGCCATACGGCACTCACTGACGAAATTGCACGGGCGCCGTACTGATTTCGAACAAACCGGGGGTGCTCCGCCCCCCGGCCGCCTGGCCCGGGCCCCCATCATCGCCGTCGTCGACCGGAGACCCCGCCGGCATCGATCGAGCGCCCCGGCGGCCGGGGGTCCGGCGGTCACCGCTGCGGTCAATCCCGGCGGTCACCGCCGCGGTCAATCCCGGCGAATGCTCAGGACGCGGCCGCCGGATCCCCCACCCGCTCGCCGACCCCCATCTGTTGCCCGGCATCGGCCAGCACCTCGCCCAGCCGGTCGACGATCTCGTCGAGCACCCCGGCGTCGGAGATGAGCGGCGGCGCGATCTGCAGGACGCTGTCGCCCCGGTCGTCGGCGCGGGCGATCAGGCCCGCCTCCAGCAGCCGGCCGGGCAAAAAGCCGCGGAGCAGGCGGTCGCGCTCCGGGGCGTCGAACGTCCCCGCCGCCTCGTCGCGGACGAGCTCCACCGCCCAGAAGAAGCCGCGCCCGCGTACGTCGCCGACGATCGGCAGCGAGCGCAGCTCCTGCATCCGGGCCGCCAGGTGCGGCTCCAGCGCGCGGACGTTCTCCAGCACGCCGTCGCGCTCGAAGATCTCCAGGTTGCGCAGCGCGACCGCGGCGGCCAGCGGGTGCCCGCCGAAGGTGATGCCGTGACGCAGGGTGCGGCCGGGGGCGAACAGCGGCTCGGCGACCCGGTCGGAGACGAGCACCGCCCCCATCGGCGCATAGGCCGACGTCAGCCCCTTGGCCACGGTCGCCAGGTCAGGGACGACGCCCTCGCGCTCCACTCCCAGCCACTCGCCCAGCCGGCCAAAGCCGCAGATGACCTCGTCGGAGACGAGCAGGGCGCCGTACTCGTCGGCCAGCCCGCGCAGCCCCTGCCAGTACCCCGGGGGCGCCACCAGGCAGCCGCCGGCGTTCTGCACCGGTTCGGCGATGATCATGGCCACCTCGTCCGGCCCGGCGGCCTCGATCGCGTCGCGCACCTCGCCCAGCAGCCGGGCGCAGAACGCCTCTGGGTCGGCTCCGTCCGGAGCGCGGAACGCGTTGGTGTTCGACACGTGGGTGACCTCAACCGGCGGCGGGCCGAACGCCTCCTTCATCCCGGGCACGCCGGTGAACGACAGCGCCCCCAGCGTCACCCCGTGGTAGGCGATGCGCCGGGCGATCGCCTTGCGCCGCTGAGGCTGGCCGATCGCCTCAAAGTGCTCGCGCACGATCTTCCAGGCCGCCTCCACCGCCTCCGAGCCGCCGGAGGTGAAGAAGGCGCGGTTCAGCTCCCCCGGCATCAGCTCGCCGAGCCGCTGCGCCAGCTCGATCGACGGCGGGTGGGCCGTCCCCCAGTTGGTGTTGAAGGCCAGCGTCTGCAGCTGCCCGGCGATGGCCGAGACCATCTCCTCGCCGTACGAGTAGCCAAGCTGCGCGCAGAACAGGCTCGAGAGGGCGTCGATATACCGCCGCCCGCGGGTGTCGAAGACGTGGGGTCCCTCCCCTCGCTCCAGGACGAGCAGCTCGTTGCCCTCGGCGTACACGGAGCCGTGGCGGGTGAAATGCAGCAGCAGATGATCGCGGGCCGCGCTCTGAAGCTGGTCGTGGGTGGGCGTCATCGTGCTCCTCTCCGCAGGGTCTCAAAACGCGCCGGCCACGCCGACGCACGCAGCGGGCCGCTGCTCAATGGTGGCGCGTCGGACCTCGGTGGACCAGTGCACCAGCGTCAAAACCCCATCGTGCCGGGTGGACGAACTGTCCGGGGCGAACGCCGTCGGCGCGCCGCGGACGAGCTGTCCGCGCCCGGACGCCCGCCCGGCCAGGGGTGCCATCTGCCCCTGCGGCGGGTAGCACCGTCACACATGGGACGGCTACGCGCACATCCAGGCCGGGTGACCCTGGCTGCCCTGGCGGCGGCCGCGGTCGCCGTGGCGGTGATCGCTGTGATCTACGGCGTGGGCCACTTTGCCGATGCCTGGTCGCATCTGCACGTCGGCTGGCTGGGCGTCGCCTTCGCGGCCGAGCTGCTCGCCATCCCCGCCTACGCGTTTGCCTACCGGGAGCTGGCGCGCTTTGACGACGGGCCGCTGCTGCCCGCCGTCCTCGTCGCCCGGCTGGTGATGCTCGGCTTCGGACCGCTGGCCACGCGGGGTGGCTTTGCCATCGATCGGCGCGCCCTCGGTGCCCTGGAGGGGGATGCCGAGCGGGGCTCGTGGCGGGTGGTGGGACTCGGCGCGCTTGAATGGGCGCTGCTCTCACCCGCGGCGTGGCTGGCGGCGATCGTGTTGCTGATCAGCGGCGATCCCCGCCCCATGCCCTCACTCCTGTGGCCGTGGATCATCCTGGTGCCGGTCGGCTTCGGCGTCGTCCTGTGGCTGGCTCAGCCGGGTCACCGGGACCGGCTCTGCGCCCGGGGCGGCCCCCGCCGGCGGGCCGTGCGCCGGGGCCTTGAGGGCGTGTGGCTCCTCATTCCGCTTGCCCGCCGCGTCCGGCGGACGTGGCCGGCGTGGCTCGGCGCCGGGCTGTACTGGGCGCTGGAGATCGCCGTTCTCTACAGCGCCGTGCGCTTCATCGGCCTGGGGGCCAACGTCGGCGAGATCGTCCTCGCCTTCGCCACCGGCTACGCGCTGACTCGCCGCAGCATGCCGCTCGGTGGCGCCGCGATCACCGAGGTGCTGATGACCTTCGCCCTGCACTGGGTGGGACAGCCGGTCGCCGGCGCGCTCGCCGCCGTTGTCGTCTACCGCTGCCTGAACTTCCTTCTGCCCGCCATCCCGGCGCTCGTGATCCTGCCGCGCATCGAGCCGCTGCTCGTCGCCGCCGAGGAGGACCGGGTCCCAGCGCCCCATCACCGCCGCCGGGCCGCCGCCCCGCTCGGTCAGAGCTGAAGATATTCCGCCGTCAGCCAATCCAGCGTCGCCGCCAGCGCCGTCCGGTAGCCGACACGAGGCTCCCACCCCAGCACCTCGCGCGCCCTGCGGTTGCTGAAGTCCTGCGGCCGGCCGAGGACGTGAACGGCCTGGCGGGAGAGCAGCGGCGCGCTCCCAAAGCCCGTCGCCCGGCGCAGCCGCCGGTAGCCGTGCTCCAGCGTGAACCCCAGACCGACCGCCAGCGGATACGGCAGGCTGAAGCGCACCGGCGGGCAGCCGAGGCCCGCCGCCAGATCGTCGAGGAACTCACGCCAGGTCGTCGGCAAGCCGTCGGTGACGTTGAACGCCCCGCCGCGCGCGGCGACGTGGCTGAGCCCCAGCACCACGGCGTCGACGAGGTTCTCGACGTAGCAGAGCCCGGCGACCGCCCGTCCGCCTCCCACCAGGACCATGTGCCCGGCACGCAGCGCCCGCGCCATCTCGCCGACGACGCTCGTCGAACGGGGCCCGTAGACGGTGGCCGGCCGCAGGATCACGCAGTCCAGGCCGTGCGCCGCCTCGGCCCGGCGCACCTCGGTCTCGGCGGCCCGTTTCGTCTGCGCATACCAGTTGGCGAATCGCGCCGGCGGCCGGGCCTCGTCCACGCCGGCGTCGCCGGGATAGCCGTAGACGTCGGTGCTGGAGATATGGACCACCCGCTCCACGGATGCGGCGGCAGATGCCGCCAGCAGACTCCGCGTCCCCGTCACGTTGATCGTCTCAATCTCCTCCGGCAGCGCCCAGTCAGACACCATCGCCCCGCAATGCACGACATACCGGCAGCCGCGAGCCGCGGCGGCCAGCGACTCGCCGTCGGTCAGGTCCCCGGGACACAGGCTCGCCCCCATCTCGACCAGCCGCGCCGTGTCGCTGCCGGCCCGGACCAGGCAGCGCACCTCGTGGCCCTGCTCCACCAGCCGCTGGGCAACGTGCCCGCCGATGAACCCGCTGGCCCCGGTGACCAGACAGGCGGCCGGCGGTCCGGGTCCGTCGATCACCGGCCCCGGTCCGCCGATCACCGACCCCGCAGCGACGCCCGCCGCGCCAGCGTGGAGGTCGCGATGTCGCGCACCACCAGCCAGTTGCGACTGGCACCGCCGCGGTGGCACTCGGCCAGCACGGCGTCCAGCGCCTCCAGAAAGCGGGCGGCCTCCGGCTCGGACAGCGTCAGCGGCGGCAGCAGCTTGATCACGTCGTTCTTGCCCGCCGCCATCGTGATGACGCCGTGGTCGCGATGCAGGGGGATGACGATCAGCTGGGGGAACAGCCCGTCGCTGGCCATGTGCACCAGGCGCCAGTTCAGCCGTGCCAGCCGGGAGCGCGGCGCCCCCAGCTCGATGCCGATCATCAGCCCGCGCCCGCGGACCTCCTTGACCATCTCGTAGCGGGCCTGCAGATCGCTCAGTCCGGCGAGGAGCGCGTCACCGACGCGCTCGGCGTGCTCAACCAGGCCGTCGCGCTCGATCACCCGCAGCGTCGCCAGTCCGGCCGCCATCGACAGGCGGTTGCGCCCGAACGTCGACTGATGCACGTAGCTGCGCTCCAGCGTGCCCACGGCCCGGTCGAAGATGGCGCGCGTCGTGACCATGGCCGCCACCGGCATGTAGCCGCCGCTCAGCGCCTTGCCGACGAGCACGACGTCTGGCTCAAGGCCGGAGTGCTCGAGCGCGAACCAGCGGCCGGTCCGCCCCAGGCCGGTCTGGATCTCGTCGGCCACGAACAGGGTGCCGTAGCGTCGGCAGAGGTCCTGTGCCGCCCGCAGGTACCCCTCCGGGGGCAGCGTTACCTCGCGCCCCTGGATGGGCTCGACGATGAAGGCCGCGACATCCCGGGACTTCAATTCGGCCTCCAGCCGCTCCAGATCGCCGAACGGCACCCGCCCGCAGCCGGGCAGCAGCGGCCCAAAGCCCTCGGTGAAGAAGTCGTCGCCGACGAGCGAGAGCGGCCCCAGCGTGACGCCGTGAAAGCTTGAGTCGCACGAGAGCAGCCGCGGGCGGCCGGTGGCGGCCCGCGCGAACTTCATCGCCGAGTCGACCGCTTCGGCGCCACCGCTGGCGAAGAACACCGCCTCCAGCCCGGCGGGCAGCCGCCGGGTCAGCGCCTCGGCGAGCATCCCGGCCAGGACCGAGTAATGGATCTGCACGCCGTCGACGAGGTCGGCGGACGCGGCGGCGGCGAGCACCTCCCGCACGTCCGGATGGTTGTGGCCGAGGCTGGCGAATCCCTCGCCGGTGTGGAAGTCCAGGTAGGCGCGCCCCGCTGCGTCATACAGGTACGACCCGCGCGCCGAGACGTACTCGCGGTCGAAGCCCAGGATGCGCAGGACGTCGACCAGCGACGTGTCCAGGTGACGGGCGGCCAGCTCCAGCGCCTCGTCGGCGCGGGCGCGGGCGTCGCTGACCACACCGAGGGCGTCGACGGCCGGAGCGACTGGGGGAACGGCGTCGAGCACGGTCGGCGGCGCAGAATACTCAGAAATGCCGACAGACGACCGCCGGTCAGTGGTCATGCGGCACGCCCCGCGTCCGGCGCAGCCGACCTGACGGGACGAGCAACGGCCGCAGCTGACGGTGGGCGATCACCGCCGGCGCGGCGACGAGCAGGAAGTTGAACAGCCGGTAGACGAGCACGGCGGCCAGCGCCGGCGCCAGCGGCTGGCGCACCCAGTACAGGGCGTACGTCATCAGGACCTCGGTCATGGCAGCACCCCCGAGCGGCAGTGACCGGCGGGTGGCGGCGTAGCCCGTGCCGTAGGCGATGATCACCTTGCCGAGGTCCGGATGCAGACCGAAGGTCCGCAGCCCGCCGTAGAAGGCGCCCATGTCGGCCACCCAGTACAGGGCGGTGCCGATCCACGCCCCGGCGTAGCGGCGGGGACTGCGGACGAGGGTGCGCATGACGCCCACGCCCTCCAGCGTCTGAGCCACCAGGTCCAGCCGCCCTCCCCACATCCGGCGCAGCCGGGCCGGGCGGCCCGCTCCGCTCGCCCACAGCGCGAACGCGAAGCCCGCGGGCACGCCCAGCGCCCAGGGCCACAGCAGCGAGGGCATGATGTCGGCGCCCTGGACGATGAGGACGATCGACGTCACGCAGGCGATCGGCGCCAGCACCGCCCATTCCAGGGTGCCCAGCGCCATCACCCGCACCCGGGCTGAGCGCTCGTCCTCGTGGATGGCATGCAGGGCCTGCTTGTCGATCCCAAAGCCCCCGGCGAGCGCGAACGGGCCAAACCCCGCCACCACCAGCCGCGCCACCACCGGCAGCTCCAGCGCCGCGTGACCGTGAACCTGGGCGATCGAGCGGTAGGCCAGCATGTAGGCCGGGTACGTGAGCAGTTCGGCCCCGGCGGCCAGTCCGATCCACGGCAGGTGAACGTGGCTGAAGGCACGGCCGATCGCGTCCGCTCCGGTGAGCTTGGCGATCACCAGGACCGCGACCGCCGCGAGCAACGTCGCCAGCAACGAGGCCAGCACCGGCCGGTCGCGAAGTCGTCCTACCACCCCACCGACGGTAGCCGCCTCGCGTCCACCGCGCCGCCGGTGGCTGTTTATGCCGGGTTGGCGTTTGGTTGAGTCGGCCGCGCAGCCCCTGCGGACGAGCGGCCCTAGGAGAGGACCGCTCGCAGCGACTGCTTAACCGACTTGGTGGAGGCGAGGACGGCGGTTGGCTCATAACCGCAGTGGGCCATGCAGTTGTCGCACCGGGGGTCGCGCCCGCGCCCGTAAGCGTCCCAGTCGGTGGTCTCAATCAGCTCCTTGTACGTGGCCGTGTAGCCGTCGGCCATCAGGTAGCACGGCTTCTGCCAGCCGAACAGCGAGTAGCTGGGGATCCCCCAGGCGGTGCAGCCGAAGTCGACCTTCCCCTCCAGGAAGTCGAGGAACAGCGGCGAGTGGTTGAGGCGCCACTTCTTCCGCTTGCCTCCGGCAAACGCCGCCTGGAACAGCTCGTGGGTCTGGCGCACGCCGAGGAAGTGCTCCTGATCCGGCGCCTTCTCATACGCGAAGGCGGGCGAGATCATCATCTGGTCGACCTCGAGGTCGTCGTTGAGGAAGTCCAGGACCGAGCGGACCGTCTCCGGCGAGTCATGGGTGAAGAACGTCGTGTTGGTCGTGATCCGGAAGCCGCGCTCCTTGGCCGTCCGGATCGCGGCCACCGCCTTGTCGAACACGCCCTCGCGGCAGACCGACTCATCGTGGCGCTCCCGCAGGCCGTCGATGTGCACCGCCCAGGAGAAGTACGGCGAGGGGGTGAACTTCTTCAGCTTGCGCTCCATCAGCAGCGCGTTCGTGCACAGGTAGACGAACTTCTTGCGCGCGATCAGCTGGCGCACGATCTCGTCGATCTCCGGGTGGATGAGCGGCTCGCCGCCGGCGATCGACACCATCGGCGCCCCGCACTCCTCGATCGCGCCCACCGCCTGCTCCACCGGCATCCGCCGCTTGAGCACGTGCTCCGGGTGCTGGATCTTCCCGCAGCCGGCACACTCCAGGTTGCACTGGAACAGCGGCTCGAGCTCGACGATGAGCGGGAACTTCTCCCGGCCGCGCAGCTTCTGGGTCATCAGGTAGGCGCCCATGCGGGCTGCCTGTCTCATGGGAACGGGCATATCAGTGACTCCTTTGCCTGGCCTCGGTGGGCATCTGCCTGACCTCGGTCGGCAGCTTGAAGTGAATGTTCTCGTCGGCGACGGCGCGCTCGCCGACGGCGGCGCCTCCCATCCCGTCAAGGGCGCGGACGACCCCCTGGACCAGCGCCTCGGGCGCCGAGGCACCGGCGGTCACGCCGATGCGGCGCGCACCCACCAGCGCGGCCGGAGGGATGTCCGCCGCATCGTCCACGAGCAGCGCCGGACAGCCGGCCCGCTCGGCGACCTCGACGAGGCGGCGCGAGTTGGATGAGTTCGCCGAGCCGACGACGATGATGAGATCGCAGTCGGCGGCGAGAGCGCGAACCGCGTCCTGCCGGTTCTGAGTCGCGTAGCAGATGTCGCTGGAGGACGGCCCCACGGCCGACGGATATCGCGCGCGCAGCGCCTCGACGACCGTGTCGGTCTCATCGACGGCCAGCGTCGTCTGGGTCAGATAGGCCACGCGGTCGGCGTCCTTCAGTGCCAGCCCCGGAATCTCGTCCGGACCGCCGACCAGGTGCATCCGCTCCGGCGCCTCGCCGAACGTGCCCTCCACCTCTTCGTGCCCCTCGTGGCCGATGAGCACGATGTCGTAGTCAGAGGCGGCGAACCGGCGCGCCTCGGCGTGGACCTTGGAGACGAGCGGGCAGGTGGCGTCGATGACGTCCAACTCGCGTTCGGCCGCCTGCCGGCGAACCTCCGGGGAGACGCCGTGGGCGGAGAAGATGACGGTCGCGCCGCGGGGCACCTCGTCGACCTCCTCCACAAACACCGCACCC
The DNA here is from genome assembly GCA_035702755.1 of Solirubrobacteraceae bacterium. Lineage (GTDB taxonomy): Bacteria > Actinomycetota > Thermoleophilia > Solirubrobacterales > Solirubrobacteraceae > Palsa-465. The sequence goes on along the minus strand of DASSZQ010000062.1, from coordinate 651 downwards.
CGCTGCACGAGCGAATCGACGACGTGGGCGTTGTGGACGATCTGCTTGCGGACGTAGACCGGCGGCCCCTTGGCCTCCAGCGTGCGCTCCACGATCTCCACTGCGCGCTCAACGCCCGCGCACGACGCGCGCGGCGCGGCCAGCACCACCTCTCTGCAGTCAAGCGCCCGCGCCCACTCCTCAACCAGCGCACACGCCCGGCGCAGCGCGCGATAGGCGATCGCCGCACCGGTCACGGTGCGCAGCGGCCGGCGCAGTTCACGGCGGTGGGTGTCGAGCACGACGCGCAGCGTCACCAGCGGGCGCGCGCCGGACGCCGGCGCCAGCCACGCCGACTCCATGTCGACCGCCACGGCGCCGGTGCGGTGCAGCATGCGCCGGCGCTCGCCGAGGACGAGTCGCTGGCTGGAGGCGATCGGCGCCACGCGCACGTTCAGGCCGCCCCGCCGCAGAACACCGGCGAGGATGGTGGGATCGTCGCAGGGGGTCGTGCCGGTGGGGCCGCGCAGCTCGGAGGCGAGGACGACGTCGCCCGGCTCCAGGTCCGGGTCAAGCGCGCCGCAGAAGCCGGCGATGAGAACGGCCCGGCCGTCGGCCGCTCCAGACAGGGCCGCGGAGCGCGCGGCGCGCCGGGGTCCCATGCCAATGCGG
>DASSZQ010000201.1:0-3451 GCA_035702755.1 Solirubrobacteraceae bacterium | reverse complement strand
TGCCACCACGGGTTGCGGATGGTGGACGGCTCCCACACGCGCAGCTTGACGTTGACGCACTCGTACAGGCCGAACTTGGAGTGGGTGCGACCGAGCCCTGACTCCTTGACGCCGCCCCAGGCGCACTGGCAGGCCCCGTGGCTGAACATGTGGTCGTTGATCCACACCATCCCGGACTGAAGCTCACGGGCGATGCGCTCGCCCCGGCCGCGGTCCGCGGTCCACACCGACGCGCCCAGCCCAAACACCGAGTCGTTGGCCAGCGCCACCGCCTCGTCCTCGGAGTCGACGACGGTGATCGGCAGCACCGGGCCGAAGATCTCCTCGCGCATGATCGCCATATCCGGCGTGACCCCGGTGAGGACGGTGGGCGCGTAGAAGTGCCCGCTCAGTCCGGCGGGCGGCTCCGGCAGGGGGCCGCCGCACTCCAGCCGCGCCCCGGAGGCGACGGCGTCGTCGACGAGCTGGGTGACGATCGCAAACTGGTCCTGGGAGACCATGGGACCGATCTCGGTGTCCCACTGCATGGGGTCGCCCACCCGGAGGCGCTGGGCGCCGGCCACCACCCCGGCGATGAAGCGGTCAGCGACCTCGCGCATCACGTACACGCGCTCAATCCCGGAGCATGTCTGCCCGGCGTTGGCGAACCCGCCCCACAGCGCGCCGGCGATCGCGTGCTCAAGATGGGCGTCGCCGAGTACCAGCATCGGGTCCTTGCCGCCGAGCTCCAGCACCGAGCCCTTCAGCCGCCGGGCGCACTCCTCCCCAACGTCGCGTCCGGCCTCGACTGAGCCGGTGAAGAAGACCTTGGCGACGTTGGAGCGCACCAGCGCCGGACCGGTCCCGCGGCCGTGAACGACCCGGATGAGGCCCTCGGGGACGCCGGCCCGCTCAAACACCCGCACGATGCGCTCGCCGATGAGCGGCGTCAGCGACGCGGGCTTGAGCACGACGCCGTTGCCGGCCATCAGCGCCAGCGCCACCTCGCCGAACGGGATGCTCCACGGGTAGTTCCAGGGCGCGATCACGGCGATGACGCCGAGCGGCTCGTACGTGAACGCCGTCTGCTTGGTCTTGAGAAACAGCTGCGGCATCGGCACCTTCTCGTCGGCGAGCAGCTTCTGCCCCTCGCCGGCGATCCAGTGCAGCGCGTCGATCGTCGGCAGGACCTCCATCGAGAACGCCTCGTTGCGGGGCTTGCCCTGCTCGGCCACGATGAGGTCGCGGATCTCGTCGGCCTCGTCGATCAGCACCTGGGCGGCGCGCTCCAGGTAGCGCGCCCGGTCACGCAGCGTCAGGCCGGCCCAGAACGGCTGGACCTTGGCGACCTCGTCGACGACGGCGGCCACCTCCTCCGCCGGGGTGACGGGAACGTCGCCGAGCCGGACGCCGGTCGCCGGGTTGAAGGACTCCTGCCGGGCCGCGGGGGCCGATGTCGTTGTAGCCATGCGGAAAGGTTAGAGCCGCCGGCTGCCGGCCGGCTCAGGCGGCCCGGGCGCGCTCGAGAGCCGCCGCATGGCCCGTGAGGGCGTCGCGCAGCAGCGAGTCAAGGCCCTCGGTGCGCCGCTCGTCGACGACGACGAACGTCGGCTCCGCGCTCGCACCGGCGCCGAACTCGATGGCGCCGACGCCGAGCACCGTCTCGGCGCTGTCGACGAGCGCGGTGGCGCACAGCACGAGCCGGCGCCTCAGGTCAAAGCCGACGAGCCGCGCCATCTCCAGCTCATCCGGCTCGGAGCCGTGGGCGCGCAGCAGGCCACGGATGCCCTCCTGGTCCCGCGGCCGGACGAGGCGCAGACAGACGCGCGGCCCCCGCGGCAGCGGGTAATAGCGGGCAAGCAGAGCCCCGGGATCAAGGTGGTCAGACATTTCCTACAGCGTAGTAGTTTCAACGGCGATTCCGGCATCTATTGCCCGCCCCGGAGGCCCGTAAGCGATCCTCGCGCCGGGGATGTTGGAAGTCGACCACGGGCCGGACCTCTTGCGCGGATCCGCACATGCGGGCCCGGATGGCGCGCGCGGACCGGTAGGGGCGGTGACGAGGGGGTCAGAACCGCTCATCTGTGCGAAATCGCCGATTACCGCCGACGATCCCGAACGTTCCGGATGCTCCGGGCACTCCTGGGACGCAATTGCCCGCGCCCAACCGGGTTTCGCACAAACTGGATGCTTCTGGACCTCGGCCCCAGCTCAACGCCGCCCTCCGCGGACGTATCTACTCCCCGGCGCGCCCGCGCCCCCGGCGGATCGCCGCCAGCCGCTCGCGCAGTTGCGCCTCGGCGTCGTCCGGCTCATAGAAGCGGGCGCCGACGGCGGGGCCCGGCATGAGCTCCTGGGGCGAGAGGTGGCCGGGGCGGCGGTGCGGGTTGTCGTAGCCGCCGTCGCTGCGCGTGGAGGAGCGCAGGTGAGCCGGCGGCGGCGCCGCACCCTCCTCGCGCACGTAGGCGCGAGCGGCGAACACCGCGCGTTTGGCGGCGTCGGACTTGGGCGCCATCGACAAATAGATCGCCGCCTGGGCGAGCGCGAACTGGCACTCCGGCAGGCCCACGTGATCGACGGCGGCGGCCGCCGCCGTGGCCACGGTCAGCGCGTGGGGATCGGCGTTGCCGATGTCCTCGGAGGCGAGCACGACCATCCGGCGCACGATGAACCGCGGGTCCTCCCCGCCCTCCAGCATGACCGCCAGGTAGTACAGCGACGCGTCCGGGTCCGAGCCGCGCGTGGCCTTGATCCACGCCGAGATCGTGTCGTAGTGGCGGTCGGCCTGGCGGTCGTAGAGCAGCGCGCGGCGCTGGAGGGCATCCTCGGCGTGCGCCAGCGTGACCGGCTCGCCGTCTGATCCGGCCGAGTCGCAGGCGAGCTGGAGGGCATTCAGCGCCGAGCGGGCGTCGCCTCCGGAGCGCTGGGCGAGGAACTCCAGCGCCGCCTCATCGACGCGGTCGGCCGGCCCGCAGTAGCCCCGGGCCACCGCGCGGTCAAGCAGCGTCCGGACGTGCCGGGGCTGGAGCGCCTCCAGCTCATACAGGTGGGTGCGTGAGATGAGCGCGGAGTTGACCTCGAAGTACGGGTTCTCGGTGGTGGCGCCGATCAGCGTGATCAGCCCCTCTTCGACGGCGGGCAGCAGCGCGTCCTGCTGTGCCTTGTTGAAGCGATGGATCTCGTCGAGGAAGAAGACCGTGCGCCGGCCGCCCGCGCGCAGCCGCTCCCGTGCGCGCTCAATCACGGCCCGCACCTCGGCGCGCCCGGCCGCCACCGCGCTCTCCTCCTCCAGGACCGCATCTGAGGCCTGGGCGACCAGCCGGGCGAGGGTCGTCTTCCCGCTGCCCGGCGGCCCGTGGAGGATCATCGAATGCGGCCGGCCCTCCTCGATCGCCTTCCGCAACGCCGACCCTGGCGCCAGCAGCAGCTCCTGGCCGACGAGCTCATCGAGCGTCGCCGGGCGCAGGCGGGT
>DASSZQ010000158.1:0-4368 GCA_035702755.1 Solirubrobacteraceae bacterium | reverse complement strand
GGTCCGTCACTCTGGGGCAGATCCGGCAGAAAAACCGCCGCTCTTCCCCCAGAGTGCGGTCGCGCCCGCGGCCGGCAGAGGCCCGCCGGCGTTTTGTGACAACGTGTCGCACACCCTGTAACATCCGCGTGGGGCCGCGTTCTTGATGACGACAGGAGGTCGTGATGGGGTTGAGGTCGGCAGGCGTCGCCGCGACGGCGACGGTGGGGCTGATCATGCTCGGCACGGCAGGCGTGGCCCAGGCATTCGATGTGGCGCCGTCCGGCTGCCTGACCCGCCCTGAGGCGGTGGACAGCACCGGCCAGCCCGCGGCCGTCGCCCTGTTCGGCTACGACAATCCCAATCCATCGGCGCAGACGATCGATTACGGGCCGACCAACATCTTCCTGCAGCCGCCCAACTTCCGTCACGGCCAGCCGACCACGTTCCTGCCCGGGCGTCAGCTGCCGGCGTTTGCCGTCGACTTCGATCCCACCCAGCAGCCTGAGCTCGACTGGGTCGTCGGTTCGGACGAGGCCACCACCACCGCGCTCTGCGGCGGCGGCCCCGGCGCTCAGTCCCTCAGCCTGCCGATGCTGGGCGGCGGCTCCTCGACGGCCGCCGTGGGGGACCCGCTTCCTGTCACCCCCGGGACGTTCAACGACCCGGTGGGGCTCGTCGACGCCGTGATCGAGCGCTGTGACGGCGATGCCTGCAGTCCGGTCACACCCCTGGGCGACGCCCTGACGAGCTACACGGTCACGACGAACGACGCCGGCTACACCCTCCGGGCGCGCGCCATCGAGCTGACCATGTACGGGTGGGCCTCGGCGCTCAGCGCTCCGGTTGCCATCTCCGGGCCCGCCACCGGGCCGGCGCCGCAGAATCCGTCCGCGGACGCGACGGCGACGGCACCTGAGCCCCTGCGGGAGCCGGACATCAGCGGATCTGCGGGCGTCGGCCTGCCGCTGAGGACCGATCCGGGAACCTGGGCCGGATCTCCGGCCCCGGATCTCGCGATCCAGTGGCAGCGCTGTGACGCCGCCACCTGCACCGACATCCCCGGCGCGACCGGGGCCGGCTACACGCCGACGGCGGCCGACACCGGGGACCAGCTTCGCGCGGTCGTCACCGCATCGGCCGCCATGAGCGGCGCGACGTTCGGCGACAGCCCCGCCGTTGCCGAGACGGCGGCATCCGCGCCCACCGCGCCGGTCACCGCCGCCCCGGCGGTGGTGTCGGCTCCCGTCGTCTCCGGCGTGCCGGACATCGGCGCCACGCTGACCCTGACCGCTCCCGGGAGCTTCAGTGAAGCCGTGAGCGAGACGGTGCAGTGGCAGACATGCGACGCCGACGGTTGCGCGGACGTGAGCGGCGCCACTGGTTCCACCTACGTCGTCGGCGCCGGCGACGCGGGTCACGCGCTGCGGGCGCTGGTGACCGCCACGTCCCCCAGCGGTCGCACGAGCACGGTCTCCAATCAGATTGGGCCGGCCGGCGCCGTCCGCGACGGGACAGCGCCGGCGATCGTCGGTGCTCCGGCCACGGGCGGACGGGTGTGGGCCGACGGCGGCAACTGGATCGGCCAGCCGGCACCGGCGCTCACCTTCCAGTGGCTGCGCTGCGACAAGGCGGGCGGTGCCTGTACGGACATCTCCGGCGCGACCGGTCCCGGATATGCGCCGGCGGCCCCGGACGTGGGACATACGCTGCGCGTCGCGGTCACGGCGGCCAACGGTTTCTCCAGCGCGACCGCCACCTCGCCGCCGAGCGCCGCGGTGTCCGGGGCCCCGGGGCCGGCCGCGTCGTCGGTCGACCGGCGCGCCCCCGTCCTCGGCCACCTCGCGGCGCGCCCGCGGAGCTTTCGCCTCGGCCGCGGCGTCACCACGCTGAGGACGGTGCGCGGGACCCGGCCGCGACGGGGCACGGTGATCCGGGTCCGCGTGAACGGCGCCGCGTGGGTCCGCGTCGACGTCACGCAGCGCCGACACGGACGTCTGCGGACGCTGGCCACGCTGACCCGCGTCCTTGCTCCCGGGACGCACTGGCTCAGCTTCACCGGGCGCCTCGGTCCGAGCTGGGGCGGCGCGCTGGCGCCCGGCACCTACCGGCTGCGCGTCCGCGCATACGGCGCCGGCGGCCGCGGCTCGCACCCGCGCGAACTGCGGGTGCGGGTGCTGCGGTGAGCCAGGAGGAGGTGCGCGCCGCCCAGCGGCGCCGGCGCCGGGATGCCCGCCGGCGGATCCTTGACTCGGCGCAGGCCCTGCTGGAGGAGCACCCGTGGCACGCGATCCCGCTGGAGGCCATCATGACCCGGGCCGAGCTCACGCGGACGACGTTCTACCGGCACTTCGACGACCGCGAGCTGCTGCTCATCGCGCTGCTGCAGGAGGTCGGCGTCCACCTCGACGCTGCCGGCGAGCCGTGGAAACGGGGCGCCGCCGACCCCGCCGGTGAGCTTCGCCGCAACCTGACGACCCTGACGTCGCTGTTCGTCGATCACGGCCGGCTCCTGCAGGCGATCTCCGACGCGTCCGACCGCGACAGTGACCTGCGCGGCGCCTACCTTCGGCTGGCCGATGATCTGGTGGCCACGACGGCGGCGCGGATCGCGGCCGAGGTCCAGGCGGGACGCAGCGCGGTGCAGGATGCGGAGCAGGTCGCAGCCGCGCTGGTGTGGATGAACGAGCGCTACCTCCTGCGCTGCTTCGGCCGGCGCCCGTTCACCGCGGATCCTGACACGGCCGCCGCGGCGCTGGCGGAGATCTGGGTCACCACCATCTACGGCCGCGAACCCGGCCCCCGCTGAGCATCTCGGCTCCGGGCCGGTGGCCGGTCCATCACTCTGAGCGACATCCGGCCCAAAACGGGCCGGTTTGCACTCAGAGTGAGCGAAAAACGGACCGTGCACCCTCTGTCGATGCCGTACCCAAGGCGCGGCCGCCGCTTGATGACTCCGGTCCGGCACTCCCGTCGCGCCTGGAGGTGACCGCTTAAGGCTGCTTCCTTCCGGACCTGACCTGGTTCACAGCTCTCCATCGCAACGGGACCAGACCATCACCGCCTCAAACGGGGCGCTGACCTCGGGCCTAGAGCCCCTCGAGAGGGAATTCAGCCCCGCTAGAGCGGATTGCGGGTTCAGGGCACCGCTATCACCCCGCCTAGCACGGTCCATCCGCCATCCTAGTCGCTCCTGACCTCGGCCGTCTGTATCTTCACCGGCACGATGGCGGTTGGAGTGATCGGTCTTGGCTACGTCGGCCTGCCCCTGGCGGTGGAGTTCGCCGAGGCGGGGCAGTCGGTGATCGCGGTCGACATCGACGACCACAAGGTGGCGGCGATCCGGGCCGGGGAGTCGTATATCGAGGACATCCCGTCCGAGCGGCTCAAGGCGGTGCTTGACCGGATCGAGGCCGACACCCATTTCGCGCCGCTGGCGCGGGCCGATGCGGTGCTCATCTGCGTGCCCACCCCGCTGACCCCCAACCGCGAGCCGGACCTGGGCGCGCTGCTTGGCGCCACCAAGGGACTGGCGGCGATCGCCCAGCGCGGGCAACTGGTCGTGCTGGAGTCAACGACGTACCCGGGCACCACCCGCGAGCAGGTGCTGCCGCTGCTGGAGGCCGCCGGGCTGAAGGTCGGCCGTGACATCAACCTCGCCTTCTCCCCGGAGCGCGTCGATCCGGGCCGGACCGACTACACGCTGCGCAACACGCCCAAGATCGTGGGCGGGATCACCCCGGAGTGCGCCGAGCGGGCCACCGCCCTGTATGAGACCGTCTGTGATCAGGTGGTGCGGGTCTCCACCCCCGAAGCCGCCGAGATGGCCAAGCTCCTGGAGAACATCTTTCGCTCGGTCAACATCGCCCTGGTCAACGAACTGGCCATCCTCGCCGACCGCATGGGCCTCGACATCTGGGAAGTCGTCGACGCCGCCGCCACCAAACCCTACGGATTCATGCGCTTTGAACCCGGCCCCGGCATGGGCGGCCACTGCCTCCCCGTCGACCCGTTCTATCTCACCTGGCGCGCCCGGGAATTCCACATGTCCACCGAATTCATCGAACTCGCCGGCAAAGTCAACCAACACATGCCCTACTACTGCGTCGACCGGGTCGAGCGGGCGCTGAACGACATCGAAAAACCGGTCAAGGGATCACGGATCGCGATCCTCGGCGTCAGCTACAAAGGCGGCGTCGGCGACACCCGCGAATCCCCCGCCCTGCGCATCATGCAACTCCTCGCCGACCGCGGCGCCATCCTCGCCTACCACGACCCGTTCGTCTCCGCCCTGCCCGAACTCGGCCTGCAGAGCTCAGGCCTTCAGGACATCGTCTCCGCCGACGCCGTCGTGCTCGTCACCGCCCACCCCCAGATCGACCACGGCTC
>DASSZQ010000073.1:0-11366 GCA_035702755.1 Solirubrobacteraceae bacterium | reverse complement strand
TCCAGCCCAGCCACCACCAACGCTCCGGTCGCGGCCCCACCCGGCGGCCCGGGCACCGGCACGGTCTCAGGGACCGGCGGAGCGACCGGCGGGACAACAGGTCCGGCCGCGGGCGCCAACACGACCGCCGCGAGCGGTGGGACAACGACCGGCGCGACGGGCGCCGGCAGCGGGGGAGCGACCGGCGGGACAACGAACTCCGCCGGCACCGGGGCCGGCACGACCGGGAGCACGGGCACAGGCGCAACCGGGGGCACGGGGACAGGCGCAACCGGGGGCACCGGGCCCGGGACGCCCGGGCCCGGCACGACCGGGCCCGGCACGACCGGGGGCACGCCCGGGGGCGGGCCACCGCCATCCCCGCCGGCAACCAAGGGTCAGTGCATGGACGGCGGATACGCGGCGTACGGCTTCAAGAACCAGGGCCTGTGCGTCGCCGCGGTGGCGCAGCAATCGCCCCCGTCCGGAAAGCCGTAGTCCCAGCGCACTGCCTGAACTTCGACAAGCCGTCCGAGAGCGGGCCGGTGATGTTGGCCACCTCGGACAAGGACGGCTGCTCAACCTCGACCGTCGATGCGCCGATCGAAGGTGTGATGAGACGACCCGCCGCCGCCCACAACCTCCTGCGCAACGAGTACGCGTGGATCGGAGCCGCCTTCCTGATCGTCGTCGCCGTCGCCTACCTGATCCTGCAATCGGTCACCACCAGCACGTTTGACCGGCTTGAGCGGCGCAGCATCGCAAGCCAGGCGGCGCGCATCAGCAGCAGCCTTGGCTACGAGCGGACGCTGATCAGCAACCTGGTCAGCACGAACTCCGAGTGGGACAGCATGTACTCGGCGGTGGGTGCCCGCCAGGCGAACGCGATGGCCAGCCTGCTGCCCGCCTCGCAGATGAGCCAGAGCTTCGGACTGGGCGGCCTCATCGCCCTGGACGAGGCCGGGCGGGTGGTGAGCGGCGGCACCGTCTCCGGCACCGGGAGCAGCTACCGTCCGGCCCCCGGACCGCTGGCCGCCGCGCTGGGGAGTCCGAGGGTGCTGTTCACGTCCTCCGCGCCGGGCGGGACCACCAAGTGCGGCGTGCTGGGCGCCTCCGGGAGCTACTACCTGTACTGCTCGGCACCCGTGGTGCACACCAGCGGGAACGGTCCGGCTGACGGCACCCTGGTCGCCATGGAGACGCTCAACGGCGCCACCGCGGCTGCGATTGGGCGGCGGGCGGGGATCGCGCTCCAGCTCGCCGGGCAGCCGCTGAGCGGCCGGACCACCCCGCTGGCGAGCGGTCTGGGCACGCTGTCCGTCCAGACGCGCACCGTCGGCGCCCATCACATCAACCTGATGGTGGGCGTGCCGGCGATCGGCGCCGCGGCGCCGCTCGTCTTCACGGTCGCCTTCGCTCGCCCTGAGCATCAGGCGGCGCTCACCAGCGCGACGACCAGTGCCCTGATCATCGGTGTGCTTGGGATCGCGCTGCTGACCATCAGCCTCCTGGCCCAGCGTGCCGGACGGGCGCGGCGCAACCGGGCGTTTCACCGGGCCGTCCGGGAGGCCGCCGCCCACGGCGGACATGTGAAGGCGCCCTCGCGCGATCTGGCGGTCCTGGCCGCCGGCGTCAACGAGTTGCTTGACGAGATGGCACACCGCCAGCGGGCGGCCGAACGTGAGCGGGAAGCGGCCGCCGCCGAGCGCGCCGCGGCCGAGACCCGCCGGGCGGCGGAGCGTCAGGCCGAGCACCGGGCGCAGGCCGAGGCCGAGGCCGAGGCCCAGCGGGAACGGGCGGAGCTGGAGGCCGACGCCCAGCGGGAGCGCGCGGAGGCCGCCGCCGCCGCCGACCTGGCCAGCCGGGCCGCCGCCGCCGAGGCGCGTCGCCGCAGCGCTGCCGACGCGCACCTGGCGCTCGATCAGATCGACGCGACGCTGGGAGTGCTCTCGCGCTCCAGCGACACGATCAACGCCAGCACCGAGGAGACGGTCCGCGCCGCCTCGGCCGCCCGGGTCCGGGTGGAGCAGGCCGTCCGGAGCAGCCTTGCGCTGAAGGAGACGACGGAGGCGGCCGCGGATGTCACCCGTCAGATCTCCGACGTGGCCCGCCAGACCCGCCTGCTCGCGCTCAACGCCACCATCGAAGCCGCCCACGCCGGGGAGCACGGGCGGGGGTTCGCCGTCGTCGCCGAGGAGGTGGGCGCGCTGGCCGACGCGGCCGGGGCCGCCGCCGAGCGCGTTCTGCACCACATCGAGGATGTCAGCGGCCACTGCGCGGCGGTCGCCGAGGTGATCGAGGAGACGAGCTCGGCCCTGCAGTCAGTGGATGAGGCGACGCGCCGCATCGATGAGACGGTGGCGGTCCAGCGCGAGTCGACGGCGCGCAGCGAGGCGACGCTGAGTGAGGCCGTCGACCGCCTGGTGCAGATCGTCGGACATGCGCCGGCGGGCGATCGCCGGGAGCTCATCGCCGCCCACGACTGACCGGCCGCTCCTGGGAACGCTCCGGTCACTCCGGGTCGATGTCGATGACCAGGACGGTCCGGGACTCTTCGAAGAAGAGGCGAATGCACGTGTACCCGTACTCGACGCGGTCAGGCTCCGGGAGCCCGTTCTCTCGCAGCAGATCGCGCATCCGCGTCTCGGCTTCGATCTTCTCAGGCAGGGTGGCCATGCCGGCACTGTGACGCGGAGTGCTGTCACGGCTCAAGACGAGAGTGGACCAACTCTGTGCCGGTTCACCTGCGGACAGGTGGGCTGCCTCCATGGTTTCGACCCGGGTGACCCGGTACCGCGGCCACCGGCCGTCCCTCGTCGGTCATCCCCGGCCATGCCGTCGAGCGGATGCTTGCCCTCCCCACCAAGCCGGACAAGGAACGGCGCTGGATGAACTGGGCCGCCCACTGGGGCCTGGGCACGCTGGGCGCGACCTGGCGCGGGATCATGGCCGAGGGCGGCATGCGCGGGCCGCTGGCGAGCGGCATATTCCTGGTGTTCCGGATCGCCACCGATGAGACGATGGAGAACGTCACCGGCGTCGGGCGGTCACGGCTGACCGGCGGGCGCCGCGCGGGGCAGGCACCCGGCGGCTTCAAGCTCCGGCCTGACCGCCGCCAGCAGCGACGTCTCGAGCAGGTGGTCGCGCATCGCCTGCCGGTCGGCGGCCAGCGCCCGCAGGCGGTCATGAAGCGCCCGCCGGGCGGCGGGATCGCGTTCGGCGATCATTCGCGCGTTGCGATCGCTGTGCTCCAGCACATGGCGTCGGCAGATCTGCCGGCGGCGCTCCAGACAGTCATCGAGCGCCGCCTCGTCGCCCTCGCCGCGGCACAGCGCCGCCAGCGGCTCGGCCAGCAGCCACGCGTCGTGGATGCCTGAGTTCATCCCCATGCCACCGAGCGGGTTGTTGAGGTGGGCGGCGTCCCCGGCGAGCACCACCCGTCCCACCCGCAGGCGCTCGGCGACCCGCTGGTGGACGTTGTAGAGCGTGACGTGCTCAATCCGGAGCTCGGCAGCGCGATCGGAGACCTCATGCAGGCGCTGGCGGACCCGGTCCGGGCTGCTGGCGGTCTCCGCCGGCTCCCCGGGCTCGACCGGGAACAGGACTCGCCATCGGTCCTGAGTGCGCAGCACGACAAACCAGGCCTCGGGGTCGAACACGTAGTTGATCGAGGCAAGCCCCGGCAGCAGTTCGGTGACATCGTCGCTCAAGGTCAGGACCAGGTAGCGCTCCGGGTAGGTCTTGCCCTCAAACGCGATCCCCAGGCTGCGGCGCACCGCGCTGTGCGCGCCGTCGGCGGCAAGCACCCACGGCGCGGACAGCTCCTCGGTCCCGTCCGGGCCCGCGACGGAGACACACGCCCGCCCCCCCTCGGACCGAGCCGACACCACCCGCCGGCCGAAGCGGAGATCGGCACCGTCCACCTCGCGCAGCCGCTCGAGCAGGAGCCGGGCGACGATGCGCTGCTCAAGCTGGAGGCGGAACGGGAACCGCGTGTCGTCGGAGAGCACCGAGAGGTCAAGCTCGGCGATCACCCCCTCCTTCCGGTCGCGGTACTGGAACCGGGGCGCGATGTGGCCGAGCGTGAGCATCCGCTCGGCGAGCCCCAGCTGGTTGAGCATCTCGAGCGTCGGCGGGTGAAACGTCGACGCTCGAGACTCTGCGCTCAGCTCGGCCTCTGCCTCCAACACGACCGGCCGGATCCCTCGGCGGCTCAGCGACAGGGCGGCCGTCAGGCCGACCGGGCCGGCCCCCACGATGATCACGGCCGGATCGCTCATCCCACCAGCCCCGGCCGCGGCATCGCGTCGCCGGATCCGGTCACGCCGGCCGCGGCGGCCTCGGTCAGCGCGTCATGGGTCACCGACGCCGCCGTGCGGATCTCGTCCAGGCGCACCCGGAAGCTGATGACGAGCGCGATCACCGACAGCACCCCCAGCCCAATCAGGACGCCCTGCAGGGTGTGGCCGAACGCCAGGTGGGTGGCGCCGATGACCTGCCCCAGTTCCGCCGGGGAGAGCCCGGACGGCGGCTGATGATGGGCCAGCGCGCCGAGCGCCGCGCCGGTCTTGGCGGGGCCGAGGCCCAGCGAGCTGACCTGGGCGACGAGATGGTGGGCGAAGTTGGCGCCGAAGGCTCCGGCGACGATCCCGCTGCCGATCGCGCTGCCCAGCTGAACCAGCGTGCCGTTGATCGACGCGCCCTCCGCGATCCGGGTGGACGGCTGTCCGTGGACGAGCGTCGATGCCGTGGTGGGGCCGCCGGCCGCGGCTGACAGTCCGACGAGCACCAGGCCGGGGACGAGCGCTCCGTACGTGGGGTTGGCCGTGACCACGACGGCGGCCAGGTAGAACAGCCCGGCGGCACCCGCCACCTCAACGCCGATCAGCATCGGACGCGGCCCCACCCGGTCAAGCAGCCGTCCGAACGCGGCGCTGAGCAGGAGCAGCAGCGCCGAGAAGGGCAGGAACATCAGCCCATCGGTCACGCCGCTCTTGCCGAGGTTGACCGCCAGCGAGAGCCCGGTGAAGACGAACATGCCGATCACGACGACGAGGTTGATCAGAGTGATCGCGGCGACGACCGAGTAGCTGGGCACGCTGAAGGCGTTGATGCGCACGAGCGGAACCGCGGCCCGGCGCTCGGCCAGCGCGAACAGCCCAAACAGCGCCACGCCGGAAACGAGGAGCACGATGGTGCGGGCGCTTGACCATCCCCAGGTTGAGGCATACGTGGCGCCGACCGAGATGGCCGCCACCCCGGCGATTGAGGTGATCGTCCCGGCGATGTCAAACGACCAGCGTCCGTCGATCACCGGCTTGATCTCGCCGGTGGCGATGAGCGACCCGGCCCACACCACCAGCGTCGCCGCGCCGATCACGACGAACAGCCACCGCCAGCCCGCCCCGCCGGTCAGCGCGGCCCCCAGCAGAGGTCCGACGGCGAGGCCAAGGCCAACCCCTGAGCTCCAGGCGCCGATCGCCAGGCCGCGCCGCTCCGGTCCGAGCAGCGTGGCGATCAGGCTGAGCGAGAGCGCCGTGAGGATCCCCGCACCGATGCCCTGGAATCCGCGGGCGACGATGAGCAGCCCGGTGCTGCCGGCGGCCGCACACAAGAAGCTGGCCAGCGCGAAGATCAACGAGCCGATGAGGTAGATCCGCTTGCGGCCGTAGCGGTCGCCGAGATGGCCGGAGAGCAGGATCAGCGGCGCGGTCGCGATCGAGGTGATGTTGACGATCAGCGTCAGCGCCGACGGTGAGCTGTGCAGATGGGCGCCGATCTGCTCCTCGATGGCGGTCACCGCCGTGACGTTCGCGAACACGGCGAACGGGGCGAGCGCCAGGATGCCCAGCGCGGGGATGAGCCGGGACGCAGGCGTGCTGCTGGCCCGGAATGCAGGACCTGACATGGAGATCTTCTCCTCCTCAGTGGTCGCGGAGCAGCGGCCCCGCTCCTTCGAATTGATCTTCGATCCCGTGATCGCGCAGTGCCGCCCACCAGGTGGCGGCGTTGATCGCGAGCACAGGTTTTCCCAGCCAACCGCATGCCTCGTCCGCGAGCCTGACCATGGAGAGGTTGGTCCCCACCTGGAGGATCGCGTCGATGTCGTCTCCGTCGATCGCGCGCAGCACGTCCCGCAGTCGCTCCTCCGATACGCGAGCGATCGACACCGCCGTCGGGCAGCGCAGCCCCTCCAGGCGGACCACCTCATACCCGCTCTCGGTGAAGAAGCGGGTCACGTTCTCGTCGGCGATGGGCTGATACGGCGTGATCACCGCGATGCGGCTCGCCCCCAGCACCTGCAACGCCCGGTGGGTGGCCGCGGCGCCGGTGGTCACCGGCAGCCCCGTCAGCGACTCGATGCGCTCGGTGAACTGCCGGTTTCCCTCGATGCCTCCCCAGAACGTCTCGGCGCTCATGCCCATCACCATGCGATCCGGTTCGCAGGTCAGCACCCGCTCGCAGGCGGCGTCGGTCTCGGCCTGGATCTGGGCCCGCAGCGCCTGGAACTTCTCGTTGTCGGACATCTGCTGGTCGCGGATCCAGATCCGCCCCATGTGCGACGTGACGCCCCGGACCGTCATCCGGTGAAAGTCAGGTTCGACCACGGTGTTCGTCGACGGGGCGATCACCCCAAACGTGGCCCGCCAGCCAAGCGCGTCGGTCATCGCTGCTCCATCGCCATCGGTACGTCCTCTCCGGCCGTGTGGGGTTTCGCGCTCGGCGGCGTTGCCGCCGGCCGGGGCGCGCTGTCGAACATCGAGGCCTGCAGCAGGTACTGCCGCGTGAGCTCCGGGTCGGCGGCGATGCGCCGCATCTGCTCGGCTCGGCTTCGCCGTGAGTCGGAGTCGGTCTCGATGATGTCCTGGTAGTTGCGCTCGCTGCGGGCGCCGATGACCTCGCGGGCGACACGCCGGCGCTCGGCGGCCGCCGCTTCCAGCTCACCGATCCCGGTGTCGCCGCGCAGGAGGCGCGCGAGCACGTCAGCGAACGTGTAGGCGTCATGGATGCCGCTGTTCATGCCCATCCCGCCGGACGGGCTGTTGAGGTGGGCGGCGTCGCCCACCAGCAGGAAGCGGCCCTTCAGAAACGTGTCCGCCGTGCGGCGGTGCACGGCGTACATGAAGCGCTCGATGACCGGATACCGCGCGATGTCGGCAGACAGCGCGGCGCGCAGACGTTGCTGGACGCGCTGCTCGTCCATCGCCTGCTCGTCTGACTCCTCCGGTCCGATGCGAAAGGCGACGCGCCAGTGATCGCGCAGGCCCAGCAGGCTGGTGCCCTGGTCGCCACCCCAGACGTAGGTGACCGACGAGACGCCGGGGAGCAGGCGGTCGAGGTCCAGGTCGGTCATCACCGTCAGGTACCGGCGGTCGTAGGTGAGGCCGTCAAAACCGATGCCGAGCGTGCCGCGCACCAGGCTGTGCGCGCCGTCGGCGCCGATCGCCCAGCGCCCGGCGAACCGCTCACCGCCGGCGAGCAGGACCGCCCGTTCGGCCTCCGCCACGGTTCCGTCGACGGTGGTGTTGAACCGGACCTCGGCGTTGGGGTACTCGCGCAGTCGCTCGTAGGCGAGCCGCGTCAGCTCGCGCTGCTCCACCTGGAGGCGGAACGGATACGCGGTGTCGCCGGCGATCGCCGCGTAGTCAAGCTCGGCCACGATGCCCTGCACCCGGTCGCGGTACTGCAGCTTTGGCGCCACCCGCCCGCAGGCCACGAGGGCGTCGGCGAGTCCCAGCTCGCCGAGCAGATCCAGGGTGGAGCCGTGGAAGGTGGAGGCCCGCGACCGGGTGCTCGGCCCGGGGCCGGCCTCCAGCACCGTCACCGCCGCGCCGCGGCGCGCGAGCGCCAGCGCGGCGACCAGCCCCGTCGGTCCGGCCCCGGCGACGATCACGTCGCAGATCTGCTCGGCGGCCGGTGCCGGCGCCATCACGCGCGGCCTCCGACGCGGACCCGCCCCGCATCCATCAGCCACCAGCCGCCGCACAGGTTCGAGGACAGGACGGGCGGGGAGATCTCCGGGGCAAGCGCCTCGATCGCGGCGATGGTGGGAACCCCGGTCCCGCTGATGAGGATGGTGTCGGCGTTGTCGGCCGCGTCCGCCACGCCCTCAAGGGTGGCACGCACGTCCTCGGCACCGATGCTGTAGATGGGCCCGCCGTTGGCGAACTCGACCGTGCGGACGACGTCAAGTCCGGCCGCCGTCCAGTACGCGCACGCCGCCTCGGTCAGCCACGACGGATACGGCGAGACGACGATCAGCCGCGTGCGGTCGCGCCGGCGCAGCACCTCGAGGATCGCGCGCGTCGCGGACTGCACCGGGATGCCCTGGCGCTCGCTCAGCTCGTCGCACAGGCGCTCGTCGGCGGCGGGTCCGATCGTGTAGAAGGCGCCGGTGCAGGCGATCAGCATCGCCGACAGGGGCAGCGCGCCGAACTGGTCAAGCGTCTGGGCCAGGCCGGCGCGGTAGCCGTCCAGCCGTCCGCGGAGATCCGCGCCGACCGTCAGCGGCAGCCGGGCGACGTGAAACGGCGTGCGCAGTCCCAGCAGCCTCGCCATCTCCGGCTCCACCGTGGGGTTCTCCGGGGGCACGACGACGCCCACCCGGCGCTGCAGCCTCTCCCCGCTCTGCGGGGTGGCGACGGCCGCCATCTATTCCGCCTCGCCGTCGAACAGGACGACCTGCCGCACCGCCTCGCCCCGGGCCAGGCGGTCAAAGCCGAGGTTGATCTCGTCCAGCGTCAGCCGGTGGCTGAGCAGTTGCTCGACGGGAAGCCGGCCGTCGCGGTAGGCGTCGATGAAGCGGGGGATGTCACGGCGGGGGACGCAGGAGCCCAGATAGGAGCCGCGCAGGGTCCGCTCCTCGGCGGTGAGGCTGACGGCCGGGATCGTCAGCATGCGCGCCGGGTGGGGGAGGCCGCACGTGACCGTCGACCCGCCGCGCCGGGTGGCGGCGTAGGCCTGGGCGAGGACGTCGGCGTTGCCGGCGGTCTCGATCACGCAGTCCGCGCCGCCGTCGGTCAGCGCCCAGATGCGCTCGACGACGTCGGCGGTCGCCGGCAGCGCCGTCACCCCGCCAAGCCGCTCGGCCAGCTCCAGCTTGCCCGCGACAACATCGACGCCGATGATGGTGCGGGCGCCGGCCAGGCGGGCGCCGAGCACGGCGGCCATACCGACACCGCCAAGCCCAAACACTGCCACCTGATCGTCGGCGGTGATGTGCGCGGCGTTGAGCACGGCGCCCACCCCGGTGAGGACGGCGCAGCCGAACAGCGCCGCCAGCTCCAACGGGAGATCGTGTGGGATGGCGATCGCCGACTCGGCCGCGACCACGGCGTGGTCGGCGAACGCGGACACGCCGAGGTGGTGGTGCAGGCGGCCGCCGCCGTTCTTGAGGCGAAAGGCACCGGACAGGAGCGTGCCGGACGCGTTGGCGGCCGCGCCCGGCTCACACAGCGCCGGACGTTCCTGGCGGCACGGCCGGCAGTCCCCGCACGCGGGCACGAACGCCAGCGCGATGCGGTCCCCGGCGGCGAACGCGTCAACCCCGGGGCCGACCTCGACGACGGTGCCCGCCGCCTCATGGCCGAGGACCATCGGCATCGGCCGCGGACGCGAGCCGTCGATGACCGAGAGGTCCGAGTGACACAGCCCGGCGGCGCCGATCTTCACCAGCAGCTCGCCCGGGCCCGGCCCCTCCAGCTCAACCTCGGCCACCTCCAACGGCCGGGATTGCGCGTACGGGGCCGGGAGGCCCATCTCCCGCAGCACGGCGGCTCGGACTCTCATGGCGTCTCTCTCGGTCGCATCGCGTCGGTGCCCTGACGACGCCGCCTCAACCGGTGGCGCCGACGAGCTGGGCCGAGCGGTGGATGTACTCCCCGCGGGAACCGTCGACGACCTCGCCGTTGCGGAACACGGGCTCGCCGCGGAGGATCGTGTCCGTCGGCCAGCCCTTGACCCTGATCCCCTCAAACGGGGTGTGGTCCTGGGCCGAGCGGCACAGCTCGGTCGTGACCACCTGCTCAAGTTCAAGGTCGACGACGGTCAGGTCAGCGTCGGACCCGACCGCGATCGTGCCCTTGCGCGGGTACAGGTTGTAGGCCTGCGCGGGCGCCGCCGAGGCGACCTCAACGATGCGCGACAGCGGGATCCCGCGCTTGTGCAGGCCCTCGGAGATGAGCACCGGGTACAGGAGCGCGGTGCCGCCGAAGCCGGGCAGCGCCGGCCACAGGTCATCGCCCTTGGCGTCCTCCATGCAGCAGGCGTGATCGGAGGCCACGGTGGTGACGAGCCCGTGACGCAGCCCGGCCCACAGCGCCTCGTTGTCGGAGCGGTTGCGGATCGGCGGGTTGACCTTGCCGCCCAGCCCCTTGCCCTCCAGGTCTTCGCAGGCGAGCGCCAGGTGATGCAGGGTCGTCTCGCGCACGACGTCAAGGGCGGGGTAGCGGCGGGCGACGTCGACGGCGGTCTTGAGCGCCAGCTCGCTCGACAGATGCAGCAGGTTGAGGTTGACCTGGGTGGCGTCGGCGAGCACGCCCGCCTCCTCAATCGACAGCCGCTCGGTGAGCGGCGGGCGGGCGGCGTTGTACTCGGCCAGCCCGGACACGCGCGGGTCGGCCTTGGCCCGCTCGATGAACACCCGCAGCAGCTCGGCCTGCTCGCAGTGCAGGCAGACCGAGATCCGTCCCGGGGTCACGGCGTCGACCTCGGCCACCTTCTCCATGATCTCGAACAGGTGCCCGAGGTCGTAGTCCTCAGACATCGTGTACGCCTGGGCGTCGCGGCTGTCGGAGGCGAGGTTGAACCCCTTGTAGAACATGTAGTACTTGAAGCTGGAAACGCCCATCTCCGACACCAGCCACGGGATCTCGGAGATGTGCTCGGAGGTCATCGGCGCCAGGTGAAAGCCGTAGTCGATCCGGGCGTGGCCGGCCATCTTCTCCAGGACCTCCGGGAAGATCTCGCGGTAGGGCCCGCTCTTGTTCAGGTAGTGCTGGCCGGTGCGGAAGTAGGAGACAACGGTCGTCACCCCGCCGACCACCGACGAGGTCGTCTCGGACTCGGCGTCGTCGGTGATGTCACGGTAGATGCCGAGATGGAAGTGGCTGTCGACCCCGCCGGGCAGGACCGCCTTGCCGGAGGCGTCGATCAGCTCGTCGGTCTCGGAGGCATCGATCTGATCCTCCAGCGCCGCGATGCGTCCCTCCCGGATGCCGATGTCCATCTGCAGCTGTCCGACGTAAGGGATCACCACGAGGCCGTTCTTGACGACCGTGTCGAAGCGGGCCATGTCTATTCCTCCTGGAGATGGGTCATGGGTGAGAGAAGGGGGCCGATCGCGTCGAGGCGACCGAGCGACAGGACGGTGTCCTGAACCTGGCGCA
>DASSZQ010000277.1:0-16314 GCA_035702755.1 Solirubrobacteraceae bacterium | reverse complement strand
CCGGTGGGTGTGCTGAGGTCGATGCCGTCGCAGACGCTGGCGAACGCGCCGCCGGCGGCGCGGATGCGTTCGATCGCGTCGACCGCTTGGGCGAGCGAGTCGCCGATCTGGTGGAGGCGGGCGATCACGATGCCGCTGCTTTCGCCCGACTCGATGCGCTCCAGGGCCTCACGCAGGCGCGGATCATCGTCCGTGTCATAGGCGAGGTCCTCAAAGACCTGCCCAAGGCGCCAGCCTCGCATGTAGATCCATTTGGCGATTTTCCAGCGCCTGACGGCTGTCAGCCGCGCGCCCGGGGCGCCCGGTTCGGTGCGGCGGACGTAGCCGTCCACGATCAGCGCCGGGGCCGATTCCGCCGGCGGGGATGGGTAGATCTCCGTTGTCGGAAGCGGCGTTGCGGCGACAGGGTGGGCGGCGGCGATCGGGCGGCCAGTCCGTAGGCTGGCCGCCTCTCGTGAGCCCGTGGGTGGGGTGGGCGTAGGGCGCCGCGTGGGCGGGTGGCGCCGCGTCACGAACTGCTGGCGGCGCCCACGTCGCCGACCGATGCGTGGCGGCGATGCAGACGGCGCAAGCCGGTCGCCCCGGCGGTCATGACGACGACCGCGCTCGCGGTGCCGATCCAGATGAGCCCCCAATTGGTGGCGCTGGCAGAGCGGTGCAGTGACACGCTGTGAAGTGGGGTGCTGGGCGGCTCGTAGTTGTCGACAGCCGCCTGGGCGCCGGGGGCGGCGACCGCGGCGACGGCAAGGACGGCCGCGAGCATGCGAACGCAGTGGCGCAAGCGCATTCGATGAACCTCCTGAGAGTGCACGCCCTTCGGGCGAGCGGGTGGATATGAGCCGGTGTGGCGTTGTGAGTCCGGCTCGTGTCGGTGTGCACGGTAGGAGACGCTCTGGCGGGTGTAAATCGTGGGACCCCGCACGTTTGTATCCTTGGTGCACGGGGTCGCTTGGGCGACATGAGGAGCGGGCGCGGATCGAGCGGTTGCTCGAGAGCGCATCGAGCGCGCCGACGGGCCTTGCGCTGGAGGGCGAGCCGGGGATTGGTAAGACCACGCTCTGGCACGATGCGATCGCCAGCGCGCGTGCGCGTGGCTATGCGGTGGTCGCGACCGGACCGGCGGAACCGGATGCATCGCTGGCGTTCTCCGGGCTGGGGGACCTCCTTGAGGAACTCCAAGACGACCTGCTGGAAGGCCTGCCCGCCCCGCAGCGGCGAGCACTCGCAGCGGCGCTGTTCGTTGAGGATGCCGTCGACGCTCCGGCGGACCCACAGGCGTTGCCGCGCGCGGTCTTGGGGGTGCTACGCACCCTCGCTGCAGACGGGCCGCTGCTGGTGGCGGTCGACGATGAGCAATGGCTTGATCGCGCCTCCGCGCGGGTGCTCGCGTTCGCGCTCTGCCGGCTGCGCGAGGAGCGGGTCTGCATTCTGCTCACCCGCCGTCCCCAGAGCGCCGGGGCGCTGTGGCCGGAGCTTGCCCGCGGCTTTGGCAGCGACGGCCTTCCCACACAGGTCCTGGGACCGCTGGACATGAGCGCCATCCACCATCTACTCGTCGGGGGCCTGCGACACCCGGTTTCCCGGCCGCTGCTGCGACGCATCTACGACGCGTCCGGTGGCAACCCGCTGTACGCGCTCGCGATCGGCCGCGAACTTGACGCGGCGAGCGCGGCCGGCACCGATGAGAACGCGCTCCCGCTGCCACCCACGCTGGCCGACGCGGTCGCCCAGCGGCTGGCCCGTCTCGAGTCGCCCGCCGCAGACCCGCTGCTGGTTGTCGCCGCGGTGAGACACCCGACGCTCGCGCTGATCCAAGCGGTGTTGCCGGAGTTCGCGGTCAGCGATCTGGACAGCGCGCAACGCGCGGGTGTGGCCGAGGTCCTCGGGGAACGGGTGAGGTTCACTCACCCGTTGCTGGCCTCCACGCACTACTCCCGCGCCCCCGGATCCCGTCGGCGGGAGCTGCATCGGCTGCTGGCGGTGGTCGTCGACGATGAGGTGGAGCGGGCCCATCACCTTGGGTTGGGTGCCGAAGCGCCGGATCGGCGGCTGGCAGTGACCTTGGAACAGGCAGCTGAACAGGCGGCGCGCCGCGGCGCGCCGGAGGTCGCGGCGGAGCTGCTTGACCACGCGCGGCGGCTCACACCGACTGACGCGGTGCAGGCACGCCGCTCGCGGACCGTGGCCGCCGCGGAGAAGCACTCCGCTGCGGGCGATCTTCTCAGGGCGCGCGCGATGCTCGAGGAGCTGCTTGAGAGTCTTCCCACCGGCCCGGTCCGGGGGCGTGCCCTGCTGGCGCTCGCGAAGATCCGGATGGATGACTTCGACGCTGCCGCCGGACTGCTTGAGCAGGCGCTGGAGCAGGCCAAAACGCACCATCGCCTCAACGCGCAGGCGCATTTGCTGCTGGCGGAGCTGATGGTCAACAGTGGGAGGGCCGCCGATGCGGTGGACCACGCGCGCGCCGCGGTGGCTGTCGCCGAGGCGTCCGGCGACCTTGGGCTACTCGCCACCACGCTTGCGAACCAGGGGATCATGGGATTCTTCGCCGGCGGCGGAGTGCAGCATGAGGTGATGACCCGGGCGATCGAGCTGCAGGACCACGCCGAGTCGACCTCCAGCTATTACGTCCCGAGCACGCAGCTGGGGACTCAGTTGTTCTGGTCTGACCAGTTGGATGCGGCTCGCCCGCCACTCGAGCGGTCGCTGCGCCGCGCGGCCGAGCGGGGCGAGGAAAGTGACCGGGCTGGTCTCCTGTTTCACCTAGCGCACCTCGAATGGGAGGCTGGCAATCGCCAGCGTGCGGAGGCGTACACGAGCGAGGTGATTGAGCTCTGCCAGCAACTGGCAGACGACCAGTTGGAGTCGTACGTCCTGTGGCTTCAGGCATTCGTTGCCGCTCGTGAGGCACGGCTTGGAGATGCCCGCGCGCGGGCCCAGGATGCAATCACCGTCGCCGGCCGGATCGGCGATCAGTTCATCGTTTCCTTTTCGACCGCAATCCTCGGCGCGATCGAGCTGTGGAGCGGCCATCCCGCGGCGGCGCATCAGCGGCTCTCTCCGCTGCGCAAAGCCCTCGTGGGGGACGGTCGTGGCTTCGTAGGGTCACTGACCCTCAACCTGTGGTCCGATGACATCGAGGCACTGATCTCGCTCACGCGCATCGACGAGGCGCGTGCGGTGCTCGACGACCTGTTCACCCGTGCGCATCGTGCCGGGAACCCGAACGGGCTCGCGATCGCGCATCGCTGCTGCGGGCTACTGGCCGCCGCAGGCAAAGACCTCCCCGCGGCGATTGCGGCGATGGACAGGGCGCTCGCCGACTGCGCTCGCGGTGGACTGCCGCTCGAGGTCGGGCGCACCCTGCTCGAGAAGGGCACGGTCGAGCGCCGCCTGAAGCGCAAGACCGCAGCCAAGCATTCGCTCGAGCAGGCGCTGAGCGTCCTCGAGCCGCTCAACGCCCAGATGTGGGTACGGCGGGCTCGCGACGAGCTGGCGCGCGTAGGCCTGCGGCAGGCCGTCCGCAGTGACGGCCTGACCCCGGCCCAAGAGCGGGTCGCTTAGCTGGTCGCAACCGGCAAGAGCAACCGGCAAATCGCCGCCGAGCTGTTCATGAGCGTGCGCACCGTCGAGACCCACCTGACCAAGATCTACCGCCAGATGGGGGTGGGGTCGCGCGCGCAACTGGCCGCCCACATCGCCGGCCGGGCGTCCACGGACACCAATAAGGCGGCGGTCACCGACGCCACACCGACGTCGTGACCGACCTGACCGACGCGTGTCCGAGACCCGTCGTCCGGTCTCTCTCGAGTGCCGCCGGACCTGCGGGCCGTCAGCCGACGTGGTCGGCGGTGCCCTCGGCGTCGCGATGCCGGTGGCGAGCGGCTGCCGCGGACGCCGGGGCGGCGCCGGCGTGGGGCGCGGCGCGTCTGACGACGTCGTAGATCACCGCGGTGCCGGTCATCCGATCAGCCCAGGACCGCCGTTGCGGATCGCGCATGACGGCGAGATAGCCAAGGCCCAACGGGATAACGCTCACGATCACCGCCAGCACCCGCCTCAGTGCGCAACCGAAGGGAACCTCCCGCCGGCCGTTGTGGATGAGGCGGATGGCCAGAAAGCGCATCCCCGGGGTCTGCCCGGCCAGGGCCCAGAAGGCGGCGAAGATTCCCCCTCCCACCACCAAGCCCAGCAGGGCGAGGATGATGATGGCACTGGTCGAGCGGTTTGTTCCGAAGAAGGCCGCGGCGAGGGAGGCCAGGACCCCGGAGACCAGCGAATAGCCGGCGAACAGCAGGGAGAGGTCGATAGCCGCCGCCACAAACCGAGTGGCGAGCCCGGCGCGGTCGCTTTCGGTATGGCCGGCGCCCGGACGCGTGACCCGCTCGAGCGCGTCGTCCAGCTCTTCGGTGACGATCGTCAGGCGCACGCCGATGTCGGTGACAAGACCTGCGCTCTGGGAGGCGATCGCCTCGCGAATCTCCGGCGCGCCGGCGATCCGCTCCACAAGCATCTGAGCCTGCTCGCTCTCAAGGACCTCCATCCAGAGATGCTGGGCGACCTCAGAGGCGAGAACCCGCCGCGCGAGTTGCGCGACCTCTTCCTCGTCCCACTGCCCCGTGGCCCCCTCGCTCCCGAGCGCCCGCTCGAGCGCTCGGATGACCGCGGGGCTTCGCAGTGCCCGGACGATCGCCTCCTCCATCGCCTGGTCAAGAGCCCGGTCCACTCCGGCGGCGTGGGCCACGCGCCCCGCTCCCTTCGCCCCGGCAGTGAGGAGCCGGGTCACCGGCGGCCGGTCGGCCCCAGAGCCCGCCGTGGCCTCGTGCTCTCCCATGGCCTCGTGCTCTCCCATCGGCCCTGAGGAAGCGATCGACCGCGGCGTGCCCATGACCGTAGCGTCAGCGATCACCGGCTCGCCGCAACCGGATCGTCTACCGATCTGCGCTCAGTGGTCACCCAAAACCGCCCAGGACGCGGTCTGTGCCCGGCTGCGGCAATGCCCGCTCAAGCAATCGAAGTGGTGGTGGCCGCCACCGAGAAGCAGCAGTCGCGGATCGGATTGACACGTTGCGCTCTTGAGGGTTACGATCCCGCGCCGCTGCGCCCGTGCGGCAGCTCTGGACCGCGCGGGTCCACCATCCTGAGACTGAGCAGCGCTGAGGAGATGAGCACGGAGCCGATCCGGGAGGTCAGGACGCTGATGACCGGTGCGTGGCGGGGGCGTACCGGGGGGTTGCTCATGGTGCTCGTTGGGCTGGCCGCGGGTTTTGGTGCTTGTGGTGTGCTGGTCGCGCGGGCGCAGGGCGGCGCGACGGTTCAGGCGACCGAGGGCCAGCAGTTCACAGGACAGGTCGCGACCGTGACCGTCGGTCAGTGCTCGCAGTTCACGGATGCCAATCGCGCGAGCGCGACGGTCAGTTGGGGGGACGGCTCGACCTCCCCGGCCACGTTGAGCTCGCCGAGCGGCGGTGAGCTTGTGATCTCAGGCTCGCACACCTACGCGGAGGAGGGGACATACGACGCGTCGGTCAGCGGAAGCTGGACCTGCAACGTGGACACCGGCACGGCGTACCCGTTCTCAGCCGCGTTCACCGTTCAGGTAACGGACGCCGCTCTGAGCGTCACGGCGGTGGGAATCAGCGCAACCGCCGGCCAGCAGTTCGCCGGCACGGTGGCGACGTTCGCCGACGGCGATCCCGGCGGAACGGCGAGCGACTACACAGCCACGATCGACTGGGGCGATGGAACGGCAGCGTCGGCGGGCACGGTGCGCCCGGTTCTCGGGACCCCGGGCGGCTTCGCGGTGACCGCCTCGCACACGTACGCGCGCGCAAACGACTACTTCCTCACCGTTACGGTCGCCGACGCGGGCGGCAGCCGCGTGAGCGTGAACACCTCGGCGAGCGTCGGCCAGGGCGCACCGCCCCCGCCGCCTCAGTCGAGCTGTCCGAGCCCGCCAGGCTCATGGGAAGGCCTTGGGGTGGTGGGGATCGACTACGCGCTCGCGGATCCCGCGCCGGTTGTCGGACCGGCTGGTCAGCAGACGGGAGCGTTCAGCCAGACGCTTCGCTTCGGCGGGGCGGACAACGACATCTTCGAGCTGACCACCCAGGGGTGCTGGCAGTACGCGGGTGACCCGCAGCCGGGATCGGGGAGCCGTTACGTCGAGCATTTCGGGACGTTCGGACCGGTGAACGTCAACGGCGTCTACCTCGTGCCCGTCGACCAGAGCTCTCCGCCTGAGCTTGTGGTCGGCACCGACGGCAGCCTTGAGGTGGCCGGCGGACACGGCCTGTACGACATCCAGGTTCCGACCTCCACCGCGAAGGACGCGCCACTCGCCACGGTTGGACGGGTTGATCTGGGCGCGACCCCCTTTGTGTGGGATATGAGCAGCGGGCACCTGGGCAGCTTTGGGCCGAGCCCTCAGGGACCGGCGTTCGGCCACCAGGGGATCACCGGCGGGGACATCTGGATCACCACCCGGGCCAGCTCGTCGACCACCACCACTCCGTCAGCCCACGTCGCCGCGTACCTGCCGCTGCCGGGTGCGTTCTCGGTTGCGCCGAGCGCGGGTGGGCCACCGACCGGAGAACTCGACTACGACGTCTCGGGCGCCGACGTGACGACAGGCACGACCGGCGCCGGGCAGGTACTCGGCGGGCCGAGCGCCAACCCCTGCCAGATCCACCCGCCGTGCCCGCCGATCCATTTCATGTCCCTGCGCCGTCCGCTCGCGCCCGCCGATCCATCGGCGCAGTCGGTTCACCTGACCGTTCCCGATCTGTATCTGGGCGGCCTGCACATCCAGCACGCGTTCCTGGACTACGACCCGGCAAGCGACCTGTGGACCGGCGGCGGCGACCTCGAGCTGGGCGGGTACACACTGCACGCCGCGCCGCCACCGCCCACCCTTGGGTTCGGGATCCACGGGAACGGGTCGTTCGACTACGGGGGCGCGCAGCTCAACCTGCCGCCCCCTGGCGCACCGCTGTTCACCGGCGTGAACCTCGCCGAGCTGGGAGTGACCTTCGCCCTGCACCCGACAACGTTCACCGGCGACGCCACTGTGACGATCGCGGGCGGGGTGGTCACGATCCACGGCGGCGTGCTGGTCGTCAACGCCGACGCAAACGAGCCCTACAGATACCAACCCGGCGCGCTCCCAGGCGTCAACGCGCTCCAAACCGACACGCACGCCGATCCGATCACCAGCTTCGCCGCCGGCGTCTCTGGAACCGTGACGCTGAACACGGCGCTCGGCAACACCCCGCTCGCCAGCGGCTACGTGTTCTACATCTCTCCCTCGTATTTCGAGTTCGCCGGCAACCTCGGCCCGCTCAACCTACTCGATGTCGTCAGCGTCACCGGCGGTGTCAAGGGGGCGCTGGACACCTCAAGCGGCCGGTACGACGTCTCCGGTTCGCTCACGGCATGCGCCGACTTCCCGGTCGTCGGCTCGGTCTGCCCAGGGATCAACGGCGAGGTGTCAAGCAACGGCATCGGCGCGTGCGGCAGCATCACGGCCGCCGGGCAGACGATCACCGGCGGGTTCAGCTACCAGTGGGGCGGGACGCCGCAGATCCTGGGGCCGTTCAGCTGCGACCTCGGGCCGCTGCACGTCGTCGTGCGAGGAGCCGCTGCGCAGAGGGCCCGGGCCGCAAGCGCGCAGGGGGTCGACCTCCCGTCAGGGCTCCCGAGCGCATCGATCTGGGTCACCGGCAGTGGCGGCCCGCCGCAGGTTGCCCTCCGCGGCCCGCGTGGAGCGGGGGCAGGCGAGCTGCGGCCGGGACAGGCGTTCGTCTCACGCCGGCTCGTGATCTGGCCAGAGCCCAAGCTTGATCAGACGCTCATCGCGATCCGGCGGCCGGCACAGGGCCGCTGGACGGTGACCCCATTGACCGGCTCGCCGACGATCACCGGCATCTCCTACGCCGACGGGCTACCGCCGGCACGGATCTCAACCACCGTCTCTGGCCACCGGCGGTCGCTGACGCTCCACTACCGCATCCGCCCGCGCGCCGGTCAATCCGTCACGTTCGCCGAGCGTGCCGACGGTGTGTTTCACATCCTTGGGCGGGCGCATGCGAACCGCGGCTCGCTGCGGTTCACGCCCGCGCCCGCGCGCGGCGGCAGCCGCGAAATCGTCGCGATCGTGGCGCTCTCAGGGGTGCCGCGTGAAACCGTGGCCGTCGGTCGCTATGCCGCCCCGCCAATGCCAAAGCCAGGCAAGGTCGCGCACCTGCGCATCAGTCGCCAACGCCGTAGCCTCCTCGTCAGCTGGCGCGCCGTCCCCGGCGCGCACGGCTATCTCGTCAGCGCCCGGCTCAGCGACGGCCGCCGGCTCGCGTTCTCGCTCAACTCCGCCCAGCGGCGTGTGCGAGTCCTGCCGGTCGAGCCTGGGGGCGCCGCAAGCATCAGCGTGTTCGCGCTCGATCCAACCGGCAACCCTGGACCTTCCACCACGGCCGCGATCGCTGCGCTCACGCCGGCACGCGTCTCGCATATCAGCCCGCGCCTGACCCACCGAGCCTTCACAGTCGCCTGGCGACCCGCAGCCCACGCCAGCCAATACCTGATCACCCTGACGATCACCGGCAAGACGCGCATCACCCTTTACGGCATCGCGGTCATCCCCCGGCTCGTATCGAAGACGGTCGCCCAACTGCTGAGGCCAAACAGCCGAGTGCTGATCGCGATCCGCGCTGTGACCGTGGACGGCACCAAAGGCCACGCCACACTCGCCCGGTTCACCGCCCGCGGATCACGCCGTCGGCGACGTCAGGTGGCCCGCGGCGCCCAGGTAGAGGTCACCCGCAGCGCGGTCGCCGCGTTCGAGTGACGGCCGCTGCGCAGCACAGGATTATGGACGGTGGCCGACGTCACTCTGCGAGCAGCTTCCTGAAGGCGGGGTCGTGGCGGATCGGATCAAGGTCGGAATCGACGTCAAGGTGCGGGCGGGTCCGGTCGGAGAGTTCGATCGCCCGCCGAAGGTGCGCGATGGCCTCGTCCTTCTGCCCGGCGAGGCTTTCGCAGCACGCGACGTTGTAGAACAGGTCTGCGTACGGGGGGGCGGCCGCCAGCAGCTCGCGTCCTCGATCCGCCGCCTCGGCGTAATCCCCCGCCTCGTAAAGTGGCCGCAGCGGCGCAAACAGCTCCCAGCCTCCGGGCTCGTACGGCTTTCCAGGAACACCGCCCACCGTGATGATCGTGGTGTCAGGCTCCTGTCCGACCGCGGTCCGTTTGACCCCGGGGCGAACGAAGACAAACGTCCCCGCGGGCGCGTCGAACAGCTCACCATCGACCTCGAAGGCGGCACGCCCGCGTAGCACCAGGTACAGCTCCTCGTTGCCATCGGGCTCGGACTCGTCGTGCTCGTTGATGATCGGAGCTCCCGCCTCACGGGCCACCCAGGCGTTGACACCGAACGACGTGATGCCGAAGTGGTGGCGCACCGCGCGCATCGGCGCGCGGCCGTCGTCCAGCTCCTCGATCTCGTCGACATGGGCTACCGCGTAGCCGTCCATACGCATTCCTTTCAGTCCCCGGGGCGGGCGGCTGCCGGCTCCGGTTGGAGCCGCCCAGCAGTGCCGTCCACCGGCTCGCGGGCTCCGAGTCGTTCAACGGCGAGGACGGCGGTATCGTCATGCTCGGCGCCGACCTGGAAATCGGCGAGCGCCGTTTCGATACGGTGCACCGCGTCGGCGGCGCCGGTGGAGGCCGTGACTGTGCGCTGAAGGCGCTCGGCCTCGAACCGCTCGCGGGTTCCGACGGCGTCGAGCACGCCGTCGCTGTAGAGGATGAGAATGTCGCCGGGCTCGATGGCCAGCCTCTGAGGCTCGAAGCGCTCGTCGGCGTAGGCGCCGAGCATCGGTCCGTAGTCGCCGACATAGCGAGCGTCGCCGTTGCGCACCAGGACGGGGAGCGGGTGTCCGGCACAGATGATGTCGGCCGTGGGGGCGCCCGCGCGCTCGGTGAGCACGACGCACACCGCTGTGCACAGCGATATCTGCGGACGGGCGACGAGGTCGCGGTTGAGCTTGTCCAGGGCCTGGGTGGCCGAGCCGGTGAACGTGGCGATGGCCCGGAGGGTGTGGCGCATCATCGCCGTGAGCGACGCCGCGGCCGCACCGCGCCCGGTGACGTCGCCGACGACCAGCAGCCAGCTGCCCTCACCGAGCGGCATGGCCTCGTAGAAGTCACCGCCGACACGGTCCTCCTGCCCGGCCGGCCGATACAAGCTGGCGGCCGCCCAGCCGGGCATGGGCGGCAGGGGGTCAGGGAGCAGACTGTCTTGAAGGGTCCCGGCGATACGGGAGCGCTCGGTGTAGAGCCGCGCGTTCTCCACCGCGACAGCGGCGCGACGGGCGAGCTCCGTTGCCAGCTCGACGTCCTGCTCGTCGAAGCTTCGCCGGGACTCCGCGCTGACGAGCGTCAAGATGCCGGCGGACCTGCCCTGCACGGTCAGCGGGAGAACGAGGGTGGCGTACGGCGCGAGCTTGCGCATCACCTCCAGATGCTCCGGGTCCCGGGCCGTCGCCACCAGCATCTCGTCGGTGATGCCGTTGACGCACAACGCCTCTCCGGTTCGGAAGGTCTCCGGGATCACACCGGCATCATCCAACGCGACGCGATAACGCTCGCGCGTGTCGCGAACGAGCGCAACCCGCTGGGGATCGACATGCGCGACCGCCACCGAGTCCAGGTACCGGCGTTCTTCATCGACGAGGCGCAGCGTGCACCAGTCGGCGAGTTCAGGGACGCATAGGTCAACGACCTGCTGGAGGCGCTCGTTGAGATCAAGGGACGAACTGAACAGTTCTCCGGCGTGCGCGAGCAGGCGCTGGGCCAGCTCCGCGCGCTTTTCAGCGGTGATGTCCGCCACGACATTGACGACCATCGTCAGGCGCCCGTCGCTGGCGCGTACAGCAGACGCACTGGCTTTTCGCCAGCGCTGCTCGCCGGTCCGCCGGTCGACGACGCGCATGACCAGCGGCGTGGGCTCAGCCCCCCTGAGCAGCCGTCGTCCCGGGAACTGGCCAGGGTCAAGAGCGGTGCCGTCCTCATGGTAGTAGTCATCACCGCTGACGAGCTCTTCGGACGTTCGGCTGAGCGCCTCGGCGGCGGTGGTCAGCCCCATCATCTGCGCGGCGGCCTCATTGACATAGATGAGGTTGCCGTGGGCGTTGAGAATGGTCACTGCCTCGGTGAGGCCGCCGAGCGCCACGCTCAGCTGCGCCTCCATCGTCTGCAGTTCGACGAACAGGCCGGCGTTATCAAGCGCGAGCGCGACCCGGCCGGCGAACACCTCGAAGAAGGCAACGTCACTGGAGCTGTAGGTCCGGCCGGAGTGCTCGGTCACTATCAAGGTCAGCGCGCCCAGGGTGCGGCCGCGCGCGTTCAGCGGGATGACGATGCCGGCGCGGGCGCGCAGAGCCTGGAGCAGCGCGAGATCATCCTCATCCTTGGCCATCGCCCGCAGGACGTCGTCTGGGAAGGCCGGCAGGAACTGCGAGGCCCCCTGACGCACGGCAGCACCGACTCCCGGCTCGTCGGCGGTCGGCAGCGGGCGGGCGCGAAGGCGTGGCTCCAACTCGTCGCCGTCGGGGGCGGCAAGCCTCACCGCCAGCCGGCGCAGGCCGCCGTCGTGGACGACGTCGAGGACACACACGTCAGCGAACGCCGAAACGACAAGCTCACATACCCGCATTGCCGTCTGCTCCAGCGTGAGGCGCCCGTCCGCCACCTCGGCCACCGCGGCCAGGAGCGCAAACCGGTCACCCTCGGCGATGACCCTACCCCCAGGTGCGGGTGTCGGGCGGCGACGGCGCGACCGCCGGGGTGTGGCTCTGCGCCTCGGCGCCGGTCTCGCCGGCGCCCGCCGACTCAACGGTGGTCCAGTGCAGGTGCCGCGCCAGCTTTGTCATTTCGAAGAGTCGCTGCACCGCGCGGGGGCCGGGGACCAGGCGAAAGTCGCTGCCCGCGGCCTCGGCGCTGCGCTGCTGTTCGAGCACGAGGGCCACACCGGAGCTGTCCATGAACGTCAGCCCGCGGAGGTCCAGGACCAGCACGGGCGCGCTCGCATGCCGGGCCAACTCGTTGCGGAGTTGGTTGACCGTCGCCAGGTCAAGCTCCCCTCTGGGCGCCACCACAACTGCGGCGCCGTCGCGGAAGACGTCCACCGTGAATTGCATGCCGCTCATGCTGACGACCGGATACTACGCGCATGACCTGAGGCCGAACAAGCGTGCTGTGCCAACCCAGTCAGCCGCGGTCGTGCGCCTGTTGGTTCGCAACCTGGCCTGCCGAAGCGGATTTGCGGGAAGCCGCATCTCGTCCTACATTTCGCTTGGTAGCGTGACAGGCGCCGGTGGCGGGGTATCGAGCGGGGGCCCCAGCTCCCGTGAGAGGACCGGAAGAAGCGATGCCCGACCCCATTCGAAGTTGACCGTCTCGGACCGCACCGCACCGCACCGCGTCGCGGGCCGACCAGTTGGATGCGGTCCGCCTCGCCGTCTCTGAGGCGGTCTCGAAGGCGGTCCAGCACGCCTACCGCGATACCCCGGGACCGATCCGCGTCAGCGCCTCCGTCATCTCAGGCGTGCTCCGGATAACGATCGCCGACGACGGCTGCGGTCACGAAACGCCGGCTCGGCAGCCCGGCCTGGGCCTCGGCGTCGGACTGATGGCGGGCGCCGGCGATGAGTTTGAGTTCGCCGACGACGTGCCGGTCGGCACCGAGGTGCATCTCGGCTTCCTCGTCGAACCCGGCCGCGCGGGCCCAATCACCAGGGCGCGGTAGTAGCCGTCCTATCGCCTGCCGGGGCCTGCCAGTCGCGCCCAGTAGAGCGGCTTGGCGCACAGGTTAGTCTTCTGCCGAACGAGGGTGGCGGAGCCGTGAATCACACGACGGTTGACATCGAGCTGGTCATCGACACGTTCCTGCTCCTGTTGATTGGGATCGGGCCGAAGCTGGCGCTGGTGCCGTTTCTGGAGGTCACCACCGCGATCGACAGCGCAACAAAGGCCCAGGTTGTGCGCAAGATGCTCACCACCGCCGGTGTGGTCGCGCTGATTCTCGTCGGGGTCGGCGAGCTGCTATCGCGGTTGCTTCACTTCTCCACCGGCTCGCTGTCGATCGCCGGCGGGCTCATCCTGGCGATCATCGCGGTGACGATGGTGCTCGGCACAGGCGATCCGCAGGAGAGTAAGGCGATAAAGGGCCGCGATCCGATGAGGATCGCGGTGTTTCCACTGGCGGTGCCATACCTGCTCAATCCGGCGGGCATCGTGACCCTTGTGACGCTATCGGCCGAGGCTGATTCGGCGTCGGTCTTCGTCATGGTGGTGGTCTTGCTGGGCGTTGTGTTGGCGCTGGACGTGGTCGTATTCCGCTGGGCCAACCGGGTCAGCGATCATCTCGACGAGAGTCGCATGCTGGTGACCGAGAAGATCTTCGGTGTCCTCCTGGCCGCGCTGGCGGTGCAACTCATGCTTGACGGTCTCCACAGCGTGGGCGTCATCCACCTCACAAGCCACTAACCCCGCCCGCTAACACCGTCGCGTGGATCAGGGCGCGCCCGGCGGGCGGGGGCAGCCGCGGCGAAGCGCTCGGACCCGCCGGGACCTGGGGTGAGACGGAGCGGACGCTGGGGGGCAGCACGCGGGTACGCGCGGCGGATATCCGGCGCGGACTCCGTGCGCGGGACACCCAGCTCGGCGCCACGGTCGACCTGGCCGCCCCCAATCATCACCGGCGATCGCAGTTTCCATCGGTCCTGCCCGCGCTATCCGAAATCACTGAGCGTGCCCGCCGCGAGCAGCGTGAGCACACCTGCCAGCGCCGCGGAGGCTGCTGCCATCGCCACGGCGGGCCGAGGATCGGGACGAGGGAGTACGTGCACGGGATCACCTCCAGCTGCGAAACGTCTTCACCCCTGCCAATAGGCCGCCTTGGACCGACCGTCAACCCCACGAGTCCGCGCCTGTCGGTCAGCCGCGCCCGTCGCGAGTGGCAGCGGCGCGAAGCTTGCCCAAAGCGCGCTGCTCGATCTGCCGGACTCTTTCGCCGCTCAGACCGATGCGCTCGCCGATGTCACGCAGAGATTCCTCCGGACCGCCCAGCCCGTAGCGGGCGCGGAGAACCATCCGCTCCCGGTCGTTGAGGCTGCCCAGCAGCGCGCGGATCTGTTCGATCTCCGCGTGATCGAGCAGGTCCTCATACGCATCGTCAGCGAGCGGATCTGCGAGTAGCTCCCCGAATGCCCCCACGTCCCCCTCGGCGCCCTGCACCGGTTCGTCCATGGACTGGGGCACGCGCTCCAACGCCAGCATCTCCGCGACCTGCGCGTGCGACAAACCGGTGCGGTCGGCCAGCTCGCTTCCGCTCGGCTCCCGGCCGTGCTCGGTCAGATACTCGCCGTGGGCTCGTTTGAGTTGGGAGAGCTGTCTCAGCGCGCGATCGGACAGGACCATCGGACGGGTGAGCTCAGCGACAAGCTGCTGCATCGCGTGCCGCACCCACCACGCCGCATACCCCCAGAAGGGCACACCCAACGACGGGTCGTAGCGCTCCAGGGCCCGCAACAGCCCAACGACGCCCTCCTGCATCAGCTCCACACGGGTGATCGCCGGCGATCCGCGGTAGACGCGCGCGACACTGGCGATCAACGGCAGGAACGCCTCGACGAGCTCCTCCCGCGCGCGGCGGTCGCCCGCCCGCGCCGCCGCTACGAGCCGCCGCTCGACTGAGCTGGGAAGCCGTGGCCGGTCGCCGAGTTCGCGCAGGTAGCCCGCTGAGCTCGTCTCACCGCCGAGCCGGCGGTGGCGCAGCTCGCCGGCAAGCTGCTGATCGAGCGCGCGCGCGTCGCGGGACTCCGTCTGCAGCCGATGGCTCTCCTCAGAAGTGATGTGACCGGACTCGTTGACCATCTCGTCGAGCTCGATCCTAGGCCCGGCGAGACCGCCGCCCGCGGCCACCACCAACTGCGCGACCGGGACGGGCGCGAGCCGGTTATCCACGCCGGACTCCCGGGCGCGCGCCCTGGACGCCAGGCATCAGGCGGCGGGCCGGACCCGGGGCAAGACGATCGCGCGGTGTGCCGGCGAGTTCACCACCCGCCGCATCCAGCCGATCCGCCACCGACGACGAACAGACATACGAAGCCTTCACCTCCTTTTCCAGGCACCCGGATTGCGGCGAGAGGCAGAGAGGGTGGTGGAGACCTGGAGCAACGGGGCCTTGCCGAAGGCGGTGGGGACCTCAGAACATCAGGCCACCCCGCGCGCGATGGGCTCCGGGCCTCCACCCGTTTGATGAGCCGCTTGGTTATGTCAAACCTCTCTGATTCCCCCAATAGGCCGTCCGCGCGGGTTGTCAACCCCGCCGCCAAAAAAAAACATCGGCAGGCGGCAGCGTGCCGGTGCGCGCCGGCCGGGCTACGGGCGGGCGTCGGCCAGCGCGGGCAGGACGGCGCCGAGCGCGGCGTCGACCTTGATGTCGGCGAGCGGGTCGGCACGAGTCGCGCCCCGGTTGACGATTGCCACCGGGATCTGGGCCTCCCGCGCCCGGTGGACGAACCGCAGCCCTGACATCACGGCGAGCGAAGACCCGAGCACAAGCAGACAGGCTGAGCCATCCACGAGCTCAAAGCACCGCTGCACCCGGGACCGCGGCACGTTCTCGCCGAAGAACACGACGTCCGGCTTCAGCAGATCGGCGCCGCAGCACTCGCAGCCCACAAGCCGGAACCTCGCGACCTGCTCGTCGGCGAGCTCAGCGTCTCCGTCAGGGTTGCTCAGCGAAACCTCGTCCCAGTCCAGAGCGGGGTTGGCGGCACGCAGCCGCTGATCAAGCGCCTCCCGGGTGCGGCGCGCGCCGCACTCCAGGCACACGACACGGCCCAGCGTTCCATGCAACTCCACGACGTCCCGGGCGCCACCGGCCTGATGCAGACCGTCGACGTTCTGCGTGATGATCCCGCGCAGCAGGCCCGCATGCTGCAGCCTGGCGACCGCCCGGTGCCCGGCATTGGGCCGCGCGGCTGCAATCCGCCGCCAGCCGATGTGAGCCCGGGCCCAGTAGCGCCGACGAGCCTCCGGCGACCCGCGGAACTCGGCGATCGTCATCGGCAGCCGGGCCCGCAGCGCGCCGCTGGGACCGCGATAGTCCGGGATCCCTGATTCTGTTGACAGACCGGCGCCCGACAGCACGCACACGCCACCGCGACCCACAAGCTCCCCAAGGCGGTCTGTCACGACACCATCCACCGGCTCAGTATGCCCGCCGGCGCACGGGGGGTTGCGCTTGGACGG
>DASSZQ010000165.1:0-4550 GCA_035702755.1 Solirubrobacteraceae bacterium | reverse complement strand
CGCCCGCAGCGGCTGATGGCGATTCTGGCGCGTCCCCAGGTGGCATTCCGCGAGCGCATCGAGTCCGGCGATCCGCAGCGCGTCGATCAGCACCGCGATCTCCACGCCGTAGCCGACCGGGAACGGGATCGCCTCAAACAGGGGGCGGCGCCCCGCGAACTCCCCGGCCAGCGGCTGTGAGAAACCGGCCAGCAGCGGCTCGTACAGGTTGAGCAACGGGCGCGCCATCAGCTCGGTGACGCGCCCGCCCTCATGCGGGAGGCTGACGTCACCGGCGCGCAGCGGGCGCTCGAACGTCCCCTTGACCAGCTCAACCGTCGGATCGCACAGCAGCGGCCCCAGCAGCCCGCGAAGATGGCTGGGTGACGGATCACCGGTGTCGCCGTCCAGAAAGCAGACGATGTCGCCGGAGGTCACCTGCAGCGCGCGCCACATCGCGTCCCCCTTGCCGAGGGCGGGCCCCAGATCGGCGCGGATCTCGTCCTGCAGGAGCACGCGCGCCCCGGCGCCGGCGGCCGCCTGCACGGTGCCGTCCCCGGATCCGGCGTCGATGACGATGACCTCGTCGACGAGCCCCTCGGCCACGACCGGGCCCACGGCGTCCCGCAGCACGCCGCCGATCGTGTCGGCGCACTCCTTGGTGGGAATGATCACGCTGACCGAGACGCTCCCCTTCGCCGCCTGCAGGCGTTGCGGGGGGAAGTCGCCGGCCCGGTAGCGGCGACGCTCAAACCACCCGGAGACCGCCAGGTCGACCGACAGCCCGCGGGCCACCCGGCCGTCAGAGCGCGCCGACGTGCGCACGCGGACGTCGGAGGCGCGCAGGATGGGCACGTTGTGGCGCGCCAGCCGGGCCGCGAACCCGGCGTCCTCCAGCGCGGCCAGCGGCTCGATGCCACCGACCTCGCTGTACGTGGCCGCCGTCACGCCGATCGATGCGCCGGCGAAGTGGTGGTGGGCCGCGTCCGGCTCCGAGCCGCGCACGCGCCGCAGCCGGGACACGGCGTCGCGCTCCCGGCGCTCGCGGACGCCGGGGGGCAGATCCCGGGCCTCGTCCTCGTCAAGCTCGATCAGCCCCGCGATCGCCCGTGCCCCGGCGGCGACATGCGCCAGCTGTCGCTCCAGCCAATCCGGGGCCGGTCGCGAATCGGCATCGGTGCAGGCGATCAGCCCCAGCGGACGTCCGGCACTCATCAGCCGCTCACAGGCCACGTCCATCCCGGCCCGCCGGGCGGCGCCCGCGCCGGTCCCGGGGCCGTCGATGACGGTGACAGCAAGGCGGCTGGCCTCGCGCACCGCGTCAACGACGTCCGCCGTCCGGTCGCGGCAGGCATCAAGCACCACGATCGTCTCAAACGCCTCCGCT
Source organism: Solirubrobacteraceae bacterium (assembly GCA_035702755.1). Taxonomy (GTDB): domain Bacteria; phylum Actinomycetota; class Thermoleophilia; order Solirubrobacterales; family Solirubrobacteraceae; genus Palsa-465. Next base: position 3,184 of record DASSZQ010000165.1, on the reverse strand, counting down.
CCCACGGTCTGGCCGGCGAGCGCCCGCAGGCAGGCGCCGATCCGCTGCTCCTCGTCGCGGGCGGGGATGACGACGACGGCAGCTAGCTCCACGCGGCTCCCTCCGCAATCCGTTCGCGGCCGTGCTCGTAGTCCTCGTCGCGGTTGTGGGCGAGCACGCCGACGACGGCGCCCTCGCGGCCGTACCAGGCGGTGAAGGCACCGTCGGCGCCGGGCTCAAAGCGCTCCTCGTCATAGCCGTCCCCCCACGCCGCGTACTTCAGCGTCCGCGGGCCCACCACCGACCAGAAGCCGGGAACGTCGTCCCAGCCGGCGGCGACCCCGGCCGCGCTCCGGCCGGCGACCGCGCCCTGACCGAGCGCATCGCCCCAGTGCTCGACGCGCAGCGCGCGGCCGGCGGCATCGTTGTGGGCGCAGCACACGTCGCCGGCGGCGAGCACGTCCGGCAGGGCGGTGCGCAGGCTGCTGTCGACCGGGATCGCCCCGTGGTGGAGCTCCACGGCGCCCGTCACCAGCTCGCTGCGCGGCGTCACGCCGACGGCCATGACAACGACCGGCGCCGCCACCTCTCCGGATCTCAGGTGCACGTGGAGCTGGTGGCCGCGGCGCTCGATCGCCTCGACGGCGGCGTCAAGGCGCAGCTCCACGCCCTCCTGCGCCAGCCACCGCGCGATCTCGCTCCCGGCCCGGGAGCCGAGCCGCCGCGCGTTGGGGGCGGGCTCGTCGGAGACGAGCGTGACCCGGTGCTCGCGCCGGCGCAGCGACGCCGCGATCTCACAGCCGATGAACCCGGAGCCGATGACGATGACCTCGGCGCCGAAGCGCAGGCGGCGCTTGAGCTCGCGCAGGTCGTCAAGCGAGCGCACCACGCTCACCGCGGGATCGTCACTGCCGGGCACGGGCAGGCGCTTGGGTTCGGCGCCGGTGGCGATCACGCAGCGATCGTAGGTGAGCGTCCGGCCCCCGGAGAGGATCACCTCATGCTCCCCAGCCGCCAGCGCCACCGCCCGGCCGCCGACGAGCGCGACCCGCTGCCGTGACAGCCACTCCTCATCCTCAAGGGGCAGCTCGTCCTCTGAGATCTCGTCGCGCATCAGCTCCTTGGTCAGCGGCGGGCGCCGGTAGGGCATGCGCCGCTCGTCGGCGACGATAGCCACGGGACCTGCGCCGCCCGCCTCCCGGAAGGCGCGCACCGCGGCGAGGCCGGCGGGTCCACCGCCGATGACAAGCAGCGAGAACGCGTCGCTCATCGCCGCTCCAGGACATCGAGGAGGTACTCGGCGGTCCCGCCGGTCCGCATCACGGCCAGCCAGGGTGCGGCGCGCAGCCGGTTGTGCACCGCGGCGGCGTCGAAGGGACGCTCCGGGCCGGGCGGGCGCCAGTGGACGGCCACCAGCCGGGCGCCGGGCGCGGTGCAGTCGCGCAGCAGCTCCAGCGTGTCGTCAAGCTCGGCCGGCGTCAGGTAGTAGAGGATCTCGGAGGCGACGACGAGCTCGTAGGGACGGCGGGGGACGTCCTGCGGGATCGCGCCGACGATCGTCTCCACCGCCCGTCCCCGGAGCCGGTGCCGCGCGTCGGCGACGGCGGTCGGCGAGGCGTCGACGGTCACCAGCGTGCGGCAGTGGGGGGCCAGGAGGGCGCTGAACACGCCGATCGAGCTCCCCAGCTCAAGCGCGGCGGCAACCGGGCCGGACGTGCCCTCGAGGCACGCTGCCAGCGTCGCCCGGTACTTGTCGTGCTCATAGCGGCTGCTCGTGTACTGCCACGGGTCCCGGTCCTGCCGGTAGCGCGCCTCAAAGTCCTCGCGCGTCATGAACGCCATCGTCAGCTCTCCCCCTCCAGGACGGCGCGCCCGGCGCGGGCGAGCAGGGGATCGAGCCGGTGCTGGAGCAGGAACACCTCAAGGTCACGGCGCGCCCGGTCAAGCGCCCCGGCGGTGGCGAAGGGGTGGGAGCCGCACCCCCGTGCCGCCTCGTCGAGCAGCCGGCGGCAGGCCGCCGCAATCGCCGCCCGGGCGTGCACCGACACCGCGGCGAGATCCGCCGCCGCCGCCGCATCCATCGCCCGCGCGGCCGCCGCCAGCCAGACGTCGATCGTGCGCTGTTCGGTCAGCATCCGCCCCATCGCCAGGCTCTCCAGGTCGCCGCGGCCCGGGCGCTGCCCCAGCGCCGCCGTCGCCGCCGCCACCGCCGTGTCGGCCATCCCCGCCCAGCTGGCGGCCGTCCGCAGCGCGTCGCGGCCAAACCACGGTTGCTGGGCGATCGCCCCCGGCTCGCCGAGGCGGGCGAGCACCGGCGCATCGTGAAAGACGACGCGGTGGGAGACCGACGCCACCAGGCCGCGTGACCGGTACCAGCCGGTGTCGACCTCGACCCGGTGCGCGTCGGTGAGATCGATCCAGACAAGCACCGGGGGCACGGGAGCGGCGGCCGCCTGCGCCGACGACGTCTGGTCGCGGGCGAGGACCAGCGCGCGGTGCAGCCCGCCGGCTCCGGAGCAGAACGTCTTGACCCCCCGCAGCACCTCGCCGCCGTCGCCGTCGATGACCGCCGCCGGCGGCCCCTCACCCGGAAGCGGATCGCCGCCCCACACGCCGGCGCGCAGCTCGCCGGCGAGCACCGCGCGCAGCTCGCGGTCGCGCACCGCGGCCGGCGCCTGCACCGCGATTCGCTCAACCGCGTTGAGATGTCCGTCGTAGATGCGACCCACCGAGCCGTCGGCCGCGGCGACGCGGCGGACCAGCTGCAGCTCCAGCTCCGCGGGCGGGCGCGAGGACCCCGGCGTCGCATTCCAGCACAGGGCGCCCGCCGCCTCCAGCGCGGCGATCGCCGCTTCCGGGAAGGGGGCCGGGGGTCCCGCGGCGTCCCGCGCGGCGGCGCCGGCGGTCACCTCGTCCAGCGCCGCTTCAAGCGCCGGGAGCTCCGGATCTGGCTGGCCTGCGCGCTGCACGTCGCTCATGACAAGGATGTCAGCACGAGCCGCTCAGAGGCGGCATGGCCGGCCACCAGCTTCATGAACGCGATCGTCTCCCGGGCGTCGCTGCGGCGGGCACCGGGACCGATCCCGTCATGGGCGAGGACGATCGCCCCGGCGCGCAGGCCGGCGCGGGTGGCGGCGAACATCGACGCGGCGCTGTCGCCCCGCCAGTCGTGGCTGTCGACCGTCCAGCCGGTGATCGTCAGCCC
>DASSZQ010000127.1:0-9696 GCA_035702755.1 Solirubrobacteraceae bacterium | reverse complement strand
TGGCCGACCACGAACCTGACAAGAGGACGTTCGTTTTGGGGGTCAGTTTGCCTACCCGGAGGAGCGTGACCGGGTCGCCCGTGAGCGGGCTGCGGGCGCCCGTGCGTCTCCGCGGGCGCGCGCGCCTCGCGCGCCTGGGCGAAGCAGTTCGCGCCAGGCGGGCTTACGAGATCAGGCGAAGGTCGGCCGCGAGATCGCGGCCAGCGAGCGCGCCGCCTCCATCTCCCCCACCGGCGAACCGCAGCCTGAAGCCGACAAGCCGCCCGGGGACACCGAACCGGCGTGATCGTACGGTGGCGCGGGACTCAGGCGGCGAGGGGAAACGCCTGCGGGGCGCATCCGGCAAACGCGCGGCGGAGCCTGGTGGCGGTGCCCGGCTGGGCCGCGGTGCCGACCATCTCGGCCCAGCGGCTGGCTTCCAGCCGGTCCATCTGCGTCTCGAACATCTCCCGGGCCTCCTCGACCTGCTCGCTGCTGGCGGCCAGCATCATGTCGCTGGCGGCGTCGAGCAGGACGTCGGCCTCGTCGTCGAACAGCTTGGCGCCGCGGTGTTCGGCCACAATCCGGCGAACCTCGCCGAAGGCGACGACCCGCTGGTCGGTATGGGGGCTGGAGTAATTGCTCATCAGTGATTCACCGCCTCAGTCTAGGGCCGGGTCCGGTGGTCGGCCGTTCGGTGTCTGACACGGCCCGCAGGGGCGCTGTCAGCGATCGTCGCTCACCATTTCCGTGGGGCCAGATTGGCCACCGTCATCGGCAGCTATACCCGCAGATTGAGTGCGATTGCGCACAGAGGCCGCCGCGGCCCCCACAACGGGGAGATCACGGGCCCGGCGTGTAATTGAGGATGCTGCTCCAGAGCGGGAGGGCGGGGAGCATCTGCCAGTGCAGCACCCCGCCCAGAGCCGGGGAGACGCCCGGTGCGGTGACGGCCAGGCCCTCCGGCTCATGGTTGCTGAAGGACTGGGGCACGGTGATCTCGGTTTGCGGGGTTGGCGAGACGAGCGTCGGCGTGCCGCCGGCGCCGGTGCCGGTCACATAGGAGACGACCTCGAACGTCGTCCCCAGGTTCAGAGACAGAAACAGACGGGCTGTACCAGGGCTGGGTCCGGCGGAGAACGCCGCGCCGGTCACCTCGCTGGACGGCAGCACCGGCCCCAGGTCGACGCCCATGATTCCGCCCGCCGTGCCCGCCCGCTGGCGGGCCGCCGTCGCCGGGTTGACGTCGCTTGAGCGATACGCCAGCAGGTCGGCGCCGCTGGAGGTCCAGATCCAGTTCCCATCAGGGCTGACCTCGGCCCACATCGCCTTCTGGATCTGCGATCGGTCGAGATCGACGTAGTAGCGCAGGCGCAGGGTGCGGGGATCGGCGACGCCGATCGCCCCGGTGCCGCATGTGTTGCCACCGGCACTGGGGTAGTAGCACTCCAGCGGCAGGAGCACGCGGTCGGCCGAACCGGGACCCGCGCCGGGACCGACCGTCAGATCACCGGCATGGTTATAGCCCTCAGGCGTCGGCGGCAGGACGGCGAATCGCGCTGCCTGCAAGGACAGGCCCGGGCTGGTTCGGTACAGCCCGGAGTTCGTCGTCGAACTGACGCCGTCGAAGAAGAAGGAGTCCTGCGCCTGATCGAAGGCGATGCCCTGGTTGTAGGCGATGCTCGTGACCCGGGTGCCGGTGAACCGCCAGCCCGCAAACGCTGGCGCCGGCAGCCAGGCTGCGACCGCCACGGTGATCGCGGTCAGACCGACCCGGCACGAGATCCAGCGTGTCACCACCACTCCTCCATCCGCAGGACCGTCGGTCGGTGATACCAGCGGATGGCAGTCACCAGCGCATCAGCAGAACACCGCAGCGTTGATGGGTAGGCCGGCGACGCGGCGAGGCTACGGCGCCGGTTCGAGCACGAACACGGCGATGGAGCGATGGGCGGCCCGCCGCTCATACTGGGCAAAGCCCGGGTACACGCGCAGCCCGGTGCGCCAGATCTCGGCTCGCCGCTCCCCCTCGGCCTCCACGGCACGCACGTGCCGGCGCACGCCGTCGACGACGACCTCGGCGTCCGGTCTCGCTCTCAGGTTGTAGTACCAGCCCGGATGGCGGCGCTGGCCGAAGTTGGAGGCGATGATCGCCACCCCCTCCGGCATGGGGATGCCGAGAACCGGCACCGCCCGCCGCTGCCCGCTTCTGGCACCGGTCGTGATGAGCATCACGACCGGGATCCCGGAGACGAGGCTGGCGAACGTGTACCGGCCCCGGGTCAGGCGGTGCACGGGGCGGTCGATGTGGTGCAGAACGCGGGCAAACAGCCAGGAGCCGAGGCCACCGGCCGCAAAGCGGCGCAGGAACCTCTGAAGGCCGTTGGCGTCGTCGTAGGCGATGGGCGCGCTCACGCGGCGGCAGCATGACGGGCTGCCGAGCCCCGGTCAACCTGCGACACCCCCTGGCGGCTGCCTCAGGCTCGCCGCAGGGCGATGACCTGCACCCGCTCACCGTTGACGAGCGAGACCCTGAGCACGAGGCGCCGGTGCAGGGAGCGCCGTGGTGTACAGGCGATCAACTCCCGGCCGCGCAGGACGCACGCCCAGACCATGACCGTTCCGGTGCGGACGCGGACGCGGGCGCGGGAGACGCTGATCCGGACCCGGCTGGAGATGCCGAGACTGGCCGCCGTGGCCCCGCTCTCCTGCGCCCGGGCAAGCGGACCGGCCCGGCGGCCGCGGAGCAGTGCCCGGTGCCCCAGGCGCAACCCGGCGACACCGGCGTTGGGCGACGTCACCGGGCCGATCACGCCGGGCACCCAGGATGACGTTTCCCCGCCGGGTCCCAAGAGGATGACGCGGGCCGCGATGTATGCGCCGACATCCCGCGGTCCGAGGCGGTACGACGGTGCGCCCGGATGGCCAACCGGGCGGCATCCCGGCGCGCAGCGGTAGTACTGCACGGTCTGGCCGGCGGTGTCCCGGTAGCGCCCGGGCACGACCCACGCCCGGCCTCCGAGGACCGGCTGCCCGCGAAGGTCAGGCGCGGCGATGACGGCCGGAGGCGGGGCCGGGGTGGCGGGCGGGCTGGATCCAGCGGCGGGCGAGGTGGGCGCCGGAGATGGGGACCCGGAGGACGTGGTCGCCGCGATGGGCGCCGGGGCAGGAGTGGGAGCGGGCGCCGGCTGGCCGGTGGAGCTGACCTGCGGTGGCACGAGTCCCGCGACCGGCCCCACGCTCGCTGACGGCGCCGCCGTGCTCCCCGTCGAGTTGGTCTCGGTCACGATGACGCGCACCTGGGTGGCGACGTCGTCGGTGGTGAGCGTGTACGTCGCTCCGGTGGCGCCGGAGATGTTGGCCCAGGCGCCGGAGACCGAGCGCTGCCAGGCATAGCCGATGGTTCCCGGGAACGTCCAGGTGCCGTCCTGGGCGGTCAGGATCTGTCCCTGGGTGGCGGTCCCGGTGATGCTGGGAGCCGTGGTGGCCGACGGCGGCGGGATGACGACCGGTCCGACCGCCGCCGACGTCGCCGCTGTCATGCCGGCGCCGGAGTCGTCGTCCACGACGCTCACCCGCAGGTACCGGCCGAGGTCCCCGGCGGTGGGCGTGTAGCGGTCACCGGTGGCCCCGGCGATGTCGATGAACGGGCCGCCCGCGCTGCCGGCCGCCTGCCACTGGTAGCTGAAGCTGGTCGAGGCGCTCCACGTCCCGGGGTTGGCGGTCAGCGTCTGGTCCTGCTCCGGCGCACCGCCGACCGATGGTGCGGTGACGTCGACCGGCTCGACGGCGACGCCGGCGGCTGTCGTGAACGTCGCATCCGGCCCGTACGACGTGCCGTCGGAGTTCGCGGCGACGAGGCGGAAATGGTAGGTCGTCCCGGGTGTCAGGCTGTTGATGACGTCCTGGATGGAGACGATCGACGCGCCGGAGCCGATGTCCTGTGCGGTCGTCTGCTGGCCGTAGGCCGTGGTCGTGCCGTATTCCCACCAGTAGCTGGTGTCCAGACCGTTGGGGTACACGCCACCGGCCACCTCGGCGGCTCCGGGCTCGGTGCTCTGGACCCAGCTGCCGCCGATCCCGGGGCCGCCGGCCACGACGGCGCCGGAGATCGAGCCGTTGCCGGTCGGTCCGTCGTACCCCGGGCCCGCGTTGCAGACGTACGCCGGCTCCGTCGTGCATGTGCCGCTTGAGCCGGAGACGATGTCGTTGAGCCGGGCGCTGTCGGAGTACGCCCACCGGGGCGAGGTCCCGTTGACGGCCGTGATCGCCTCGTAGGCGGCGGTCAGCGGTGTGGCCAGACTTGTCCCGCCGACGAACTCCCAGCCTCCGTCGCCGGTGTCATAGATGTTCAGGCCGCTGTTGGGATCGGCGTCGGCCGATACGTCGTTCCAGGCGCGTCCGGTGCAGCCGGTGTCGGTCTGCCAGGACGGCTTGGACTCGTAGAGATCGCAGCCGGACCCGGTGCCGGAGCCACCGTTCAATGACCAGGTGGACTCGGCAATGCCGCGGGCGCTCTGAGCGCTGACGCTGAGCGAGGTGCCGCCCACGGCGGTGACGCCGGGGTTGGTGGCGGGCACGGTGTCGTTCCAGTCGCCCTGGTAGCCGTAGTCCCCGCCGGCGGCGAGCGAGGCCACGCCGGGGAACGTCCAGGTGCCTGACAGCGGGCTGCCGTCGGCACCGAAGCTCATCGAGATCTGCTTGGCGCCGAGCGCGTTGGCGGTCTGAACGGCGGCTTCCAGATCAGACCAGGAGGCGCTGTTGGCCTGAACGAGAAGAAGGTGACAGTTGGGGCACAGCGAGGAGACGGCATCGACGTCCAGCGTCTGCTCGGTGTCCCACCCCGTATCGGTGCTCGGCGGGGTCGTCCCCCCGGTCTGGTTGACGATGGTCAGACAGCCGCTGGTGGTTGTGCACGCCGGCAGCGCATTGGCGGCCCGGAACTGGGAGAGGTCCGAGGCGATGGTGGGGTCGCCGTAGGCGTCGACGATGGCGACCGTGTCGTGGCTCCCGTTCGCTGCCAGCCAGGTCAGGTCATACGCCTGCTGCAGCCAGGCCGCGGTGCCGGGAATCGGCGCCGGCGCGCCCGCCGGCTCGGCGGCAAGAGCGGGGGAAGCGGCGGACACGGCCGTCGTCGCCGCCGGGCGGGCATGGGCCGGGCGCGGCAGATGGACCGGTGTGCGGGTGCCGGCGCGGACGATCACCTGGGCAAAGCACGTGGCAACCCCCGGTGTCGGTGCCGGGCACGCGTGGGCGGTGGCGAGCCGGGACGGGGCCAGGCCGGTGAGCGCAGTGACCGGCGAGGGGCGGGCGGCCGCCGCGCTCGCGGCCGGCGCCGCCCCGGTGGCGACGAGCGCGCAAATGAGCAGGCAGAGCAAGCGGCGGTGCGGCGACCCCATACGACCTCATTGGCGCGGGCCGGCCGAAGGTCGACGTTCCGCGACTGAAACTGGACGGATATCGGCGCCGGCCGGAGCGGCGCCGCCCGGGCGTCTACCGCCGGGAGCGCCGTCCGTCGGCGTGCCGGCGCGGTCGCCGTCGTCCCGCCGCCCGGTCATGGCGGAACGGGGTTCGCCCGCCATGATCGCCGTACGCCGGCGGCCCCGGCGGGATGGCACCGGTCAGCCGCGTCGGCCAGAACGGGAGGAAGTCGCCGCCGTCGAGATTGAGCGCGTTGGCCGCCTGGTTGAGCTGACCGGCGGTGGCAACGTCGCCCCAGCTGCCGGTCGCGACCCGCTGCTCCAGCGCGTGGAGCCCGGCGATCAGATCGGCGGTGGTGAAGTTGCAGTGCCCGACGGCCTGCACGAACGCCTGGCGCAGCAGCCCGGCGTCACCGGCGCGCTCGACGAGCGCGTGGTAGTAGGCCTCCTGCTGCACGGGCACAAGCTGGTCGGAGATCGTGTGCAGGTCAAGCTCCGGGACCTGGAGGCGACCCGTCGGGACCGACGTCTCGCTCAGCGACTGAAACGCCCGCCGGTCAGGATGCAGGTTGGCGTTGCGCTGCAGGTCGAGGAGGTCGGCCGTGAGGCTGAGCCCCGCCTCCGTGTAGAGCGCCCGCACCTCCGGGTAATACGACGACTCGTGCAGCAGCCGAGCGAAGTCGACACCCACGGTGCCTGAGCTCTCGCCGCCGGCGGCCTTCTCGATCTGGTTGCGCCCCATCACGATGAACTGGATCCCCGTCAGGCCGCCGCCGGGCGGGAGGAAGTAGTCCTCGTATTGGCCCTGCTCCTGACCGGGGAAGTCGTAGATGTTGGGGATCGACGACCCGCCCCAGGGCGAAACGTTGAGGAACGCCATCGCCAGCGCCAGGCGCGCCTGGCCCTGCGCGGTCTTCTGCGCCGTCTGACCGAGGGCGAGCAGCGCGTTGGCGGAGGCCACCGAATCAGGCCCCGCTCCCGGGGCCGTGGTCGAGAAGTTCGTCAGCTGGATGTTCTGACCAGGGGCGAGCAGCTGGCTCATCGCGTACTCACCGTCGAGCTGATACTGGTTGAGGTTGTTGGCACCGGCGACGATCCCGCATGTCGTCAGGGCGCCGTCGAGCCGGCCGTTGGAGTTCTGGTCCTCCAGCGCGCTGATCAGCCCGCCCATCGACGTGCCGAACGCGTAGACGTGACTGGGCGCGCCGGGCAGGACCGTCCGCTTGACGATGGCGAGAGTCTGGAACTGGTCCCGGACCGCGCTGCCGAGCGCCCACCACGAGCCGTTGGGGTCATACGAGGAGCCGGCCAGCGCGTATCCGCGCGCCAGAAGAGCCTGCTGCACGTTCGGCGACTGGGGAGTCGGCGGGTTCGGAGCGTCCGCAGCGAGAAGCGGGCCATAGCCATGGCTGTAGAGAAGAAGCGTTCCGTTCCAGTTGGCGGGCACGTCGGCGATCCACGTCGCACCATCCGGCAGGGTGCCGGTGAAATGGCCCGGACCCGGTGCGGCCGAGGCCGACCCGGCCGCCATGAAGGCACACGCGACCACCAGGGCCACTGACAGCACGCCAAACACGCGCCGTGAAGCTCGTCCGCTCATGTAACTCTCCCTCGGCTGCGGCGCGGTCCCCAGTCGGCCGCGCTCCACTCTCGTGCCGCGCAGCTTAGACCGCTATCAACTTACTTGTCAATTGAGTTGAGTAACACTGTCATCTTCTCCGCGGGGCGCACCGGTATGGTGCTGTGGATGAACTCAGCGGTCGCGCCACTCTCGGTGGATGAGGAACCGGTGGAGCCACGCGTGGGCTACCTCATCTACCGGGTTGAGCGGCGGCTGCGCGCGCACCTTGACGAGGCGGTCAGCGCCCACGGCGTCACGACGACCGAGTACGTCGCCCTGAGCGTCCTGCGCGACCGCGACGGCCTGTCAAGCGCGCAGCTGGCGCGCTGGGCGTTCGTCACGCCCCAGGCGATGAACGTCGTCATCTCCGGGCTGGAGCGGCGGCGGCTGATCCGCCGGCGACCGGATCCCCGCCACCGGCGCATTCTGCGCGCCTCGGTCACCCCCCGCGGGCTGGAGGTGCTGGAGGGCTGCGATCGCGCGATGGATCGGATTGAGTCAGACATGCTGCGCGGGCTTGATGCCGCCACGCTGCGCACCGTGCGCGCCGCGCTCTCCTCGTGCGCGCACGCCCTGGAGGCAAGCCGCCGGACGCTGTCCTGACCGGCCGGCGCGCGCCCGCGCAGAGCCGCTACGTTGTCTGGCCATGCACCCCACCGCGGCTCGCCTGGCCGATCGCCTGCACCGACGTGGCCTGCGAATCGACGTGCGGCGGCTCAGCGACTCGGCGCGCACCGCGCCGCTGGCGGCGGCGGCCCTCGGCGTTGAGGTGGGCCAGATCGTCAAGTCGCTCGTGTTCCTGCGCGACGACGCCCCGGTCATCGTCCTGTGCGCGGGTGACCGCCGGGTCGACGCCGGGCGGCTCGGTCTCTCCCCGGCGTCCGCCGAACGGGTGCGCGAGGTGACCGGCTTCTCGATCGGCGGCATTCCCCCGCTCGGCCACGACGTCGAACTGCCCACCACCATCGATGACTCCCTGCGGCGGTTCGCCGTCGTGTGGGCGGCGGCCGGCACCCCCCATGACGTCTTCGCCGTCGAGACGGAGGCCCTGATCCGGGCGATCCCCGGCGCCGTCGTCACCGGCGTCAGCTGAGGGGCGCCTCGTCCGGCGGGTGCGCGAAGGCGATGAACCCGTCGCCGTCCAGGTCCGGGGCCCGGCACATGCCGAGCGCCCGGGCCAGCCGCGTCGCCGGCGCGTTGCCCGGCCGCGTCCGGACGACGACCGACCAGCCCGGCGTGTGCTCGCGGGCGGCGGCGACGGCCTCGCGGGCAGCCTCCGCGGCCAGGCCCAGACCCCACACCGCCGGCGTGTAGCGGTAGTACAGGTTCCAGCACGACCGGCCGAAGATCGCAACCGGCTTGACGCCGGTCATCCCCACGATGCGCCCGTCGCGCTCCACCACCCAGTAGCCGATCCCATAGCGCCGCCAGTCGACCAGGAAGCTGCGGACGATCGTCCGCCCCTGGGCCGGCGTCGGTGGCCCTCCCGGCCGGTGCTCGTTCGTCCGCGGATCGCAGCTGATGCGCGCCATCGGCTCCAGGTCGGCCTCGGTGGGCCGGCGCAGGATCAGGCGCGGTGTGCGGCGCACGGCGAACCGGTCGTCCATGCAAATGGTGATAGCGAATCAGGCCGAGGCACATAATGGACCGGTTGCCGGTTCCCCATCGCCACCCGGGAGGGCCATGAAGAAGCTCATCAACTCACCCGCCGATGCCGTCGCCGACTCCCTGCGCGGCGTCGCGGCGGCGCATCCGGACCGGGTGCGTGTCTCCTATGACCCGGCGATGGTGATCCGCCGCGACGCGCCGGTCGCGGGCAAGGTGGCGATCATCTCCGGCGGCGGCTCAGGCCATGAGCCGATGCATGGTGGCTTTGTCGGTCCCGGGATGCTCGACGGCGCCTGCCCCGGACAGATCTTCACCTCCCCCACTCCGGACCAGATGCTTGAGGCCTCCAAGGCCGTCGACGGCGGCGCCGGCGTCGTGTACATCGTCAAGAACTACACCGGCGACGTGATGAACTTCGACATGGCCGCGGAGCTTGCCCGGGGCGAGGGGATGGAGGTTGAGACGGTGCTCACCAACGACGACGTGGCCGTCGAGGACTCGCTGTACACCGCGGGGCGTCGCGGCGTGGGCGTCACGGTGCTGGTGGAGAAGATCTGCGGAGGCGCCGCCGACGACGCCCGCTCCCTCGGCGAGGTCGCGGACCTGGGCCGGCGCGTGAACGCCGCCGGCCGGTCGATGGGGATGGCGCTGACCGCGTGCGTGAACCCCTCGTCCGGAGAGCCGAGCTTTCGGCTCGACGATGACGAGGTGGAGATCGGCATCGGCATCCATGGGGAGCCGGGACGGTTCCGGGAGAAGATCGGCTCGGCGGCGCAGGTCGCCGAGCGCCTGATGGGACCGATCCTGGAGGACCTGCCGTTCGCGTCCGGTGACCGCGTGCTGGCGTTCGTCAACGGGATGGGCGGCACGCCGCTGTTGGAGCTGTACGTGATGTATGCCGAGGTGGCGAAGATCGCCGCCGAGCACGGGCTGACGATTGAGCGCAACCTCATCGGCAACTACATCACCTCGCTTGACATGCAGGGCTGCTCGATCACCCTGCTCCGGCTTGACGATGAACTGCTGCGCTACTGGGACGCGCCGGTGAACACCCCGGCGCTGCGGTGG
>DASSZQ010000318.1:0-8306 GCA_035702755.1 Solirubrobacteraceae bacterium | reverse complement strand
CCGGCTGAAGCCCAGCGAGGAATACACCGCGCCGTGGGCGCGCGGCGGGTCCATGTAGTCGGCCTCCTGAACGTCCTCGGGGATGATGACGGCGGTGGGGTGCCGGGAGTCCTTGGCGATCCGGACGGCGCGATCGATGACATGGCGGGCCTGCGTCGGGTCCATGACCGTCATCAGGTACTCGCTGGCCACGTCCTTGAACAGCGTGTTGAGGTCGACCTCCTGCTGGTAGTTGGCGCCGAGCGACATCCGCTTCTGCTGGCCGACGATCGCCACCACCGGCTGATGATCGAGCTTGGCGTCGTAGAGGCCGTTGAGCAGATGGATGGCGCCCGGGCCGGAGGTGGCCATGCACACGCCGACCTCGCCGGTGAACTTGGCGTGGGCGGTGGCGGCAAAGGAGGCGATCTCCTCATGCCGCGTCTGGATGAACTCAAGCTTGTCGCCGACCTCGTGGAAGGCGCCCATGAGACCGTTGATCCCATCGCCCGGGTATCCGTAGACGCGCTTGATCCCCCACTCGGTGAGGCGGTTGAGGATGAATTGGGCGGTGTTGGGCATCAGAGCGGCCTCCTTCGCTTGATCAGTGTGTCCTGATCTGGCCTACCCGGTGAGTTCGCGCTCGCGCAACCGCCGAGAACTTCGGTAATCCGGCGGACAGGGCCGACGGGGGGCGGTGCCGGCCGCCGCCCCGTCGCCGGGAATGCCGGGAGCGCCCGTGGGCGCCGCCCGTCAGCGCGTCATGAACTCCGCCAGCTTGCCGCGGATCGATTCCTTGATCATCTGCGGCGTTGCCGGGTCCCCGCCGAGCATCGCGTGCGCGAACTCCTTGGCCTGCTCAAAGCGGATGTGCGGCGGCAGCGGCGGGACCTCCGGGTCGGTGACGAACTCGATGAGCGCCGGCCGCCCGGCGGCCAGCGCCTCGTCCCAGGCGCCGCCGACGTCCTCCGGCTTCTCCACGCGGACGCCGTGAAGCCCCAGCTGGCGGGCGTAGCCGGCATAGTCGAAGTTGGGCAGGACCTGTGAGGCGTCCAGCTTTGGATCGCCGGACATCACGCGCTGCTCCCAGGTGACCTGGTTGAGGTCGCGGTTGTTGAGCACCGAGATGACCAGGCGCTGATCGGACCAGCGCTTGGCGTAATGGGCGATGTCGATGAGCCCGTTGACGCCGAGCATCTGGAAGGCGCCGTCGCCGATGGCGGCGATCACCGGCCGGTCCGGATAGGCGAACTTCGCCGCCAGCGCATACGGGATCGCCGGGCACATCGTCGCCAGCGTTCCGGACAGCGCCGCCATCATGCCGCGGCGGACCTTGACATGGCGCGCCCACCAGTCGGTCGACGAGCCGGAGTCGGAGGTGAGGATGGCCCCGTCGGGCAACCGGGAGCTGAGCTCATGGAAGACGAGCTGGGGGTTGATGGGATCGGCGGGCTGCTTGGCCTGTTCGTCAAGGATCCGCCACCAGCGGTCGATGTTCGACGCGATCTCCTCGCTCCAGGAGCGGTCCTGCTTGCGCTCCAGCAGCGGCATGAGCGCCCGCAGCGTGTCGGCGGCGTCACCGACGAGGTTGACCTCCATCGGATACCGGCTGCCGATCAGCCGCGCGTCGATGTCGATCTGCACGCCCCGCGCCTGGCCCGGCTCCGGCAGCCACTCCGAGTAGGGGAAGTTGGAGCCGACCATCAGCAGCGTGTCGCAGTTCTCCATCAGCTCGTATGAGGGCAGCGTGCCGAGCAGGCCGATTGAGCCGGTCACCCACGGCAGATCGTCAGGCAGCACCGCCCGCCCGTTCAGGGCGCGCGCGGCACCGGCGCCGAGCAGGTCGACCACCTGCGCGACCTCGTCAAAGGCGCCCTTGGCGCCCTGGCCCACGAGCAGGGCCACCTTCTCGCCCGCGTTGAGGATCTCGGCCGCCTCGCGCAGGGCGATGTCGTCAGGGATGACGTGCGGCCGGCGGATGGCGGCGCTGGACGACGGAACCGCCCCGTGGGAACGAGGCGGCGCGCTGTAGGGCATCTCGCCGACGTCGTTGGGCACGATGATGCAGGCGGGCGAGCGCGTGGCCTTGGCGATCCGCATCGCCCGGTCGATCAGGTGCTGGGCCTGCTCCGGAACCATGCACACATGCACGAACTCTGAGGCGACGTCCTTGTACAGGGTGACGAGGTCGACCTCCTGCTGAAACTCGGATCCCAGCGACATCCGCGCCTGCTGGCCGATGATGGCGACGACGGGCTGATGGTCGAGCTTGGCGTCGTAGAGCCCGTTGAGCAGATGCACGGCGCCCGGGCCGGACGTGGCCATGCAGACGCCCACCTCGCCGGTGAACTTGGCGTGGGCGCAGGCGGCAAAGGAGGCGATCTCCTCATGGCGGACCTGGGTGAACTCAAGGCGGTCCTGCACGGCGTGGAAGCCGCCGAGGATCCCGTTGATCCCGTCGCCGGGATACCCGTAGATCCGGCGCACGCCCCATTCGTCAGCCAGGCGCTCAAGGATGAACTGCCCGGTCGTCTTATCTGCCATCGAAAAGCTCCTTTGCCGTGTCGGACGGGCCTACTCAGGGGCTACCCCCGTTGACCCGTGCCGAGTCGCCCCCCGGCACCGGCGGTCAGTACAAGAAGCTTTTGGCGCCGAGGAGGTTTACGCGGGGGCGGGTTCCACCTTCATCCACCCGGCAGCCCGCTCGTCGAAGCTCTCATAGGCGCCGATGGCGTCCTCGATGTCCTGCACCTGGCTGATCACCGCCGAGGGGACGACCGCTCCCGTGCGGACCAGTTCGACGAGCCGGGGCAGGTACCGGCGGTGGTTGCAGTTGCCCATGTTGATGGTCAGGTTCTTGTTCATCGCCGTGCCGATGGGGAACGCCTCCATGCGTACCCGGCGCCGGGGAGCGAAAACGCTGCGCCCGGGGCGATACCGGTCGTCGATGCCGGGTAGCGCAACCGAGGGCGGCGCGACAGCGCGTGCGGCCGTCCCCGGCTCCCAGACAGAGAAAGGACCTTTGAGATGGCAGGAAAGGAAACGATCGCGGTGCTCGGCGCCGGTGGCACGATGGGGTTCGCCATGGCGCGCAACCTGGCCCGCGCCGGATTTGACGTCCGCGCCTGGAACCGCTCCAAGGACAAGGCACAGCCGCTCACCGACGACGGCGCGCAGGTGCTGGACTCGCCCGCCGAGGCAGCCACCGGCGCGCAGGTCGTCCTGACGATCCTCGCCGACGCCGACGCCGTGCTGCAGAGCATGGACGGCGATCAGGGGGCGCTGAGCGCCGAGCTGGGCGCAGAGGCGCTCTGGCTGCAGATGAGCACCATCGGTCAGGAGGGAACCGAGCGCTGCGCCGACCTGGCGCACGAGCATCACCTGGAGTTCGTCGACGCCCCCGTGCTCGGCACCAAGCAACCGGCCGAGCAGGGCAAGCTCGTCATCCTCGCCTCCGGCCCGGAGCGGCTGCACGACCGGCTGGCTCCCATCTTCGACGTGCTCGGCCAGCGGACGATGTGGCTCGGCGGTGCCGGCGACGGCTCCAAGCTGAAGCTGGTCACCAACGCGTGGCTCGTGTCCATCGTGGAGGGGGCCGCCGAGGCGCTGGCGCTCGCCGAGGGCGAGGGGCTTGATCCGCAGCTTCTGCTCGACGCGGTCGAAGGGGGCCCGCTGGACCTCCCGTATCTGCGGCTGAAGGCCAAGGCGGTCATGGACCGGGACTTCACGCCGTCGTTCACGCTCAAGCTGGCGGCCAAGGACGCCGGCCTGGCGGAGGCGGCGGCGGCACGCCATGACCTGGATCTGCCGGTGGTCAGCGCCATCCGCCGACGCATGGAGGAGGGCATTCCCCAGCACGGCGACAAGGACATGATCGCCACCTTCCTGACGAGCGCTCCGGCGCGGGCCACGGCATGAGCGCCGCCACCGCCCCCCGCACCTACGAGGGCCTGGAGCTGATGCCGCTCGCCGGGGAGTGGCGCGAGGGCAGCGATGACCGCACCCGCGCCGACACCGACCCGTGGAGCGGCGACACGCTGCTGGAGCACCGGCTGGCCGACCGCCGCGATCTTGACCGGGCGTACGCGGCGGCGGTCGAGGCCCAGCGCGAGTGGGCGGACCGGCCGCCGGCGGCCCGGGCAGCGGTCATGCGGGCCGCCGCCGAGATCCTGGATGCCCGGCGCGACGAGGTGGTCGACTGGGTCGTGCGCGAGAGCGGCGGGACCGTCGCCAAGGGCAACCTGGAGTGCGATCTCGTGCAGGCCGTCATGTGGGAGGCGGCCTCGATGCCCCATCACGTCGAGGGGACGATTCTGCCCTCCGACATTCCGGGCAAGGAGAACCGCGTCTACCGGCAGCCGGCGGGCGTCGTCGCCGTCATCAGTCCGTGGAACTTTCCCCTCCAGCTGTCCAACCGCTCGGTGGCCCCGGCGCTGGCCGTCGGCAACGCCGTCGTGCTCAAGCCGGCCAGTGACACGCCGGTGACCGGTGGGCTGCTGCTGGCCAAGATCTTTGAGGAGGCCGGGCTGCCGCCGGGGGTGCTCAGCGTCGTCGTCGGCTCCGGATCGGAGATCGGCGATGCCATCGTGGAGCACCCGGCGGCTCGCGTCGTCTCGTTCACCGGATCCACGGGGGTCGGCGAGGGCATCGCGCGCACGGCCGGGATCAAGAAGCTCTCACTCGAGCTCGGGGGGAACGGCCCGCTCGTCGTCCTGCACGACGCCGACCTGGACCGGGCCGTCGACGCCGCCGTGTTCGGCTCGTTCTTTCACCAGGGCCAGATCTGCATGATCGCCAACCGGCTGATCGTCGATTCCTCGGTGCACGACGACTTTGTGGAGCGACTAGTGGCGCGGGTGCGGGACCTGGCGGTCGGCGATCCGTCGGACCCGGACAGCGACCTGGGGCCGGTCATCAACACCTCGCAGCTGCAGAGCATCCAGGACAAGCTGCGCCGTGCCCGCGACGAAGGGGCCGAGCAGCTGACCGGCGGCGATCCCATCGGCCCCGCCGGACTGGGGCTGCCGCCCCACGTGCTGCTGGGGACCAACCAGGTCACCACCGCCCGCGAGGAGGTGTTCGGCCCGGTGATCACCGTCGTCCGCGCCGACGGTGAGGACGACGCGCTGGCCATCGCCAACGACACCGAGTACGGCCTGTCAAGCGCCGTGTTCACGCGGGATGCCGAGCGGGGCGTCCGCTTCGCCCTCGGCGTGCACGCGGGGATGACGCACATCAACGACTCGCCGGTCAACGATGACGCCAACACCGCGTTCGGCGGCGAGGGCGCCTCCGGGATCGGCCGCTTCGGCGGCAAGTGGGCAATCGACGAGTTCACCACCGAGCATTGGGTGAGCGTGCAGCGCACGCCCCGGCAGTTCCCCATCTGAGGGCCGGGGATGGGCGCGACCAACGGCAGCCGTCCGGAGAACCGGCCGCAGATGCGGATCAACATCCGCCCGCTCGGCAACCCGCTCCCCCTCGGCCTGTTCTCCTTCGGCATCGGGATGCTGCTGCTCGCCGGCGAGAGCTGCCGCTGGATCCCCGTCGGCGAGGCTCCGCAGCTGGGGATCGTCCTGGCCGCGTTCGTCTTCCCGCTGGAGGGCCTGGCCACGATCATGGCCTACCTGGCCCGGGACACCCTGGCCAGCACCGTGCTGGGCCTGTTCGCCACCTCATGGCTGGCGCTGGGGCTTGTGCTCATCACCGGCACCCCGGGAGCGATCAGCATCACCGAGGGCATCTACCTGCTCGGCTTCGCGGGCGCCATCGCCTCGCTGGCGCTCATCGCCTCCACGGGCAAGCCGCTGATTGCCTTCATCCTCGCCCTGTCGGCGACGCGGGCGATCCTGTACGGGCTGTTTGAGGTCACGAGCACGCGGGGCCTGGAGACTGCCGCCGGCATCGTCGCCGCCGTGATCGCCGGCGTCGCCTGGTATGCCGGCACGGCATTCGCGTTTGAGGACCTTCGCCAGCGACCGCTGCTCCCGGTGTTGCGCCGCGGGGCGGGCAGTTCGGCGATGGAGGACGAGCTCGCCGCCCAGCTGGCCCGGGCCCGGCATGAGGCGGGGGTCCGCCAGCAGCTGTAGGCAGCGTCCGCTGGTTGTCGGTTTTGACCGCACCCCGGCGACGGGGACGAGGTGTGCTCCGAAATGACAGGACCGCGGCGCCGGATCAGCCGTCGCCCGCGATGACGACAAGCAGGTGGCGAGGGCCGTGCACGCCCTCGACGCGGGACAGCTCGATGTCGGAGCTGGCCGAGGGGCCGGAGATGAACGTGATCGGCGCCCGCTGCTCGCGGACGGCAGGTCCAAGCGCCGCCACCGCCTCCGGAACTGTGCCCGCGATCTGGTCGGCGGTGACGATGCAGATGTGGTGGTCCGGCACCAGCGTGAGCACGCGCCGCCCGGACGCGGCCTGACCGTCGAGGATGAGAGTTCCCGTCTCGGCGATGGCCACCGCGCAGCCGGTGACGGCGGCATTGATGTCGTCCAGCGCATGCGCGGTCAGCCCCGCGTCCCCAATCAGCTCAACATCTGCCGGTCGCCACCGCGCCGGCCAGCCCGTGGGCACCGCCACCCGGGTCAGCCCCCATCCCGCGCAGGCCTCGGCCACCGCGGCCGCCACCCCGTCGGACGCGACCCGGCGCACCTCGGCGTTGTAGTCGCGCACCCGCTCGGCAAAGCGCTCGACGAGCGCCTCCCCGCTCAGGTCTCCGTGGCGCGCGTACTCGCGGGCGACCGGCACGTCCTCGGGCCGCTCCGCCGGCGGGACGTCGGCCAGCGCCCCGCGGATGCGGCCGAGGATCACCTCCCGGGCGTCACTCACGGTTCACCCCCGGCCGGGCATCACCCGCCGAGAGATCGCGCTCTGCGCGATCTCTTAAGCCCATCGGCTTTAGCCGATTGGCCCGCCACCAGTCTCGGAAGCTCTGCTCCGGCAGCGGGGTGAGGTCGCGTGCCGACGTCCACCCGGCCAGCGGCCCGGGCAGGCGGCCGATCCGCCCGTCGCGCACCAGCGGCCACTGGGCCAGGCGGCCGGCGCGCTGCGCGGCCTCATACAGCCGCCGGTCGGCGAACACCCGCGCCAGCGCCCGCATGCCCGCGCGCTCCGGGGCGGCGCGCTCGCGCAGCGGCGCCCCGGGCCGCCCGGCGCGGCGGACATCCTCGTGGCGCAGGTGAACCAAGACCTCCGGGATGTTGATCTTGACCGGGCAGACCTCGTAACAGGCGCCGCACAGTGACGAGGCATAGGGCAGCGACCGATACTCGGTCATGCCGTGCAGCATGGGGGTGAGGATCGCGCCGATCGGCCCCGGGTACGTGGACCCGTAGGCATGCCCGCCGGTGCGCTCATACACCGGGCAGACGTTCAGGCACGCCGAGCAGCGGATGCAGGCAAGCGCCTGGCGGCCGACGGCGTCGGCGAGCACGGTACTGCGCCCGTTGTCGACGAGCACCAGGTGAAACTCCCGCGGGCCGTCGCCGTCAGACACCCCCGTCCACAACGACGTGTACGGGTTCATCCGCTCGGCGGTGGACGAGCGCGGCAGCAGCGCCAGGAACACCTCCAGGTCCTCCCAGGAGGGGATGACCTTCTCAATCCCCATCACGCTGATGAGCACCTCCGGCAGCGTCGTGCACATCCGCCCGTTGCCCTCAGACTCCACCACCGACACCGTGCCCGTGTCGGCGATCGCGAAGTTGACCCCGCTGATCCCCACCCGCGCCTCAAGAAACAGCCGCCGCAGATGGGCCCGGGCTGCCTCGGCCAGCGCCCGCGGGTCGTCAGAGAGATCCCGCGGCGCGTCTGACAGCTCCCGCAGGAACAGGTCGCGGATCTGCGCCCGGTTCTTATGGATCGCCGGGACGAGGATGTGAGAGGGCATGTCGTCGCCCAGCTGGATGATCAGCTGCGCCAGATCCGTCTCCCAGGCCCGGATCCCCCGCTGCGCCAGCGCCTCGTTCAGGCGCGTCTCCTCGGTGGTCAGCGACTTTGACTTGACCACCTCATCGACACCGTGGGCGGCGATGAGATCACCGACGATCCGGTTGCACTCCTGCGCGTCCCGCGCCCAGTGCACCACGCCACCCGCCCGGCGCACCGACGCCTCCAACGCCAGCAGATGCTCGTCGAGATGGCGCAGCACGCGCTCCTTGAGCGCCCGGCCCGCCTCGCGCAGCGCCTCCCAATCGTCGACCTCGCCCACCACCTGCGCGCGCTTGGCCCGGATCGTCTGCGTGGCATGACCGAGGTTGTGGCGCAGCTGGGAATCGGCCAGCGCCGTGCGCGCCGCCTGCGGAAACGGCGGAATCGCATCCCGGCTG
>DASSZQ010000036.1:0-4097 GCA_035702755.1 Solirubrobacteraceae bacterium | reverse complement strand
GATGAGGCCCAGGCAGACGACGTTGCGAAACGACGACTGGTCGAACAGCAGCGTCGCGACCGCCAGCAGCGAGTAGAACCAGCCGCGCGTCTGGTCCAGCGCCTCGCAGATGAAGTCGGCGGGGAAGCGCTGCTCAAAGTGCTCAAGGTTGGCGTGGGGGGCGCCGAACTGGGCGAACGGCATTGAGC
The DNA here is from genome assembly GCA_035702755.1 of Solirubrobacteraceae bacterium. GTDB lineage: Bacteria > Actinomycetota > Thermoleophilia > Solirubrobacterales > Solirubrobacteraceae > Palsa-465. Next base: position 3,909 of record DASSZQ010000036.1, on the reverse strand, counting down.
CGGAGTCAAACCAGACGTCGATGACCTCCGGCACGCGGTGCATCTCTCCGCCGCAGTTGTCGCAGGTGAGCACCACCTCGTCGACATAGGGCCGGTGGGGATCCTCCAGCTTGACCCCGGACTCGTGCTCCAGTTCGGCGAGCGAGCCGATCACCTTCAGGCAGCCCTGCGCGCACCGCCACACCGGCAGCGGCGTCCCCCAGTAGCGCTCGCGCGACAGCGCCCAGTCGACGTTGCCCTCCAGCCAGTGGCCGAAGCGCCCGTGCTTGACGTGGTCCGGGTGCCAGTTGACGGTCTCGTTGGCGGCCAGCAGCCGATCCTTGATCTGGCTGGTGGCGATGTACCAGGAGGGCTTGGCGTAGTAGAGCAGCGGCGTGCCGCAGCGCCAGCAGTGCGGGTAGGAGTGCTTGTACTCCTCGGCGCGCAGCAGCCGCCCCCGGGCACGCAGGTCCTCGATGAGGTCCGGGTCCGCCTCCTTGACCCAGCGTCCGGCGTACGGGCCGATCCGCTCGTCGTAGGTCCCGTCCAGGCGGACCGGGTTGACGACGTTCAGGCCCTCGCGCTCGCCGAGGCGGAAGTCGTCCTCGCCGAAGGCGATGGCGGTGTGCACCAGGCCCGTCCCGTCGTCGGCGGTGACGAAGTCGGCGGGCAGGACCGTGTGGCCCTTGGGCCCGTAGGCCTCGGCGGGGATGAACTCAAACGGCGGGTCATATGCGGTGCCGACGAGCTCTGAGCCCGGGAACGTCTCCAGTACCTTGGCGCCCTCGCCGAGCACCCGCTCGACGAGCGTCGCGGCGAGGATCTGCACGGGCCCGTCGCCGGACTGCGCCCGCACGTAGTCAAGCTCCGGGTTGACGGCGACGGCGGCGTTGGAGACAAGCGTCCACGGCGTCGTTGTCCACACCAGCAACTCGTCGCCCGGCTGGACCCGGCCCTCCGGGCGGGTGACCGGCAGCCGCACGTACACCGAGGGGTCCACGACATCCTGATAGGCGCCGGGCTGGCCGAGCTCATGGCTGGAGAGGGTGACCTCGTCCCGGGGGCAGTAGGGGACAACCTTGAGCTTCTCGTAGAGCAGCCCCTTGTCGTGGATCGTCTTCAGCGCCCACCACACCGACTCCACGTAGTCCGGGTCAAGCGTCCGGTAGGCGTCGTCGAGGTCGACCCAGAAGCCGATGCGCTCGGTCAGCCGGTTCCACTCGGCGACGTGGCTGAGCACCTTTTCGCGACAGCGCGCGTTGAACTCGGCGATTCCGTAGCGCTCGATGTCGGCCTTGGACTCAAAGCCCAGCTCCGCCTCCAGCGCCAGTTCCACCGGCAGCCCGTGGCAGTCCCAGCCCCCCTTGCGTTCGACGTAGTGACCGGTCATGGTCCGGTACCGGGGGAAGATGTCCTTGAACACCCGGCTGAGCACGTGGTGGGTGCCGGGATTGCCGTTCGCCGTCGGCGGCCCCTCATAGAAGCCCCACTGGGGAGCGCCGGCCCGGCGGCGCAGTGACTCGGCGAAGACCTCGCGCTCGCGCCAGCGCGCCAGCACCGTCTCCTCAAGCTCCGGGAACGAGGCGCGCGGGTCGACGGGGCGGTGCGGCGTGCTCATGGGCCGAGGATTGTAGGAATCCGCCGGCCCGGCGGCGGCTATGCGCCGGCCGACGCGGGGGGCGCGGAGGCGAGCGCGGGACCCGGCGGGGCCTCCGAGCGCGCCTCGTTGCGCGTGCGGATCTGCTCAAGGCGGGTCAGGAGCGCCTCTCTGGCCGAGACCGGAAGCCGGCCGAGCCGGAAGACGGTGCTGGCCCCGGTGTCCGGCACGGCGCCGCGGTAGTCAAAGATGACGACCTCGCGCGCCACCGAGCGAACCGCGTAGACGAGCCGGCCGATGGAATCCAGCGAGACCCGCCGGCCGGTGAGGACGACCGCGGCCGGATCCAGCGCGCGCAGGGCGCGGCCGAGGCGCATGGGCTCGATGGCCGGGGTGAGGGCGAGGGTGCGCAGCCCGGCGCGGCGCAGCACCACCTCCAGCGCCTGGGCGTGGACGGCGTCAAGATCGCACGGCGCCGAGGCGTCGAACACCATGATCCCCTCCCGCCGGGTGGCGGGCGGCGCCAGGCGGCGCTGGGCCGACAGCCAGCCGACGGCGTGGCGCCAGGCGAACTCGTACTCGGCGCTTGAGGGGCCGGGCTCATCCAGCGCCTCGACGGCCTCCAGCAGCACCTCCTCGATCGTGCGCTCCACCGAGCGCAGTCCCAGGCTCTCTTCCAGCAGGCGGTTGGCCGCGTCCTCGTCGAAGGCGGCGAAGGCGCTGGTGAGCCGTGACGGCGTGGACGGGCCCTCACCCCGCTCACGGGCGAGCGAGATCGCCGACGAGACGTTGTGGGTCTCCGACAGCGTCAGCCGCAGTGCCTCAATCTCGGTCAGGGAGTACTGCCGGTGGCCGCCCGCGGATCGGTGGGGCTTGGGGAATCCGTAGCGACGCTCCCAGCTGCGCAGGGTGTTGGGGCTGACGCCGAGCATGACCGCCGCCGCGTTTGTCCGGATTCCGTTCATTGGCGATTTATCTCCGGATCGCCAGTGATTGGCAAGGTTCGCAAGCCTCCCTGCACTTTGGTGGGAGCGATGCGCGGTGGAGGAAGTCCCGGCCCCGCGTCGAACGCGCGCCTGTGGGCGTTGATCGCGAGATGAGGCAGCCGGTGGCGGTGGCGATCAGCCGCGGGCGCACGGTCGCACCGCGGTGCGGCTCAGGCGCTCGCGCTGCGAGGGAGGTGCTTGCCGGCGCTGCCAAGGAGGTTCACCGGCTCGGCCTCAATCATCTCCACGATCCGCCGCTGGGCCGCCAGCGCGCCCATCGGCAGGTTCCGGGTGCCGGTGGTGCGCACGCGCACGCGGTCGCTGCCGCGCCGGAACACGGCGACCGGAACCGCTCCGCCGGCGAGCCGGATGGCATACGCCCAGCGGGCGACGGCGTCGTCGTCAAGATGCGAACCGGCGACCACCACCAGGTTGGGGCGGTGGACGGCGACGGCGTCGCCGATGCCGGCCACCCCGCGGGCCGACAGGCTGAGCACATCCATGCCGGCGCGGACGCAGAACAGTTCCAGGGCGCGCAGGTACGGAGCGTCAGGGTCAAGCTCATCCCGGGTGGCGTCCCCAATCACCAGCGAGAAGGGCCGCACCGGTGCCGGCGACAGCCGGATCGCCCGCCGCAGCCAGTCCGACGCCCAGTGCGTGGCGAACGCCCAGGCCGCCGACTCCGAGCCGTGGCGGCGGAGGATCTCGTCGAGCGTCGGCAGCAGGACCTCCTCCACCGACCGCTCCACCGACCGCAGCGCCAGCGCGGCCTCAATGGCCGAATCGGCCCGCTCGCGCTCGTAGGAGACCAGCGCGCCGACCAGCGAATTGGCGTCGGCGGCCAGCCCCTCCCGGGCGCGGGAGACGGCCGAGGAGATCGACAGCCCCTCCTGGAGGGCGTCGCGCAGCGCCGCGATCTCGCCGTGCGTGAACAACCGGTGCTTTCCGGGGGAGCGCTGAGGCTTGGGGAAGCCGAATCGCCGCTCCCACGCCCGCAGCGTGTTGGGGCTTACGTTGAGCAGCGCGGCCGCTTCGCTCGTCTTCAGATAGCGCACGTGAAATGGAACGTAGAGGTCGCCCGTTGCGAAACCGACGGGCAAAGCTTAAAATTGCACGGTATTCTCACCGAAATACTGTGCAAAGCGTCTGGGGTTTTGCGGCCATTCTGCGCCCAAAACGGGACAAACGCAACCGCACGTAGACAAACGATCGAGGACGTCCAGGGCCTTGCACTTGTCGGCTGAAACTGCGGAAGCGTTCGATTCATATCGAACTTGCGCTGTGGTCACTGGTTCCTGCACCTCATGAAGGAGCGAAAAATGGCCTGGCGCAGCAACTAGATCAAGT
>DASSZQ010000024.1:0-3817 GCA_035702755.1 Solirubrobacteraceae bacterium | reverse complement strand
AGCTGTCCCGCCGCGTAGCTGGCGCGCACACGGATGACCGAGCCGGCGAAGTCGACGTCACGCCAGCGCAGCGCCAGCAGCTCGCCGCGGCGCAGACCCGTGAAGGCCGCCGCAAGGTAGATGGCGCCGTCCTGCACGGAGCCGGCGGCGCGGACGAGGGCCAGCACCTCCTCAGGCGAGAACACGTCGATGTCGCCGCTCACCCGTTGCCGGTACTTCTCGACCGAAGCCACAGGATTCGACGGCAGGCCCCAGACATGCTGAGCCCGTCGGAAGACGCCGTGCATGACGACCAGCAGCTTGTTCTTCGTCCGGCCCGAGAGGCCGGGGAGGGAGGCGCACCAAGCGTCGATCGCGGCCGGCGTGATCGACTCCAGGGCCTGGCCGCCGAACGTCGGCAGCAGGTGGGCGTCGAGATTCGACCGGTAGTCGCGCAGCGTTGACGGCTTGCAGCCACGATCATGCTCGGCGTAGCGGAGGAACTCCGCCGCCGCGTCAGCGAACGTCGCGCCGGTCCTGACCGTGCCGGGCAACGTTCCCCGGCGTGCCTCGTCGAGCACCGCTCGCAGCCAGTCCTCGGCTAGGCGCTTGGTGGAGTAGCCCGCCGGCGGGCGCCCTCGCCCTGACCAGGCTGGGCCGAGCTTCTTCTGGATCTGGCGGCCGTCGGGCAGCCGGTACTTCGCGTACCAGACCGGGCCGCGCGCTCGCTCCACACGGAAGACATGGCCGCTCGGCGGCTTGAACACCCCGGTCACGAAGAGTGACCCGACGCCCATCCTCGGGACATATCCGGGACATTTCACAGAGTTGGCACGAATGCGGCCAAAGAAAAAGCCCCGCTGTGCGGGGCTTCTCAAGCGCGCCCGGAGAGATTCGAACTCCCGACCTTCGGTTCCGTAGACCGACGCTCTATCCAGCTGAGCTACGGGCGCTTCTGCGCGCCGAGCGGGCACGGTACAGCCCGCGTCCCGTACGGCGACTCATTGAGGATAACGCCGTTGGCGCAGTGGTGGCCCTGAGGGTCAGTGGCCGCCGACCGGTCCGGCCTCTTCGGCCGACGAGTTCTCCCAGCGCGCCACGGTGAAGGCGATGAGCGTCGGAACCTGGACGGCGTAGATGAGAAGCGAGAGGGTGAGGATGACGAGCGGGCCGCCGGTGAGATGGTTGCGCAGGAATGCGTACTCGATCATCGCCGCGGTGAAGAGGTAGGCCAGCAGCGCCCACTTGCCCACCTGGAAGAACCGCGCCCAGGCGAAGTCCGGCACCCGGGTGAGCAGGGCGAGGTTGACGCACAGCACGAGCGCCGAGGCGATGAGCAGCGCAATCGCCGGCCCCAGCGGCACGTGCTGGGGGATGTGGGCCGAAAGGTAGATGCCGCCGATGACGATCAGCGCCAGCGCGAGCATCCCCAGCTCGGTGAAGGGCGGGTACTTGCCGCGACTCATGACGACGCCAGCTTGGTCATGATGATCAGCGTTGCCAGCTGCATGATGCCGAGCACGCCGGCGCAGTAGATGAACCGCTTCATCAGGCGCTCAATCACCGCCGGGTTTGGACGGGGCTTCTTGAGCTCGAAGAGCACCGCGATGTTCGCCGGCTCCAGCAGGCCGAGGGCGAGGATGGCCATGACGCCGACGACGACGAAGCTGGCGACGACCCACCCGTGCTGTGGATAGCTGGACAGATTCGTCCCCAGCTTGGTCGACAGCTGCCAGCCGGCGGCGAGCGTCGCGGTGACAACGGTCGGCATGATCAGCACCATCTTCGGCATCAGCCGCGTCGTGAACTCGACGCGGGCCGGGATCGACATCCGTCCGATGATGGGCCCCAGCACCAGTCCCAGGAACAGGTCGATGATCGTCCACGCTGCGCCTCCGGCGACGTGGAAGAACTCCAGCGGCCATAGACGGTTGACGGCGATCGCGGCGATCAGCGCCGCCATAACGACTGCCACGGGGATGAGGCCCTTGCGGGGCACGATCTCGAAGTCCGGCCTCGCCACCCCGGCGGGCGGGCCGTGCTCGACGACGATGTCGGGCGGGACAGTGATCTCAGCCATGTCAGAGATCGTACGGGTGCGCACAATCTGACGCCAGACGGGCTTAAGTGCGAACCATCACAGATCCCGGGCGACGAGCGTCCGCGCGGCGTCCACCTTCGCAGCCGCTGATTACCAACACGGGCGGTTGACGTGGGCGGTGCGGCGGCAGAGAATAGACGGCGACTGATCGCGGACCCCCGTCCCTCCGCGGTGTCAGCATCGAGAGATTGCCGGGGGCTGGCGGTCCCACACCGACTGCCACGCCGGCACGAGCCCAGGCGGGGAGGCGGCTGACAAACAGGCCCCACGGGCGTGCAGCTCGCCTCCCCCCGGGACCCACGCCTGGCGGCGCGGCCCCGCAGGCCCGGCCGCGGCCGGGCGGGGCCAGGGCGAGCCTGATGAAGCGGAGGGGGCGGGATTCGAACCCGCGGTCCGGGGTTGCCGGACTCTGGTTTTCAAGACCAGCGCATTCGACCGCTCTGCCACCCCTCCGGGGCCGGCGACACATCGCAGCGGTAAGTGCATGGTGCCATGGAGGAGCCTCGTCTACACTGCCCGGAGCCCTTGGAGAGGTGGCCGAGTGGCTGAAGGCACTCGCCTGCTAAGCGAGTATGGGGAGAAATCTCCATCGCGGGTTCGAATCCCGCCCTCTCCGTTTTCGCAGATGTCCAGCATCTGGCAGGTTTTTGGGCTTTCGCACCGGACCGACCGGCGTCGACCGCGTCCCCGCCCAGCCCGGCCGGGACGCGCCCAGCCAGGGTGCACCACCACGGCGAGGCCGACCTACGGATGGCGCCAGATCCACCGCGGGCCGGCCTCGGAGCGGGCGTGGCAGCTGGCCGGCGCCAGCGGCCCATCACCCGGTCGTCGCTATGTGTAGCTGGTCAAGCGGGGCCCACTGCTCCTCGCCGGGTACCCAGGTCCAGCCCTCGTCGCCACAACTGTCGCCCTCGGTCGAGGCCGCGACGCCCTCGCCGGTGAGCGGCCGGTAGCGCACGCGGAACAGCATGGTGCCGTCGGTGAGCTGCCGGACATCGGCGCGGACCAGCCGCTGGGTGCCGGACGTGGTCAGCCCCACCGCGTGGGCGGTGATGGCACCCTCCGGGTAAGCCTCGCCGCAGTTGCCGCCGCTCGTCTGGCCGGGCGGGTGCTGCCAGACGCGGCACCAGTCGGTCACCATCAGGCGACCCTGCCCCTGGCCGAGAATCAGGGCGCCCGTCGCCTTCCCGGACGCGTCGGTCGAGATATTCAGGATGAACTTCGGCACCGCACCCCGCTGCCCGTTGGCGTGGGCGTTCACCACCAGGTTGGGGGTGGTCGTCCCACTGCACATGCCGGGCAGGGCGGTCGCCCCGCGCGCCGCCGGGGCGGCCCCGGCGACCTGCAATCCGAGCCCCAATGCGATCGCCGCACTGGCGATGATTCCGATCCTGATCGTTCCCTTCATGATCCACCTCAATTGCTCAGCCGGTTGCGGTGTGCCGCGAGTTACCTCGCGGCAGATCGCGCCCCCGTGATCTCCAGTGACCGGGCAGCCGCGGCACTCGCCCCCGGCGCGCCGGTACCTCGGCCGCTACCGCCGCCACCACGGCCACCGCCATTGCCGCCCCCGCCTCCTCTGCCGGCGCTCACCACGATCGTGAGGGTCGTGGTGTGGGTGCTGTAGGTGGGGATTCTTGCCGTGGCGGTGTCGGCGATCCCGGTGATTGTGGTGGCGTTGGAGGTGGTGAATGTCAGCTGGTATGTGCCGGCGGCGGGGCCGTTCTGGCTGCCCTC
>DASSZQ010000129.1:0-20685 GCA_035702755.1 Solirubrobacteraceae bacterium | reverse complement strand
GTCAAGACGGGGCTGGCGTTCCTGCCGATGACCGGCGTGATCATGGTCACCGCCGTCGTCGCCACCACCCGCCTGCGCGGCCTGCTTGGCCCGCGGCCGCTGGTGGTGGCCGGAATGGCGCTGGGCGCGGTCGCCATGCTCCTGCTGCGGGGGATCGGCCTGCACTCCACCTATGCCGGCTCGATCCTCCCCGCGCTGCTGATCATGGGCGCCGGTCTCGGCCTGGTGTTCTCCACGGCGATGAACAGCTCCACGCTCGGCGTCGCCCCCCAGGACGCCGGGGTGGCCTCGGCGACCGTGAACGCCTCGCAGCAGGTGGGTGGCTCGCTGGGCACCGCGCTGCTCTCGACGCTGGCGGCGAGCGCGACGACCAGCTTCATGGCCGGCCAGCGGCCGACGCCGGTGCTCATCGCCCACGCGGCCGTCCACGGGTATACGACGGCGTTCGCCGTCTCCGCCGGGATCTTCGCCGTGGCGGCGGTCATCGCCGGGCTGCTGTTCGGCTCAAAGGCCGAGCAGCCGGCGGCGGTCGGCGAGGTGGTCCCGGTCGCCTGAGGCGGGCGTCGGTTGGAACGGGGCGGCTGTGGCGGCGGCGATTAGAAGCTGTCGTCCCAGTCGCCCCGGGGATGGGCGATCGCCGCCTGGGCGGCGGCGATCCGCGCGATGGGGACGCGGAACGGCGAGCAGGACACGTAGTCCAGCCCGGCCTCGTGGAAGAACTCGATCGACTCCGGGTCACCGCCGTGCTCACCGCAGATCCCCAGCTTGAGCCCGGGGTGTGACTCGCGCCCGACCCAGGCGCCGAGCCGGACCAGCCAGCCGACGCCCGGCTTGTCGATCGTCTCAAACGGGCTGCGGTCGATGATCTTGCGCTCCAGATAGACCGGGACGAACTTCGACTCGGCATCGTCGCGGGAGAAGCCGAGCGCGGTCTGGGTGAGATCGTTGGTGCCGAACGAGAAGAAGTCGGCGAACTTGGCGATCTTATCGGCGGCAAAGCACGCTCGCGGCAGCTCGATCATCGTCCCCACGGTGTAGTCGCGGCCGACCTCCAGCCCCTCCTCCTCGCCGATCCGGACGACGAGCTCGCGCATGATCTCGATCTCGGTCTCGTAGTCGACGAGCGGGATCATGATCTCCGGGTGGGGCGGCTTGGCGGCCTTCTTGGCGGCGCGCAGGATCGCGTGGACCTGCATCTCATAGATCTCCGGAAACAGGATCCCCAGGCGGCAGCCGCGGGTGCCGAGCATGGGGTTCTCCTCGGAGATGTCATGCACGCGCTCCAGGAGGCGCTCGAGGTCCTCGAGGTCGTCGGTGTGCTCCAGCCGCGCCCGCTCCACATGGGCCGCGAGATCCTCGGCGTTGGGCAGGAACTCATGCAGCGGCGGGTCGAGCAGGCGGATGGTCACCGGCAACCCGGCCATGGCGGCAAACAGCCCCTCAAAGTCGGACTGCTGGAGCGGCAGCAGCTGTCCGAGCGCCGCCTCGCGCGTCTGCCGGGTGTGGGCCATGATCATCGCCCGCATCTTCGGCTGGCGGTCCTCGGCCATGAACATGTGCTCGGTGCGGCACAGGCCGATGCCCTCGGCGCCGAGCTCACGGGCGCGCCGCGCGTCCTCCGGGGTGTCGGCGTTGGCCCGGATCTTCAGGTCACGGATCTCGTCGGCCCAGGCGAGGACCTGCTGGAAGTTGTCGTCGACGGTCGCGTCCACCAGCGGCACGTCGTCGATGGTCACGCAGCCCTTGGTCCCGTCGATGGCGATGCGATCGCCCTCGGCCAGCTGGGTGCCGTCGACGGTGACGGTCTTGGCGGCCAGGTCGATGGCCAGCGCCTCGACGCCGACCACCGCCGGGCGGCCCATCCCCCGCGCGACGAGCGCCGCGTGGGAGGCCTTGCCGCCCTCGCTCGTGAGAATGCCCTTGGCGGCGTGGAAGCCGGCGACGTCCTCGGCGTCGGTGAACGGGCGCACCAGGATGACGTCGCGCCCCTGCTCGGCCGCGTGCACGGCATCCTTGGCCGTGAACACGATCTCGCCCTTGGCGGCGCCCGGCGAGGCGTTGACGCCGCGGGCGAGCACCTCGAACTCGGCCTTGGGGTCAAACGTGGGGTGCAGCAGGGCATCCAGGGTCGAGGGATCGATCGTCTCAAGCGCCTCCTCGCGCGTGAGCAGCCCCTCGTTGACGGCGTCGACGGCGAAGCGCACGGCGGCCTGCGCGGGGCGCTTGGCGTTGCGCGTCTGGAGCATGTACAGCTGCCCCTCCTCCACCGTGAACTCGGTGTCCTGCATGTCCTTGTAATGGGCCTCGAGCGTGCGCAGGATCTCCATCAGCTGATGGTGGGCGTGGGGGAGCCACTCCTTCATCTCGGCGATGTCGCGCGGGGTGCGGGCGCCGGAGACGACGTCCTCGCCCTGGGCGTTGGGGAGGAAGTCGCCGGAGGGCTCCGGCGCGCCGGTCACCTCGTCGCGGGAGAAGGCGACGCCGGACCCGGAGCTCTCGCCCTTGTTGCCGAACACCATCTGCTGGACGTTGACGGCGGTTCCCCAGTCGTCCGGGATGTGGTTCATGCGCCGGTAGGCGACCGCCCGCTCACCCACCCAGGAGTCAAACACCGCGCGGATGGCCTCGCGCAGCTGCTGCTGGGGATCCTGGGGGAAGTCCTCGCCGGTCTCCCGCTGATAGATCTCCCGGAACGCCCCGGTGAGCGCCTTGAGGTCGTCGACGTCGAGTTCGGTGTCGAGCTTGACACCGCGCTTGGCCTTGGCCTCCTTGATGGCGTCCTCGAAGCGCTCTCCGGGGATGCCCTTGGAGACGTTGCCGAGCATCTGCACGAAGCGGCGGTAGGAGTCCCAGGCGAAGCGCTCGTTATCGGTCGCCGCGGCCAGGCCGAGCACCGACTCGTCGTTGAGCCCCAGGTTCAGCACCGTGTCCAGCATGCCCGGCATCGACTCGCGCGCGCCGGAGCGCACAGACACCAGCAGGGGATCGGTGGCGTCGCCGAGGCGCTTGTCCGCATGCTCCTCCAGGCGCGCCAGGGCCTCGGCCACCTGGTCGTCCATGCCGTCCGGCTCGGTGCGGCCGGCGCGCATGTACTCCACGCACGCCTCGGTGGTGATGGTGAAACCGGCGGGCACCCGGTCAGCGCCCAGCACCCGCGTCATCTCGGCGACGTTCGCGCCCTTGCCGCCGAGCAGGTCCCGCATGTCCTTGGAACCCTCGGCGAAGTCATAGACCCATTTGCTCACGGCGCGATCGTATCCGGGATCGCTTCGTCCGGGGGTCGATTCTCTCCCCGGTAAACCCCCGGGGCGACTACGGAATGCTCGCGGTCAGGCGGTCACGCGCTTGTCGCCGCGAGCGCCCGCGGCTGCAGATCGAAGGCGTCGGCGAGCAGCTCGTAGGAGCGGCGGCGCACGGCGTGGTCGTAGGTGATCGTGACGACGATCACCTCATCGGCACCGTAGGCGGTGGCCACCTCCTCGATGCCCGCGCGCACCTTCTCCGGAGAGCCGACGACGCCGCGGCGGCCGGGGATCTCGCCGGAGGGCGTGAGCTTGGCCTCCTGGGCCAAAAACGCGGTGGCCTCCTCCGGCGGTGGCACGGCGATGAGCTGGCCGCGGCGCAGCTTGGTGAACGACATCCGGCTGCTGGAGGCCAGGTACTCGGCCTCCTCGTCGGTCGGCGCGCACAGCGCCCAGACGCCGACGGCCAGGCGCGGCGCCTGCAGATCCCGGGCCCGGGTGAAGCGCTCGCGGTAGAGCCCGGCGATGTGGGTCCCGCGCGGGTTGATGAAGTCGGCGAACGCGTAGCGCAGGCCGAGCTCGCCGGCCCAGATCGCGCTCTGCTCGCTGGACCCGAGCAGCCACGGCACGGGCAGCTCCGGCCGGCCGGGGAGGGTCGCCGCCAGATGGCGGAACGGATGGTCCTCCGGGAGGTTGTCCTCAAAGTAGGCGAGCAGCTCGGCCAGCTGCTGGGGGAAGTCGTCCGGGGCGGCCTGGCGGCGGTCGCGCTGCAGGGCGTAGGTCGTCAGGGGGTCGGTGCCCGCGGCGCGGCCGAGACCGAGGTCGATCCGGTCCGGAAACAGGCCCGCGAGGATGGTGAAGGATTCGGCCACCTTGAGCGGGCTGTAATGCGGGAGCATGACCCCGCCGCTGCCGACGCGGATGCCCTCGGTGGCGGCGGCGATCGGTCCGATCAGGACCTCCGGGCTGGGGCCGGCGAGCATCGGGCCGCCGTGGTGCTCGGCGACCCAGTAGCGGTGATAGCCGAGCGCGTCGGTGAGCGTGGCCAGGTCGACGGTGTTGTGCAGCGCCTGGGCTCCGGTGGAGCCCTGGGCGATCGGCGACTGATCGAGGACGGAGAGGAGCACGCCGTTGATGCTAGAAAGCCGCGGCATGCCCGTCGGCGCCCGCGAGCTCAGGGAGGTGATGGCCACGCGCTACGTGACGCCGCTGCGCGAGGGCGGATCGCTGCCCGGCCTGGTGGAGGCCGACGACGACGGTCTGTACGTGGCCAAGTTCCGCGGCGCCGGCCAGGGTCTGCGCGCGCTCGTGGCCGAGGTGATCATCGGCGAGACCGCGCGGCGCGCCGAGCTGCTGGTGCCGGAGCTGGTGGGGCTGAGCATCGATCCCCGGCTCGGCGCGGCCGAGCCTGACCCGGAGATCCAGGATCTCATCACCGCCTCGGACGGGCTCAACCTCGGCGTCGACTTCCTTCCCGGCGCGCTGCCGTACACGTGCGCCGGCGCCTGGCAGCCGGGCGCCGAGCTGGCCGCCGACATCGTCTGGCTGGACGCGTTTGCCACCAACGTTGACCGGACGGCGCGCAATCCCAACCTCCTGCTCTGGCACGAGCGCCTGTGGCTGATCGATCACGGCGCCGCGCTCTACCTCCAGCACGGCGGCCTCGATCCGGGCGCCCACGCGCAGCGCCCGTTCCCGCTCATCGCCGACCACGTCCTGCTGGCCTGCGCCGGCTCGATCCGCGAGGCCGACGAGCGCATGCGGGCGCGGCTGGGGGAGGGGTTTGTGGAGGCGGCGGTGGCGCTGGTGCCGGACGAGTGGTTCGCCGGCGCCGATCCGGCGTCGGTGTATGCCGAGTACCTGATGCGGCGGCTGGCCTGGGGCGGCTTTGTGGAGGAGGCGGAGCATGCCCGCACCGGCGGCTAGGCCGTTCAGCTACCTGATCCTCCGCGTCGTCCCCTCGGTGGAGCGCGGGGAGTGCATCAACGTCGGCGTCGCCCTGTTCAGCCGCCAGCTGCGGTTCCTGGACCTGCGGGTGGCCGTCGATGTGGAGCGGCTGCGGGCGCTGGCGCCGGATCTGCCGGTGGCCGAGGTGGAGGAGCACCTGGCCGCGCTGGTGCGCGTGGCCGAGGGCGCGCCGGACGCCGGGCCGATCGCCGCCCTTGACCAGTCCGAGCGCTTCGGCTGGCTGGCCGCCCCGTCGAGCACCATCATCCAGCCCTCCGAGGTGCACACGGGACTGTGCACCGATGCGGCGGCGACGCTGGACGCGCTGTTCGCCCGCCTGGTGCGATCAGGCGGTCGGTGATCCCCGCCGGCCGCCGGGAGCCGGGAGCCCGTTCTCTGGGTGATGCTGGCGGGATGCTGGTCGACGACGGCGATGAAGGGAGCCGGGGAGGGTCCGGAGCGTCACCCTTGTGCGAGATTCGGACCGGGCCGTGCGATTTCGCCCATGAGCGCGGTAGGGCGACAGGTCTGTTCCAGATTGTCAGCCGGGATCCGGGTTTCGAACAAGCGTGACCCCGCCGGAGCCCGCGTCGAGCCCGCGCCCCGCCCACCCTTTGCACGTTGCCCTGATCCGCACCGCTCAAGCCCGTTCACCGGCGGGCCGTGGCCCGCTGCAGCGGCCCGTTGCCTTTGAGTTAGCGGACGCAGTCGCCGGCGGTGCGAAGCGCGGCGGCGGCCTCGTCGGCGAGGTCGGCGGGCGGCGGTCGCGGCGTTGACGGGCGCACCCCCCGCCTGTCGGTTGTTGACCGGCACAAGCTTGTAGATCACCGCCGGCATCACTCAGCGTGTCGGCACATGACCTCGACTTTTCCCGTCATACCGGAGCTGGCGCCGGCGCCGATCGTCGCCTCGCGCGCCGGGGCGGTCGCTGCAGCCGTCGCCGTCAGCGTGCCGGAGACGACCGTCTCCAGCGCCGAGCTGGGGGCCCGGCTCGGCGTCGGAAGCGACTGGATCGCGCGGCGCACCGGCATCCATTCGCGGCGGATCGCCCAGCCGCACGAGCGCCTTGACCACCACGCGACGATCAGCGCCCGCCGGGCGCTGGCCCGGGCCGGCGTTGCCGCCGCCGACGTCGACCTCGTCATCGTCGCCACCACCACCGCCGACGAGCTGATGCCCAACGCGGCGCCGCTCGTCGCCCACGCGCTCGGCGCCAACCGCGCCGGCGCCTTCGACGTCGGCTCGGCCTGCACCGGCTTTCTGTCGGCGCTGGCGGTGGGCGCGGCCCAGATCGAATCCGGGCGGGCGCGCCACGTCGTCGTCGTCGGCGCCGACCTGATGTCGCGCATCACCGATCCGGAGGACCGCTCGACGGCCGCCGTGTTCGCCGACGGCGCCGGCGCGGTCGTGCTGGAGCAGGCCGAGGGGCCGGGACGGATCGGCCCCATCGTGCTCGGCGCCGACGGCGCCGGGGCCGGTCACATCTACGTGGAGCGGGCCGACGCGACGATCCGCATGCGCGGCCATGAGACCTTCCGCGAGGCGGTGGCCCGCCTGTCGCTGTGCACCCAGCAGGCCGCGTGCGCCGCCGACGTCCGGCTGGAGGACATCGACCTGTTCGTCTACCACCAGGCCAACGGCCGGATCCTGTCGGCCGTCGGCGAGCGGCTCGGCCTGCCGTCGGACCGCGTCGTGGACTGCATCGCCGAGTACGGGAACACCTCGGCCGCCACCCTGCCCCTGGCGCTGGCCTTCAGTGAGCGCGAGGGCCTGCTGTCGCCGGGCGACCGGGTGCTGCTCGGCGCGTTCGGCGCCGGGTTCACGTGGGGCGCGACGGTGATCGAATGGGGGCGGCCATGAGCGCGCTGGCCACCCGCCCGGCCGCCGATGAGCGTGACCGCACCGCCATGTCGCCCCTGGAGCGGCTGGAGTCCCTGTGCGATCCGGGATCGCTGCACCTGATCCGCACCGACGTTCTGTCGTTGACGATGGGCGCCAAGGCGCGCCACGGCGACGGCGTCCTCGGCGGCTCCGGGACCGTCGACGGGCGGCCGGTGTTCTGCTACGCCCAGGACCCCGGCTACGCCGGCGGGTCACTGGGCGAGGCGCATGCCGACACCATCGCCCGGGTGCTGGAGCTCGCCGACCGCGGGCGCGCACCCGTCGTCGGCTTCGTCTCATCCGGCGGCGCCCGGATGCAGGAGGGGATCTCGGCCCTCGGCGGGTACGGGCGCATCTTCAAGCGCACGGTCGACCTCTCCGGGCGGGTTCCGCAGATCTCGGTCGTCACCGGGCTGTCGGCCGGCGGCGGTGCGTACTCGCCGGCGCTCACCGACTGGGTGGTGATGACCGAGGAGTCCAGCATGTTCCTCACCGGTCCGGGAGTTGTGCGCGATGCCCTCGGCGAGGACGTGTCGGCCCGCGAGCTGGGTGGCACCCGCGTCCATGAACGCAACGGCGTCTGCCACTTCGTCGCCGCCGACGATGCCGGGGCGACGGCGCTGGCCCAGGAGCTGCTGCGCTACCTGCCCAGCCACAGCGGCGCGCCCCTCCCCGTCGCCGCTCCGCGCCGGCCCCTCGGCGAGGACCCGGGGGCGTTTGTCCCGGACGAGGCGCGGCGCGTCTACGACGTCCGCGACGTCATCGCCCACCTCGTCGACGACGGCCGGCTGCTTGAGGCGTCCGCCGGCTGGGCGCGCAACCTCGTGACCGGGTTTGCCCGCATCAACGGCGCGCCGGTGGGCGTCGTCGCCAACCAGCCGCGGTACCTGGGCGGGGTCCTCGACGCCGCCAGCTCCGAGAAGGGCGCCCGCTTCGTGAAGAAGTGCAACGCGTTTGGCATCCCGCTGCTGGTACTTGTCGACACGCCGGGGTACATGCCGGGCATGCGACAGGAGGGCGCGGGTGTGATCCGGCTGGGAGCCACGTTTGTGCACGCCTTCGCCGAGGCCCGGGTGCCCCGGATCACGCTCATCCTGCGCAAGGCGTTCGGCGGCGCCTTCATCACGATGAACTCCAAGGATCTCGGCGCCGACTATGTGTTCGCGTGGCCGCAGGCCGAGATCGGCGTGATGGGTGCCAAGCCGGCCGTCGGCGTCATCCACCGGCGCGAGCTGGCGGCCGCCGACGACCCGCATGCCGAGCGCGAGCGGCTGGCGGCGCAGTACGCCGAGTCCCAGCTGCGCTCCACCGTGGCCGCCTCCCGGGGCTTTGTCGATGAGCTGATCGCCCCGTCGGAGACGCGCGGCCGGCTGGAGTGGGCCTTCCGGACGCTGGGGCACGGCGCATGAACCCCACCACCGGCGATGTCCTGCTGACCGGAACCACCGGATTCATCGGCATGGAGCTCCTGGCCCGCTATCTGGAGCGCAGCGACCGCGGCATCGTCGCGCTTGTCCGCGCCCCCAGCGCCGAGGCGGCCCGCGCCCGCATCGACACCGTGCTGGAGAACCTGTTCGGCGATCAGTGGCGGGCGTACACCGACCGCGTCGAGGTGGTGCCCGCCGACATGACCGCGCCCGGGCTCGGCCTGGATCCGCGCGACCGCGACCGGCTGGCCGAGCGGGTGACCACGATCGTCCACAGCGCCGCCTCGGTCTCGTTCACGCTGCCCCTCACCGAGGCCCGCGAGATCAACGTCGCCGGGACCCAGCGCATGCTCGAGTTCGCCGAGCTCGCCCAGCAACGGGGCGGACTGAGCTGCTACGGGCACGTGTCGACCGCCTACGTGGCCGGCACGCACGCCGGTCGGTTCTGCGAGCGCGATCTTGACCTCGGCCAGTCGTTTCACAACTCCTACGAGCAGTCCAAGTTTGAGGCCGAGCAACTGGTGCGCGCCCATGAGGGGCTGCCGAGCCGGATCCTGCGGCCCAGCATCGTCGTCGGCGACCGCAACAGCGGGTGGACGGCGGCGTTCAACGTCCTGTACTGGCCGCTGCGCGCCCTCTCCCGGGGTTTGTTCTCCGCCGTGCCAGCGGTGCCGACGGCGCCCGTCGACGTCGTCTCCATCGACTACGTCGCCGACGCCATCCACGCCCTGTGCGAGGACAGGACCCGGCCGGCCCGCGCGGGGGAGACCTATCACCTGATCGCCGGTCGCAACGCCAGCACGATGGCCGAGATCATCGGCCGGGCCAGCCGCTACTTTCGCAAGCCCGCCCCGGCCGTCCTGCCGCCGGCCGAGTTCGCCACCCTGCCGCCGCGCAGCGTCGCCCAGGACTCCGCGCTGGCCGCCGGCAGCGTCTACTTCCCGTACTTCTCGATGGACACCGTGTTTGAGGATGAGGAGACCCGGGCGCGGCTGGAGCCCGCCGGGATCCTCGCCTCGCCGCTGTCGGACTACCTGGAGCGCCTGCTTGACTTCGCCACCCGCAGCGGGTGGGGCAAGCGGCCGATCGCCCGGTTTGACGCGGGCGGGGTCGCTGTCGCGAATCGGTAGGCGCGCGGCCGTTTCCCCCCGGGTGGGGGGTGTCGGCCGGCAACCGGTTGACCCGGCGCGCGCCGGCGCTCCATAGTGGCGGTATCACTGCGCTTGTGGACATCGCTCGCTTTCGCCCGGATGACCCAGACGAGCTCGTGAGCGCGTCGCTGGCCTGCCCGGTCTGCCTCCGCGCCGAGGACATCGAATCGGACGACAGCCTTGAGGGCTACGATCCGTCTGTCCGATGCCGCTGCCCCTCCTGCCAGGCGCAATGGCGCGTCTACCTCGAGCCTCAGCAGGCGCTCCGGCTGGGGTTGATGCACCAGCACGTCGCGTAGCGCCCGCCTCCGGGACGATCTAGCCGCGCCGTGAGCGTCGACGTTTCCTCCGACGGACGGGCCGGCCTGGGGATCGAGGCGCTTGAGCTGCTGGTGGAGGTGCTCTCCCAATCGGAGCCGCGGGCGACGGTCGACGGCTTCTATGACCGCCTGTGCGAGGCGGTGTGCCGCATGGCCCGCATGCGCCGCGCCGTCATCTTCCGCTATGACCCGGCCGACCGGCGGGTGCGCGCGGCCGGCGCCCACAACATGGACATCGAGCAGTTCGCCGGCGCCTATGTGACCGTCGACTCGGCGCCGATCGCCGCCCAGGCGCTGCGCGAGGATCGGGTCGTTGAGGTCGTCGGCGACCTCTCCGGTCAGGTTCCCGGGGCCTTTGCGACCATCGTCGCCGAGCCCGCCCGGCTGGTGTGCGCGCCGATGGCCGCGGCCGGACGCGCCGTGGGCGTGATCTTCGTCGACCGCCTCATGTCCCAGCCTCCGCTCGACGACGCCGACCGCAGCCTGCTGTGGACGCTGGGCAAGGCGGCGGCCCTCGCCTCCGTGGCCCGGATCGTGTCCACCCAGTTTGAGAAGTCCCAGCAGTTGGAGCAGCGCATCGACCTCGCCCGCGAGATCCATGAGGGCGTCATCCAGCGCCTATTCGGTGTCTCGATGGCGCTTGACGGCGACGGGGACCTACCGGGCGCCGCGCGGCGGCGGTGCGCGGCCGAGACGCAGGCGGCGCTCACCGACCTGCGCGCCGCGCTGCAGCGGCCGCTGGGCCGCGCTCCCCGGGCGACGCGGACGACGCTCGGTGCCGAGGTCGACCGGCTCGCCGCCGCCGACCCGGAGCTGGGGCTGGTGCTCGCCGAGGGCACCGCTGACGACGTGCCCGCCGAGCTTGAGCCGCTGGCCCAGTCGGTGCTCAACGAGGCGGTGCGCAATGCCCGCAAGCACGCGCAGCCGACGCGGGTGGCCGTCCGGCTGGGCTGCTCGGACGGGGCCTTCTGGATGGAGGTCGTCAACGACGGCGTCCCGTCCCAGTCGACCCGCCGGCGCACCGGCATGGGGCTGCGGCTCGCCTCCCTGGAGGCGCTTCAGTCAAACGGGGTGGTGGAGTTCGGAGAGCGCGAGCCCGGCACCTGGCAGGTCCGGCTCGTCGTGCCCTATGGCGACGAGTGAGTCGCAGCGAAGCCCGGAGCGGCTGCGCGTGCTCGTCGTCGACGATCACGACGTCGTGCACTGGGGGTTTCGCCTGATGCTCACCCAGCAGCAGTGGGTGGAGCGGTGCGTGAGCGCCCACAACGGCGCCGAGGCGGTGCGGCTGGCCAGCCGCTACCGGCCCCACGTCGCCCTCGTCGATCTGTTCATCGGCGAGGAGTCCGGCGCCGAGGTGTGCGAGCGGCTGCGCGCCGCCGAGCCGAACACCCGGGTGCTGCTGTTCTCCGGCGCCGGGGAGATCTCGCCCCAGGCGGCCCGAGCCGCCGGAGCCTCCGGCTTTGCCTACAAGGACTGGCCGGCGCGCAAGATCGCCGGCGCCGTCCGCCTGGTCGGACTGGGCAAGACCGTGTTCGAGGCGCCGCGGGTCGACAGCCCCCAGGGCGCCCTCGGCCTCTCCGAACGCGAGCGCGACGTGCTGGAGCTCATGTCCTCCGGCGCCACCAACCCGGAGATCGGCGAGGCGCTACACCTGTCAAAGCACACGGTCAAGGAGCACTCAAGCTCCCTGTATCGCAAGCTGGGCGTCCGCAACCGCACCGAGGCGGTGCAGCGCGCTCAGCGCCTCGGCCTGCTGCGCTAAAGCGGCTGTCAGGCCTCCACCTCGCGGCCGTCCTCGCCCCACATTGTGTGAAACGTGCCGTCGCGGTCGACACGGCGGTAGGTGTGGGCGCCGAACAGGTCGCGCAGTCCCTGGATGAGGCTGGCCGGCCCGCGGGCGCGCCGGTAGCCGTCGTAGTAGGCCAGTGACGAGGAGAACGCCGGTGTGGGGATCCCCAGCTCCGCCGCCCGGGCCACGACCCGCCGCCACGGATCCTGGGCCTGCTCCAGGGCCTGGGCGAAGAAGTCGGCGAGCATGAGGTTGGCCAGCGCCGGCTCGTGATCGTAGGCCTCGCGGATGCGGTCCAGGAAGCGGGCGCGGATGATGCAGCCGCCGCGCCAGATGGTGGCCATCGAACCGAGGTCGATCTCCCAGCCCTCGTTGTCGGCGGCCGCCGCCATCTGGGCAAACCCCTGGGCGTAGGCGACGATCTTCGACGCGTACAGCGCGTGCTGGAGATCGGCGGCCAGCGACTCGTCAGGCGCCGTGGTCGCGCTGGGGCCGGCGAGCACGTCGGCGGCGTGGGCGCGCTCGTCTTTGAGCGCGCTCAGGGTGCGGGCGAACACCGCCTCGGTGATACCGGTCAGCGGGACGCCGAGCTCCAGAGCGTCCTGGGCCGTCCAGCGGCCGGTCCCCTTCTGCTCGGCGGCATCGAGGATGACGTCGACGAGCGGGCGCCCGGTCGCCTCGTCGGATTTGGCGAGCACCCGCGCGGTGATCTCGATGAGGAACGACTCCAGCTCGGTGTCGTTCCAGGCCCGGAACTGCTCGGCGATCTGCGCCACCTCCAGGCCGGCGCCGTTGCGCAGCAGGTCATAGCTCTCGGCGATCAGCTGCATGTCGGCGTACTCGATGCCGTTGTGGACCATCTTCACGTAGTGACCGGCTCCGTCGGCTCCGACATACGTGCAGCACGGCGTGTCGTCGACCTGCGCGGCGATCGCCTCAAAGATCGGCTTGACCGACTCGTCGTACGGCTCGCGGTCGCCGCCGGGCATGATGCTCGGCCCGTTGAGCGCGCCCTCCTCGCCGCCGGAGACGCCGACGCCGAGGAAGTGAATGCCGCGCTCGGCGAGCGCCGCGTGGCGCCGCTGCGTGTCGCGGAAGTTGGCGTTGCCCCCGTCGATGAGAATGTCCCCGCGGTCCAGCTGCGGCGCGATCTCCTCCAGCACGGCATCGGTGGCCGGCCCCGCCTGCACCATGCTCATGAGGACTCGGGGCCGGGCGAGGGCACCGACCCAGTCGGCCGTCGAGGCGTGGCCGGTGATCGCCCCCTCGGAGCCGTGCTCCTCGAGGAAACGCTCCATGCGGCTGGTGGTGCGGTTATGGACGGCGACGGGGATGCCGTGATGGGCGACGTTGCGGGCCAGGTTGGCGCCCATCGTGGCCAGGCCGGTGAGGCCGAAGTGCGTCTCGGCGGAAGCGGAGGAGGTCATGCTCCGAACTTAGCGGTCGCCCGCCGTGGCCTCGGCCGGCCGGTGGCGGGCCAGGCTCCCGGCGGCCGCTGAGCCGGCGAGGAGCATGACGACGCCATAGACGCCGGGGACCGCGGCGGCGCGCGTGCCAAACGCCTGGGAGGCGAGCGCGGCGGCGACCGCGAAGTCGCGCATGGCGATGGTGAGCGCTCCCGGGATTGCCGAGGCCGCCGGCGCCCGGCGGCGCCACAGCTCACCGAGGGCCGCCGAGACGGCGAGGAACAGCAGGCTGGCCTCCAGCGCGGCGCCCAGTCCGTGGGTTCCGCTGGCTCCACTGAGGGCGGCATAGACGAGCGCCGCCACCGTGAGCGCGGCGATGCCCTCGCGCTCGCCGTCGATGCGGTGCAGCGCGCGCGGTGCCGCGGTGCGGATTGCCACCCCGGCGATCAGGGGCGCGATCACCACCAGCGCGAACCGGGCGAGCAGGTGGCCGGTGCCGCCGTGGCCGGCGCCTGCGCCCGCGCCGGTGCCGAGCGCCTCAAGCGCGACCGGCCCCAGCAGCGCGGAGAGCACGAGCGACGCGGTCACGATGCCGAGCGCCGCGGCGGCGTCGCCTCCGGCGAGGGCGACGAGCCCCACGCTCGCCACCTCCGAGCTGGCAAAGCCGACGGCCAGCAGGCCGTCCCGCTCCGGGGTGGCGAACAGGTGACCGAGCAGCCAGGCCACCGCTCCCAGCACGATGAGCGGGGCCAGTGACAGCAGGGCGACGGTTCCGGCCCGGCGGCGCAGCGCCACCAGTTCGGCCGCCGGGATCCCGAGCGCGGTGGCGAGCACGAGCAGCGCCAGCAGGAGGTCGGCACGGTGGGCGACCGCGGCCGAGGGAACGACGAGCGCCAGGGCGGCCGCCACCAGCGCCAGGGGGGTGAGCGCGCGCGGCGCCGCGGCAAGTGCCTGGGAGGGGAGTTTCGCGCCGGCCTGCACGGCACGATATCGTGACACGACATGGAACCCTCCGCGTCACGGCAGCCCGGAATGCGCGACAACCGGCACCGAACCCTCAGCGACGCAGACTATGAGCGGCTGGCGCAGCTGCGTCATGGGCTGCGCAACTTCCTGCACTGGAGCGCCGAGCAGGCCCAGCTGGCCGGCCTGACCGCCGCCCAGCATCAGCTGCTGCTGGCCATCCGGGCCTCCCGTGAGCCGCGCGGGCCGACGGTCAGCGAGGTGGCCGCGGCGCTCCTCATCCGCCACAACAGCGCCGTCGGCCTCGTCGACCGCGCCCAGGAGGCGGGGCTCATCCTCCGCGAGCGCGATCCGGACCAGCAGTCGCTGGTGCGCCTGCGCCTCACCGAGGCGGGCGCGGCCAAGCTGGAGTCTCTGTCCGAGCTGCACATGCGCGAGCTCGCCCAGCTGGCGCCGACGATGCGGGCCCTGTGGGCCGCCGTGGGCGAGGACGAGGCGGCGCGCTCCGCCGCCGGCTGACCCGGCGCTCGGCCGCTCGGCTGCCCCCGCGGTCGCCTCCGCCGGCTGACCCGGCACGCCGGCCGCTCCGGCGGCCCCCGCGGTCGCCGCAAGACTCAAACCCCCGGTGTCTCGCATCTGACGCCGACGAAGACCCCGGGGGGCTTCGCCCGTCGCACTACGATATCGTAACAGGATATGTCCGGGCAGAACGGCTCACATTCGGCCAAGCCGGTGGTGAAAGCCACCGCCGTGCACGGCGCACCGGACCAGCCTGACGACGCTGAGGACGCCACCTACCTCGGCGAAGATCTGCGGCCGGAGCACACCGGCGAGCGCGCTCTCGGCGACTTCACGACCACCCCCGCGATCCTCCGGCTGGTTCCGATCGGCATCGTCATCGGCGCTCTGTCGGCGGGGGTGTCGCTGGCGCTGCTGGTGATGATCGGCGGGATCACCAGCCTCTGCTACTACGGGCACTGGGCGTGGCATCTCGTCGACCCGCGCAGCAACGCGCTCGGCGGGTGGGCGGTGCTCATCCCCATCGGCGGCGGGCTGATTGTGGGGCTGATGGCGCGGTTCGGATCTGAGCAGATCCGCGGCCACGGCATCCCGGAGGCGATGGAGCGGATCCTCATCAACGGCAGCCGGGTCGCGCCGCGCCTGGCCATCCTCAAGCCGATCTCCAGCGCGATCAGCATCGGCACCGGCGGCCCGTTCGGCGCCGAGGGTCCCATCATCCTCACCGGCGGCGCCGTCGGCTCGATCGTCGGCCAGATGTTCCGCCTGACCGCCGCCGACCGGCGCGCCCTGCTCGTCGCCGGCGCCGCCGGCGGCATGAGCGCCGTGTTCGGCACGCCCGTGGCGGCGACGCTGTTCGGCGTCGAGCTGCTGGCGTTTGAGTTCAAACCCCGCTCGATGGTCCTCATCGGCCTGGCCGCGGCCACCGCGGACGGGATCCGGATGGTCATGGCCCACGGCGGCCTCGTCGCGCCCCAGCCCCTGTTCCCGGTACCCGGCCACCCGCCGCTCGGCGGGATCGTGCTGCTCGGCGCGGTCGTCATCGGCCTGGCCACAGGGTTCGGCGCCTGGGTGATGACCTGGGCGGTCTACGGCTTTGAGGACCTGTTCAAGAAGCTGACCGGTCACCTGCACTGGATGTGGTGGCCGATGATCGGCGGCCTGATCATCGGCATCGGCGGGCTGATCGACCCGCGCGCACTCGGCGTCGGCTATGACTCGATCCACTCCGAGCTGCTCGGCCAGCTGGGCGTGAGCGCGCTCCTCACCCTGCTCCTGGTCAAGCTCGTCATCTGGTCCGGGGGCCTGGGCGGCGGCACCAGCGGCGGGATCCTCGCTCCCATCCTGATGATGGGGGCGGCGATCGGCGGGATGCTCGGTCACGTCCTTCCCGGCGCCTCGCCCGGCGTGTGGGCGCTGATCGGCATGGCCGGTTCGCTCGGCGGAGTCACCCGCTCGCCGTTCACGGCGATCGTGTTCGCGTTTGAGCTCACCCATGACGAGAACAGCCTGCTCGTGCTGCTCGTCGCCGCCACCGTCTCGCACCTGGTCAGCGTGCTGGTGCTCAAGCGGTCGATCCTCACCGAGAAGGTCGCCCGGCGCGGCTTTCACGTCATGCGCGAGTACTCGGTCGACCCCCTGGAGGCGACGTTCGTGCGCGAGGTCATGGAGACCGACGTGTACACCGTGGAGCCGGAGCGGACCCTGGCGGAGCTGTACGAGGCGCTGCCGGAGGGTTCGCCGGAGCGGCGCCAGCGCCTGTTCCCGGTGCTGGAGGGGAACGGGTCGCTCGCCGGTCTGCTGCCGTGGTCGGCGGTGCTTGCCGGCCGCGAGGATCCGGGTCGGCGGGCCGGGGACGCCATGGTCCCGCCCGTCACGATCGCCTACCCGGACGAGATCCTGCGCGTCGTCGCCGACCGCATGGCCGGCGCGCGGCTCGGCGTTGTCCCCGTCGTCGATCGCACCAATCCGCGGCGGCTTGACGGGCTCATCAATCAGAGCGATCTGCTGGAGGCCCGGCAGAAGCTGCTGACTGAGGAGCGCGATGCCGAGCGCGTGCTGCGGCTGCGCCCGGTCCGCTTTGCGCGCAGCAACGACGCACTTGAGCGCACGCCCGGCTGAGCCCCAGCCCCATCGCCTAGGGTGAGCCGGATGGAATACCGCACGCTAGGTCACACAGGAACGAAGGTCAGCCCGCTCTGCCTCGGCGCCATGATGTTCGGCGACTGGGGCAACCCTGACCATGACGACAGCATCCGCATCATCCACCGCGCGCTCGACGCCGGGATCAACTTCATCGACACCGCCGACGTCTACTCCCGCGGTGAGTCCGAGGAGATCGTGGGCAAGGCGCTCGCCGGGGGCCGGCGCGACAACGTCGTGCTCGCCACCAAGGTCCACGGGACGATGGGCGACGACCCCAACCAGTTCGGCAACTCGCGGCGCTGGATCGTGCGGGAGGTGGAGAACTCGCTGCGCCGGCTGCAGACCGACTGGATCGACCTCTACCAGATCCACCGTCCTGAGGCCGACACCGACATCGACGAGACCCTGGGCGCGCTGACCGACCTGGTGCGCGCCGGCAAGGTCCGGTACATCGGCTCCTCCACGTTCCCCGCCTCGCAGATCGTCGAGGCGCAGTGGGTGGCGCAGACGCGCGGCCGAGAGCGGTTTGTCTGCGAGCAGCCGCCGTACTCGATGCTGGTGCGCGGGATCGAGAACGACGTGCTGCCCACCGCCCAGCGCCACCGCATGGGCGTCATTCCCTGGAGCCCGCTCGCCGGCGGCTGGCTGTCCGGCGGCTACCGGCGCGGGCAGGAGCTGCCGAAGTCGTCGCGCGCGGAGCGGATTCCCGCTCGCTTCGACATGTCCCGGCCGGAGAACCAGCGCAAGCTGGAGGCCGCCGACGCGCTCGCCGGGCTCGCCGAGGAGGCGGGGATCACGCTCATCGAGATGGCGCTGGCGTTCGTCATCCGCCACCCGGCGGTCACCTCGGCGATCATCGGCCCGCGCACGATGGAGCACCTGGAGTCCCAGCTGACCGCCGCCGACGTGCAACTGTCGGACGAGGTGCTTGACCGCATCGACGAGATCGTCCCGCCGGGCGTCAACGTCAACCCCACCGACGGCGGCTGGCAGAACCCGGCGCTGGAGAAGGACGCCCGCCGCCGGTAGCCCCGGGAGGGGACGCACAGTCCGCCCGCCGCCGGTAGCCCCGGGAGGGACGCACAGTCCGCCCGCCACGGATACAGCGGCATGGATGGCGGGACGTGGATGCTTTCTAAGCACCCATATGGTGCTTACAATGCGCAACGTCCCGTTGCGGGGGTGCTCGCCTCCGCCCCGGGGGCGCCCTTCGCCCCGGGGCCACCCACCGCCCCAGGGCCACCCACCGCCTTTGGGCCACCCACCACCTCGGCAGCCAACCGCCGCCCCGGTGGTTCAGGTGCGCAGGCGCTCCGCGGTGGCGTCGTCGGCGGGGAAGAACGCCTCCACCGCGAGCTCGGCGACGGTGATGTCGACGGCGGTTCCGAACGTCGTCACCGTGCTGAAGAAGCGCAGCTCGCCCCCGTCGGCGGTGGCGAGGTGGAGCTGGACCATGATCGCGCCCGCCTCCGGCCCGTGGGGCGCCGGCGGTGGACCCGGGTAGGCGAGCAGCTCGTCGCGCAGGGCGGCCAGATCGCCGTCGCCGGTGAGGTCGACCTGACGGTCGAGGCGGCCGAGGAGGTGGGTGCGCCACTCGCCGAGGTTGAGGATGCGCGGCGCCAGCCCGCCGGGCGCCAGCGCCAGCCGCATCGCGTTGGCCGGCGGCGCGAGCAGCTCCGGGTCAACGCCCTCCAGCAGCGGGTCAAGCGCGCCGTTGGAGGCCACCAGGTTCCACCGGCGATCGACGGCGATCGCCGGGAAGGGCTCATGGGCGGCGAGCACGTGGCCGAGCGCGTCGCGGACATGGGCGAGCTCCGGGTCGTCCAGGGTGCGCGCCGCAAACCGAGGCGCGTAGCCGGCGGCGAGCAGAAGGTGGTTGCGCTCGCGCAGCGGGACCTCCAACCGGTCGGCGAGATGGAGCACCATGTCCGGGCTGGGGCGGGAGCGGCCGGTCTCGACGAAGCTGAGGTGGCGCGCCGACACACCGGCCTCCAGCGCCAGCTCCAGCTGGCTCATCCGCCGCCGCTGGCGCCACCCGCGCAGCAGCGTGCCCACCCTCTTCTCCTCGGCGATCGTCACCATCACGAGCGTACCCCCGCGGGCAGCAGCCGGGTGAGCGCCGCCACGCCGCACAGCGCGACGGCCAGCGCCACCACCGACAGGCGGAAGGCCGGCGCGAACCCGTGCGACAGCGAGCCGTAGAAGATGACGCCGATGACGGCGACGCCGAGCGCGCCGCCGACGTTCTGCATCGTCGCCAGCACGCCGGAGACCGCCCCGGCCCGCTCCGGATCCATCGCGGCCATGATCAGCGAGGCCAGCGGCGTGATGCCCAGGCCCATGCCGGCGCCGACGAGCAGCAGCCCGGGCACCAGCGCCAGCACCGAACCGCCGACCCCCACGCGCCAGACGGCGAGGGCCAGCGCCAGGTGCCCGGCGGCGAGCACGAGCGCCCCCGTCGCCAGCACCCGGCGTCCGTGACGCGCGGTGAGCGCCGGCGCGCGCAGCGACGTTGCCAGGTAGGCGAGCGCCAGGATCGTGAACACCAGCCCCGCCTGCAGCGCGCTCAGCCCGCGGCCCTGCTGGAGGTAGAGCGAGAGCACGAGGAAGAACGACGCCTGGCCGCACCAGAACAGCAGCTGTGCCGCCAGCCCGGCGGCCAGCCCGGGTGAGCGCAGCAGCCCCGCAGGGAGCAACGGACTCCGGCCCCCGGCGGCGCGGCGGCGCTGCTGGACCGCGAAGGCGGCGAGCAGGAGCGGGGCGCCGGCCAGCGACAGCCACGTCCACGCAGGCCAGCCGTGGGCGCGTCCGTCGACGAGCGGCAGCACGATCGCCGTCAGTCCGAGCGTGGCCAGCACGGTGCCGGCGATGTCGATGCCGCCTCGTCCCTGGGGACGAGACTCCGGGATCACGCGGGGGGCGGTGGCGAGCGCCGCCAGGCCGACGGGGACGTTGATGAGAAAGCAGCTGCGCCAGCTCAGCCCGCCCGGATCGGCCTGCACCAGCACGCCGCCGATCAGCTGCCCGGAGACGGCGGCCAGCCCCATCACCATCCCGTACGCGGCCAGTGCCCGGGCCCGGTCCTCGCCCTCGTACAGGACGCCGATGATCGCCAGGACGTTGGGCATGAGCAGCGCGCCGGCGGCGCCCTGCACCAGCCGGGCGGCGACGAGCATCCCGGGCGTCGCCGCCAGCCCGCAGGCGGCCGAGCTGGCGGTGAACAGCGCCAGGCCGGCGGTGAACGTGCGGCGACGGCCCCACAGGTCTCCCAGCCGCGCGCCGGTGATGAGCAGCACGGCGGTCGTCAGCCCGTAGCCGGCGACCACCCACTCGATGCTGGCGCTGGAGGCCCGCAGGCCGGTCTGCATCGACGGCAGCGCGACGTTGACGATGAAGAAGTCAAGCACCACCATGAAGGTGCCGGTGAGGATCACCGGCAGCGGCGCCCAGCGGCTGCGCCGGGCGGGGGAGAGGGGAATGGATTGCGTGGTCATGGCCGGGCACGGTCCCACCCGGCGGGCGCGGCGTCGATTACCCGCCGGGTAATGCCGGCGCCTCTGCGGTCATCGGAAACTCTTCATCGCCTCATACGGGACTCAGACGTGGTCAGGCCATCGTGATGGCCAGGACCGATCCCCTAGGAGGTGCAGTTTGTCCTCACCCATCAAGCCGCTGCTGGTGACCCTGGCGGTAACCGGCGCCCTCGCGGGCGGCGGTGCCGCAATCGCCAGCGCCGCCACGTCATCGAGCAGCGGCACCAGTTCCTCGGCCCCGTCGTCAGGCGCCCACCACAGCGCTGCGCCGCGGCCGGGGGAGATGCCGGGTGGCAACGCCCGGCCGGGCAGCGATCACAACTGCCCCAACATGTGATCGCCGCGGTCGCCGTTCACGGACG
>DASSZQ010000089.1:0-28658 GCA_035702755.1 Solirubrobacteraceae bacterium | reverse complement strand
CGTGCCGGTCGACTCTCGCCTGGAGCGCGGACGCACCTACCGCCACGCCCTGCGCCAGGCGATCGCCAACGAGCGCTTTGACCGCATCGTCATCGCCGCCGCCATCAACGGCGCGCACGGCTTCCTCCCGGACGACGTCGCCTGGCTGCTCGACCACGCGCCCGGCGAGATCCTCGTCCTGCGCCCGGGCCAGGAGGACGGGCTTGTGCCCGTCCCACCCCGGCCCCGGCGCCCCGCCTCGCTCAACGGGCGGCGCCGGCCGCGGTCCGAGCGCCGCGAGGCCGTCCCCTCCTGAGCGCTGTTCCCTAGCTCTGCTGGGTGCGCTCGATCCGGCGCGCCGCCTCAGTCACCGCCGCGGCGATGCGATCCACACCGTCAAGGATCCGGCGCTCCGGCCCGGCGAGCGACAGTCCGGCCACAATCCGATCTCGGCGATCAAGAATCGGCGCCGCCACCGCCGCCGCGCCCTCGTCAAGATCGCCGGCGGTACAGACGACGCCCTGGCGGCGGATCTCGTCCAGCTCGGCAACGAGCCCGGGCCGGCCGGCCGCCGCGATGAGCCGCGCGCGCTCGTCGTCTCCGAGGTAGGCGGCCAGCACCTTGCCGGATGCGCCGAGATGCATCGGCGCCCGGCGAAACCGCGGGTAGGAGAGCCGCACCGAATGGCGCTCGGTCTCCACGGCGTGCAGCACGATCGCCTCCAGGCCGCACGGCGCGGTGAGGATGACGGTCTCCCCGGTGTCGTGCGAGAGCTCCTCCATGAGTGCCGCGGCCGGCGCGACCAGGCGCTCGCGCAGCCCGGCCTCGGCGGTGCGCCCCAGGGCAACGAGCCGCGTCCCCAGCGACACCGTGCTGTCCGGCCCGCGTGCGACCAGCCCGTGGGCCTCCAGTTCGCCGAGCAACCGGTAGGCGGTGCTCGTCGGCATCCCCACCACCCCGGCGAGCTCGGCCACCGTCCGCTGCGCCGGCGGGTCGCCGAGCGCTCCCAGGAGCTCCACCGCGCGCTGGAGCGCACCCTCCGGCATCAGATCCCCGGCAGCTCGTGCTCGGAGAGGGCGGGCCGGCCGCCGGCGACCCGGGCCACGCGCTGGGCCAGGTCGCCGTCGGCCACGAGCGTCGCCAGGCCCTCGATGTCGGCATTCCACTCGGTCTCGTCGGTCAGCGTGCCGGCGTAGCCACGCACCACGGCGTAGGCTCGAGCCGTGCCGGCGCCGAGCCGGTCCGGGCCGCCGCGCAGATCGACGCCCTGGGCGGCGATGATCAGCTCCAGCGCGATGAGCCGGTGGACGAGGCTGACGAGCTCCGAGGTGGTGCTCACCGACAGGGGAGCCATGGACGCGTGGTCCTCGACCCCCTCGGCGAGCTGGCCGCGGTAGTCAAGCGAGACGGGATTGGCGTGCAGCCGCGTCTCGGAGGCCAGCGCGGCGAACTGCCGGCCGAGGGGGCGCAGGCCGCCGGTGGGACCCTCCTGGCGGGCCAGCCCGGTGGGCAGGCCGCTGAAGTGGCTCCACAGCAGTTTCTGCACGCGCTCGTTGGCCACCTGGGCGGCGTGGGCGATGGCGACGCGCAGGTAATCGAAGGCCATCGCCAGCGAGGCGACGTCGAAGTTGCCGACCGACACGATCGCCGACTCCTCGACGAGCACCAGCGGGTTGTCAGCGGCGGCGTTGAGCTCAATCTCCATCAGTCCGCGCACCACCGACAGCGCGTCATAGAGGGCGCCGTGGGTCTGCGGCGCGCACCGGATCGACAGCGGGTCCTGGAGGTTGCGCGCCGCCCCCGGCTGCCACAGCTCCGAGCCCTCCAGCAGCTCACGCAGACGGGCCATCGCCTGCTCCAGCCCGCTGTGGGGGCGGGCGCGCGCCGCTCCGGGGTGGATCACCGACAGGTTGGCGGCAAACGCCTCAAACGACAGCGCGGCGGCGATCTGCAGGCTCTCAATCAGGTCAGCGACGTCGACGAGCACCAGGGAGCCGCGGCCCATGGTCACGGCGTTGGCGCTGATCATCCCCAGCGCCTCCTTGGGGCCGAGTGAGATCGGCTCGATTCCGGCCCGCTGCAGTGCCTCGCCGCCGCGCAGCATCGTGCCGCGGTACTCGGCCCATCCGCGCCCAATCGTCACCTTTCCGATGTCGGCCATCTCCGACAGGTCCCCCTGCCCCACCGAGCCGACCGTGCGCACCACCGGGTGCACACCGAAGTTGAGCAGCTTGACGAGCAGTTCGATGAGCTCGCGCCGGACGCCGACACCCGCCTTCAGCATCCCGTTGACCCGGGTGACCAGCATCGCCCGCACGACGTCGGTCGGCAGTGGCCGGCCGTACGAGGACACCTGGTCGGCCACTGTGGCAAACGAGAACGCCCCAATCTCCTCCAGCGGAATGTGATGGCGCGCCAGTGAGCCCAGGCCCGTGTTGAGCCCGTAGACGGTTTCGCCGCTGGCGAGCACCCGCTCAACGACCTCGCGCGCCGCCCGCACCCGCATCAGCGCCGCCTCGTCGAGCACGACCTGGGCCCGCCCCCGGGCGACGGCGAGCACGCGGTCCACGGTCAGGCCGTCCCCGTCGAGGACGACAATCTCGTCTGTTGAGACCGTGCTCACAGCTGGATCGTAATGTAGTCTTCGGTCATCTCAATGACTGGGAAGATCTGTGGGCAGATCCTCGTCCCAGACGGGTCCACGGCCCGCGCGGGGCTGACGTTTGCCGAGGGCCGGATCACCGAAGTCGGTCCGCCCTGCCCCTCGGTGACCGGTGCCGTCGACTACGGAGATGCCCTGCTGCTCCCCGGCGCCGTCGATGTCCACGTCCACACCCGCAGCTATGCCGGCGAGGGGATCGAGGCGTGCACCCGCGCGGCCGCGGCCGGCGGCGTCACCACGATCGTCGACATGCCCTACGACGACGCTCAGGGCCCGGTCGACTCGCTGACGGCGTTCGAAGCCAAGGTGGCCGACGTGCAGCGCGAGGCGGTCGTCGACGTGGCGCTGTGGGCCACGGTCCCCCCGCGGGGGCCGATTGACGACGTCGCCGCGCTCGTCGACGCTGGTGCCGCCGCGTTCAAGCTCTCAACGTTTGAGACCCACCCCCGCCGCTTCCCGCGCATCCCGGACGGCCAGTTGCTGCGCGCGTTCGCCGCGATCGCCGCCGCCGGCGGCCTCGCCGGCGTCCACGCCGAGAACGACGAGATCGTCCGCGCCGGCATCGCCGCCGAGCAGGCGGCGGGCCACGGCTCCGACCCCCTGGCCCATGCCCGCTCGCGCCCACCGGTGGCCGAGCATGAGGCGATCGCCCGCTGCCTGGAACTCGCCCGGGTGACCGGCGTCCGGCTGCACGTCGTCCACGTCTCGACGCCCCGGGGCGTCGAGCTCATCGCCCAGGCCCGCCGGGACGGCGTCGACGTGAGCGCCGAGACGTGCCCGCATTACCTGCTCTATGACGAGACCGAACTCGCCAGGCGCGGCGGCGAGGCGAAGATCAACCCGCCGCTGCGCGCGGCGCCCCTGCCCGCGGACGGGCTTGACCTCATCGCCTCAGACCACGTCGGCTGGCCGGCCGAGCGCAAGCACGGGCCGGATATCTTCGCCCTGTCCGCGGGTGCCCCCGGAGTGGAGCTGATCGTCCCCCTCGTCCACGACGCGCTGGGACCGGTCGCCCTCACCCGCCTGGTCGCGGAGTCCCCGGCGCGTCGCTTCGGCCTGTGGCCCCGCAAGGGTTCCCTCGCCCCCGGCGCCGACGCCGACGTGCTGGTACTCGATCCCGCCGCCGACTGGGAGATCGACCCGGCCGCGCTTGTCACCGCCGCCGGCTGGAGCCCGTACGCGGGACGGCGCGTCCGCGGCCGGGTGCTGGCGACGTATTCGCGCGGCGTCAAGGTCTGGGACGGTGCAGACGTCCTGTCAGGCCCCGGGCACGGCCGGTTCGTTCCCGCCGCCTCCGCCCGCCGGGCGCCGGCTCTTGTCTGATCTGCCCCTGCGCTGCCGGGGCTGGCGCCAGGAGGCGATCCTGCGCCTGCTGGAGAACAACCTGGCCATCGCCGAGGACCCGGAGCACCTGGTCGTGTATGCCGCCCATGCCAAGGCGGCGCGCGACCATGAGAGCCTGGAGGCGATCATCGCCGCGCTGCGCCGACTGGGCGACGGCGAGACGCTGATCGTCCAGTCCGGCAAGCCCATCGCCGTCCTGCCGACCGGGCCGCGCGCCCCGGCGGTCCTGCTCGCCAACGGCAACCTGGTGGGACGCTGGGCGACCCCGGAGACCTTCTATGAGCTTGAGCGCCGTCATCTCATCGTCTGGGGCGGGCTGACCGCCGGCTGCTGGCAGTACATCGGCGCCCAGGGCGTGCTCCAGGGGACGTATGAGACGTTCGCGCAGGTGGCGCGCGAGCACTTCGGCGGCTCGCTGCGCGGCCGGCTGGTGGTCAGCGCTGGGCTGGGCGGCATGGGCGCCGCCCAGCCGGTGGCCATCACCCGGATGCTCGGTGGTGTCAGCCTGATCGCCGAGGCCGACGCCGGGAAGGCGCGGCGCCGGGGCGCCGAGGGCACCGTCGACCTTGTGTGCGCCGAGCTCGACGAGGCGCTTGACGCGGCGCTCGCCGCCCGCCAGGACGGCGAGGCGCGCGCCGTGGCCGTCGCCGCCAACGCCGCCGACCTCCTGGAGGGCCTGCTCGCCCGCGACGTCGTGCCGGATGTCGTCACCGATCTCACCGCCGCCCATGATCTGCGCAGCGGCTACCTCCCGTCCGGGGTCACGCCGGCCGAGGCGGACGAGCTGCGCCGCGGAGATCCGGGCAAGCTCGAGGCGCTGGCGCTGGCCACGCTCGTCCGTCACGTGCGGGCCATGCTCGCGCTGCGCGACCGCGGGGCTGTCGTCTTTGACTACGGCAACAACATCCGTCCACACGCGGCCGCGGGAGGCGTCAGCGATGCGCTCACCATCGACATCTTCACGGCGCGGTACATCCGTCCGCTGTTCTGCGAGGGCATCGGACCGTTTCGGTGGATCTGCCTGTCCGGCTCGGACCGTGATCTCGATCTCGTCGACGAGCTGTGCGCAGAGCTGTTCAAAGACGTCGACCGGATCACCGACTGGATCGCCCTCGCCCGGGCCCACGTCACCCGCCAGGGCCTGCCCGCCCGGATCGCCTGGCTCGGCCACGGGGAGCGGGCCCGGCTCGCCCTCGCCGTCAACCGGGCGGTCGCCGACGGGCGGCTGGCGGCGCCCGTGGCCTTCACCCGCGACCACATGGACGGAGGTGCCATGACCCACCCCAACATCATCACCGAGTCGATGGCCGACGGATCAGACGCGGTCAGCGACTGGCCGCTGCTCAACGCCCTGTTGACGACCGCCGCCGGAGCCGATCTTGTGGCGCTGCATGCGGGCGGCGGTGGCTATGCCGGCTACTCGCAGAGCGCCGGAATGACCGTGGTGGCCACCGGCAGCGACGATGCCGCTGCCCGGTTGCGCAACGCAATTGGCGCCGACACGGCGCTGGCCGTCCTGCGCCACGCCGACGCCGGGTACGAGACGGCCCGCCGGACCGCGGCCGAGCACGGCCTCGGCCTGGATGGCGTAGGGTCGCGGTCATGAGGGATCTTGATCTGCACGCGGTGCATGCCGCGGTCGCCGGCGGCTCGGTGCTCGCCGCCGGGGGCGGGGGCTGGGTCGATCACGGG
Organism: Solirubrobacteraceae bacterium; assembly: GCA_035702755.1. Lineage (GTDB taxonomy): Bacteria > Actinomycetota > Thermoleophilia > Solirubrobacterales > Solirubrobacteraceae > Palsa-465. Next base: position 22,981 of record DASSZQ010000089.1, on the reverse strand, counting down.
CTGCTCGTCGGCACCACCGCCGTCCAGTACGGCACGCCGCGCCTGGTCGCGCTGGACGAGCTCGATCCGGACGCCATGCTCGCCACCGTCAGCGCCATCGGCGCTCCGGCGGCCGTCGGCTGGGAGATGCGCCCCGGCGACTACGTGCGGGCTCTGGAACTGCTCATGGAGGTCGTGCCGGAGCCGATCGTCGGCACCGTGACCGCGCAGAACGGCTCCTCGACGACCTGCAACGGCTGGGTCGCCTCGGCGGTGCTGGGCACCGTGGTCGTCGATGCCGCCGGGGACGGCCGGGCCCATCCGACCGGCAAGATGGGGTCGTTCGGATTGGCCGCCGACGACGACTACGAAACCGTCCAGGCGGTCGCCGGGGGCAACCGGGCCCAGAGCCGCTACCTGGAGGTCGTCACCCGCGGCACCGTGCGCCACACCGCCAACGTGCTGCGCACCGCGGCCGAGCAGTCCGGGGGCTTCATCGCCGCCGCCCGCAACCCGCTGCCGGCATCCTTCGTCGCCGGCCACGCCGCCGTGGGGGCGATCAGCTTCGCGCTGGACCTCGGCGAGGCGATCCTCGCCGCCGAGCCCCACGGCCCGGAGCGCATGATCGACGTCACCGCCGAGCACCTCGGCGGCCGGATGATCGCCCGCGGGCCGGTGCGCAGCCGCCTCCTGCGCACCGAGAACGCGTTTGATGTGGGGAGCGTCGTGGTGCAGGACGTGGAACTGGGGTTCGTCAACGAGTACCTCACCGCCGAGTCGGCCGGCGAGCGGCTGGCCACGTTCCCGGACGTGCTGGCCACGCTGTCGGTCCACACCGGGCGGATCATCTCGATCGCCGACCTGCGCGAGGGTGACGAGGTCGCCGTGCTGCACGTGCCCAAGGCCAATGTGCCACTCGGCGACGGCGTGCGCGAGCCAAGCGTGTATCCGGAGGTGGAGGCGATGCTCGGCAAGCCCCTGGCCGAGTACGCCCTTGCCTGACCGCGACCGCATCGCCGCGCGCCTGGACGCGCTGTGGCAGATCGCGCTCGGTCCGGCGGGTGGCGCCGACCGCCCCGCCTACTCGGCGGCCGAGGCCGAGGCAGTGCGGATGGTGGCCGGGTGGGCGGCCGAACAGGACCTGGAGCCCGGTCTTGACCCGTACGGCAACCTGTGGGCGCTCCCTCCCGGGGATGGGTCCGTGGTCACCGCCGGCTCACACGTCGACACCGTGCCGGACGGCGGGCGCTACGACGGCGCGCTGGGGACCGTCCTGGGGCTGGAGATCGCGCGGGATCTGGCCGCCGACGGCATCGCCGCCGGGGTTCTTGTGTGCGCCGCCGAGGAGGCGCCGCGCTTCGGCGCGGGCACGGTCGGGTCCCGGCAGCTCGTCGGCACGGTGGACGACTCCGATCTGGAGGCGATGCGTGACGCGCGCGGCGTCACCGCGGCCGAGGCGCGGGAGCAATACCTGGCCGCCCTCGCCGATCTGCCCCGCGTCGCGCCCGCCCCGGAGCGCGTGCGCGCCCACTGCGAAATCCACGTCGCTCAGCGCCCGGAGCTGCGCGAGCTCGGCGTGGTCACCCGCGTCGCCTCCCCGCGCCGCTTTGAGCTGCGCATCGAGGGCGAGGCCGGCCATTCCGGGGAGGTGGCGATGGAGGCGCGCCGGGACGCGCTGGCCGCTGCGGCCGAGGTGATCCTGGCGGTGGAAGCGGCCGCGCGGGCCGAGCCGCCGGCGACGGTGGCGACGGTCGGCACGCTGGAGGTCTCGCCGGGAGCCGTCAGCGTCATCCCCGGAGCCGTCCGGCTCGCCATCGACGTGCGCGGCGTCGACGCCGCCTCGCTGGACCACGTCGAGGCGGTCATCCGGGAAGGGGTTGCGATCATCTGCGAGCGCCGGGACGTCGCGGGCCATCTGACGCTCACCCGGGCCGGTGAGCCGGTGGCGCTCGACGCGGACCTGGTGGCGGCCGCGCTGGCCACCGCCGAGCGGCTCGGCGTGCCCGCCCGCGCCACCTGGTCAGGCGCCGGCCATGATGCCCAGCACCTGGCGGCGATCATCCGGGCCCTGCTGCTGTTCGTCCCGCTCCACGGCGGGGCCAGCCATACCCCGCAGGAGGGCGCCGACATGGACGAGATCGTTCAGGCGACGGCGGTCGCGGTCGCCACGCTGGCCGCCCCGGGTGCTTGACTTTACCGGCCGCTTATGAAAGAACGGTTCGCAGTGCAAGGGGCCCAGGGCGCTCATCCTTCGCCCGGAATCGTCCGCCGCGCCAAGAAAGGGAGACGGCCATGGCTACAGATCACCGCAGGCTGGATGCGATCCGCAGCGAGCGCTCGGAGCTGGAGAACCATTACATCGACGAGCTGGTGTCCGGGCGCCTTGACCGGCGCTCGTTCCTGCGCCGGGGGGCGGTCATCGGCATGTCGGCGCCGCTCATGGGGGCGATCCTCGCCGCCTGCGGCAACGCCAACAAGGTCGGCAGCTCGTCGGCCAGCTCCTCAGGCGGCTCGTCGGGCGCCGGCGGAACGCCGGTCAAGGGCGGCACGCTGAAGCTGGCCACCCAGGCCCCGGCCGCGGCCGTCAACCCGCTGACGGTCTCGGATGCCGGCGGCCTGTGCATGCTGGCCCAGACCGGCGAGTTCCTCACCTTCGACAACAACATGCTGCTCCAGCTGCAGCCGATGCTGGCCACCAAGTGGACGCCGTCCAAGAACGGCTCGGTGTGGACGTTCACGCTGCGCCAGGGGGTCAAGTTCCACAACGGCCAGCCGCTGACCGCCGACGACGTCGTCTACACCTTCCAGCAGCTCGCCGATCCCAAGAACGCCTCCAACGCCCTGTCCACGTTCACCGGCGTGCTCACACCCTCCGGCGTGCAGAAGGTCGACTCCTCGACCGTGGCCTTCCACCTGGAGGCACCCAACGGCAACTTCCCCTACATCATCTCGTCGGACAACTACAACGCGATCATCGTCCCCAAGGGGACGGACTTCGGCAAGTGGCAGAGCACGTTCATGGGCACCGGCCCGTTCAAGCTCTCCAGCTACAGCCAGAACCAGAGCGCGTCCTTCGTCGCCAATCCGGACTACTGGGGCGGGGCGCCGCACCTGGACTCCACCGAGTTCTCGTTCTACAGCGCCCAGCAGCCGCAGATCCTGGCGCTCCAGGGCGGCGAGGTCGACGTCATCGTCCAGTTCGTCCCCCAGGGGGCGTCGTCGATCCTCAACAGCTCCTCCTACAAGATCATCCAGCTGAAGTCCTCAAACCATCGCGAACTGTCGATGCGCAACGACAAGGCGCCGTTCACCGACGCCCGCGTCCGCCAGGCGATCGCCCTGTCGCTCAACCGGCCGGCGATGGTCCAGGCGCTGCTGGCCGGCAAGGGCGAGGTCGGCAACGACAGCCCGTTCGCGCCGAAGTTCCCGTCGACCGACACCAGCATCCCCCAGCGCACCCAGGACATCTCCAAGGCCAAGCAACTGCTGTCGGCCGCCGGCCATCCCAACGGCTTCTCCACCGAGCTGTTCACCGAGCAGTACGAGGAGATCCCGGCGCTGGCGACGGTCATCCAGCAGGCGGCCAAGGCAATCGGCGTCAACATCAAGCTCAACGTCGAAACCCAGTCCAACTACTACGGCAAGGCGACGTTCGGCAACTCCGACTGGCTGGACGGGACCATGAGCCTCGTCGACTACGGCGACCGTGGCGTGCCGAACGTGTTCCTGGAGTCCCCGCTGACCTCGAACGGGCCGTGGAACGCCGCCCGGTTCAAGAACTCGCAGTACGACGCGCTCGTGAAGCAGTACGTGGCGGCCGTCGATCTGCAGACGCAGCGGTCGATCGCCGGGAAGATCCAGACCCTGCTGCTCAACGAGACGCCGATCGTCATCCCCTACTTCATCGACGGGCTGACGGCGACGACCACCAGCGTGCACGGCGTCAATCCCACGTCCCTGTCGGCGATCTTCCTCAAGGACGCCTACAAGTCCGCGTAGTGTCCCGTCGGGGCGGGCTGCGGGCCGCGCCACCCCACTGAGGCCGAGAGCTCGTCGGCGACCGCGAGCAGTCGCTCGCCGGCGGACTCCAGGCGCGGCTCGAACCGGAATGCGGGAGCCGAGATGTTCACCGCGGCAACGATCCGTCCGCGATGGTCGCGAACGGGCGCGGCCACGGCCACCAGCCCGGACTCGGACTCCTCGCGGACGATCGCGTACCCGGCGGCCCGGGCGGCGATGATGCGCTGGTGGAGCTCGGCCACCGAGCGGGGCGCCCGCGGCCCGGCGGGCGGCAGCGGCCCGGAGCCGAAGACGCGCTCCAGCGCATCGAAGTCATGGTCGAGCAGCAGCGCCCGGCCGGAGGAGGTGCAGTGCGCCGGGACGTGGCGTCCGACCCAGCTGACCGTGGAGACGGCCTGGGGCGAGGGGTGCGAGACCACGGTCAGCACCTGTGTCGCCTGAAGCACCGACAGGTGGGCTGATTCGGCGAACTCGCGGACCAGCGCCGATACCTTGGCCGGCGCCGCGGTGAGCAGCGCGGCGTCGCCGGCGCGCTCGGCGAGTGCGTAGACGCGCCAGCCGATCCGGTAGGCGAGCGTGCCGGGATCGCGCTCCACCAGCCCGTACTCCTGCAGCGTGTGCAGCGTCCGCGACACGCGGCTCTTCTCGTCACCCAGCGACTCGGTGAGCGCCGTCACGCCCATCCCGCCGTCGGCCAGCGCCTCATCCGACGCCAGGGCGACGAGGAGGCCCACGGCGCGGCGCAGGCTGGTCGCCTTCTCGGCGGGCATGTGATAAGCATAGTGAGTTGCGCTGAGAGCAACCGGCTATCCGTCACCACCCTGCTCCAGCAGGCGGCGAACCTCCCGTTCGATGAGCGCCAGCCGGGCCTCGGCCAGGAACGGCACCTCCCGGCGACGCCGGCGCGCGGCTGGAACCTCGACGTCGACCAGCGTGAGCGTCTCCTCCCAGCGCGGCGCCTGCGCCACCACCGCCCCGCCCGGGTCCAGGACGCGGCTCCCACCCCAGAACCGGACGCCGGCCTCGGTCCCGGCACGGTTGACAAACACCAGCCAGCACTGCTGCATCCTCGCGATGCCGACGAGCAACTGCTCCCAGTACTCGATCGTGTCCAGCCGGCTGGGATCGTCCGGCGCCGCGCTGTTGGCCGGGACGAGCATCAATTCGGCCCCGTCCTGCGCGGCCAGCCACGGCAGGACCGGCTGCCAGGCGTCGTTGCAGATAAGGATCGCGGCGCGGCCGTGGGGGGTATCAAACGCGCGCAGCGCCTGCCCGGGACTGGAGTGCTTGCGCTCCTCCCAGGACAGATAGGTGGGGAGGTACAGCTTGCGGTGGACATGGACAACGCGCCCCTGCGACAGATACGCGGCGGCGTTGTAGCTGCGCAGGCTCGCCTGTTCATGAAAGCCGACCAGCACGTCCGGTCCCCCGGTGGAGAGCTCGGCCAGCCGTGGATCGGCGGCACCGAGGCTCTCGCTGTCGGTCGCCTCGCCCAACCAGTACCCGTGCGTCGCCAGCTCCGGGAACACGATCAGGTCCGCCTGCTGCGCCGCCGCCTCCGCGACGAGGTCACGGATGCGCGCCAGGTTGCCGCGGACGTCGCCGATGGCGCTGTCGAATTGGGCTAGCGCGATCCGCACGGTTGCTGTATAACCATCAGCCGTTGCGTTTTCAACCCAGGGAGCGGCTATGACCCACCGGCAACCGGCGCGCGCGGCGTTTGACCTGAGCGCTCGCCTGGACGAGGGGCCCCTGGTATGCGCCGAGGGGTATCTGTTCGAATTCGAGCGCCGCGGCTACCTCCAGGCCGGGGCCTACGTCCCAGAGATCGTCCTCGAACACCCGGATCTCGTCCGGGGGCTGCACGAGGAGTTCGTGCATGCCGGCTCGGACATCGTCCTTGCCTTCACCTACTACGGCCACCGCGAGAAGCTCCGGATCATCGGCAAGGACCATCTCCTGGAGCCGCTCAACCGGGGAGCGCTGGAGCTGGCCACCGGCGTGGCCGCCCGGACGGACACGCTCGCGGCGGGGAACCTGTGCAACACGAACGCGTGGGGGCCGGACCGCGCCGCGCAGCGCGAGGTCCGCGGCATGTTTGAGGAGCAGCTGACCTGGATTGCCGAGGCCGGGGTCGATCTCGTCGTCGCCGAGACGTTCTCCTACGCCGCGGAGGCGCTGGTGGCCCTGGAGGCGATCCGGCAGCGCGGCCTGCCGGCGGTCGTGACCCTCGCCGTGCACCAGGCCGATGAGACGCGCGACGGCTGGAGCCCGGAGGAGGCCTGTCGCCGCCTCGCCGCCGCGGGCGCCGAGGTGGTCGGCCTGAACTGCATCCGCGGCCCGGCGACCATGCTGCCCCTCATCGAGCGCATCCGCGCGGCGGTCGACACGCACGTGGCCGCCCTCCCGGTCCCCTACCGCACGACGGCGACCTCACCGAGCTTTCAGTCGCTGCACGATCCGGACTGCGACTGCCTGCCCGCAGACCGGCCGTTCCCCACAGCGCTGGACCCGTTCACCTGCAACCGCTACGAGATCGCGGCGTTCGCCCGCGCGGCGCACGGCCTGGGGGTCAACTACCTCGGCGTCTGCTGCGGTGCCGGTCCCCATCACATCCGCGCCATGGCCGAGGCCCTGGGGCGCACGCCGCCCGCCAGCCGCTACAGCCCGGACATGTCCAAGCACGCGTTCCTGGGCAGCGACCGGCGGCTCAAGGACCACAACCGCTCATACGCAGGGCAACTGTGAGATCTGCGGGGCCGAGCCATGGGCCGGATCGGTCACCGGGGCGACGCGCTTGACAGGGAACCGACGCCAAGCCGAGGAAGCCTGTGTAGCCTCCCCGCCGGTGCCTATGAGCAATCCGCACCGCCCTGGGGAGGGCAGGTGACGTACACCGGTGGCGCGCCCACGCCCGCCGGCCCTCGCCCTCGATCGGCGCCGGCCGTACTCAGCCCGTCGCCTCCGACCGTCACCGAAAGGTGGACCTAATGTCCAGTCAGTCCCGCCATCTCGATTCCCTTCGCGCTGATCGATCCGAAATCGAGAACCACTACGTCGACGAGCTCGTCGCGGGCCGGCTGGATCGCCGGAGCTTCCTGCGGCGCGGCGCGACGATCGGGATGTCGGCGCCGCTCATGGGCGCGATCCTCGCCGCCTGTGGCAACGCCAACAATGTCGGCAGCTCGTCCGCGTCGAGCTCCGGGAGTGCCTCGGGCAGCCCGGTCAAGGGCGGGACGTTGACGATCGCCGCCCAGACGCCGGCCACCGCCATGAACCCCATGATCGTCGACGACGGCGGCGGCCTGTGCATGCTCGCCCAGACCGGCGAGTTCCTCACCTTCGACAACAACATGCTGCTCCAGCTGCAGCCGATGCTGGCCACCAAGTGGAGTCCCAACCACGACGGCTCGGTGTGGACGTTCACGCTGCGCCAGGGCGTCAAGTTCCACAACGGCCAGCCGCTGACCGCCGACGACGTCGTCTACACCTTTCAACAGCTCTCAGACCCCAAGAACGCCTCCAACGCGCTGTCGACGTTCACCGGGGTCCTGAGCCCATCCGGTGTGCGCAAGGTCGACTCCTCCACGGTGGCCTTTCACCTGGAGGCGCCGAACGGCAGCTTCCCCTACATCGTCTCCTCCGATAACTACAACGCGATCATCGTGCCCAAGGGGACGGACTTCGGCAAGTGGCAGAGCACGTTCATCGGCACCGGCCCGTTCAAGCTCTCCAGCTACACCCAGAACGTCGGCGCCAACTTCGTCGCCAACCCGGACTACTGGGGGCCCAAGCCGTACCTCGACGGCACCCAGTTCAAGTTCTACGACAGCCAGACCCCACAGATCCTCGCCATCCAGGGCGGCACCGTCGACGTGGTGGCCCAGTTCGTCCCCGGCGGCGCCGAGGCGATCCTCAACAGCCCCTCCTACAAGATCATCAAGCTGAAGTCCTCGAACCATCGCGAGCTGTCGATGCGATGTGACCAGCCGCCGTTCACCGATCCCCGCGTCCGCCAGGCGATCGCGCTCACCCTCAACCGGCCGGCCATGGTCACCGCCCTCCTGCACGGCCTGGGAAGTGTCGGCAACGACACCCCGTTCGCGCCGATGTTCACCTCCACCAACACCAGCGTTCCCCAGCGCACCCAGGACATCGCCAAGGCCAAGCAGCTGATGGCCGCCGCCGGGCATCCCCACGGGTTCAACGTGACGATGGCCGCCGACATCTACGAGGAGATCTCCCAGCTGGCGACGGTGATCAAACAGGCCACGGTGCCGATCGGCGTCAACATCAAGCTCAACGTCGAAACGCAGTCGGCGTACTACGGGAAGGCCGTGTTCGGCAACTCCGACTGGCTGGACGCCACGATGAGCCTTGTCAACTACGGCGACCGCGGCGTCCCCAACGTGTTCCTGAACGCGCCGCTGACGACCCACGGCGCCTGGAACGCCGCCCACTTCCACAACCCCACCTACGACGGGCTCGTCCGCCAGTACACGGCGGCGCTCGACCTCCAGACCCAGCGCCAGGTCGCCGGCAAGATCGAGACGCTGCTGCTGGAGCAGACCCCGCTCATCATCCCGTACTGGATCGACGGCCTGGCGGCGACCACGCCGGCCGTGCACGGGGTTAACCCCACCGGCGTATCGCAGGTATTCTTGGGGCGGACCTACAAGACGTAGAGCTGCTGCAGAACGCAAACCGCATGTCCAGGGGCCGCTGTCCGGCGGTCCACCACCGAGGGAGACGCAGGATCCGGTGACGGCGTTCATCGCCAAGCGCGTTGGTCTGGCCCTCATCACACTGTGGATCCTCAGCGTGATCGTGTTCTTCGCCGCCCAGGTGCTGCCAGGGGATCCCGCCCGCGCGATCCTGGGGCCGCTGGCGGCGCCGTCGGCGGTGCACGCGCTTGACCATCAACTCGGAACCGATCGGCCGCTGATCACGCAGTACACCACATGGATCGGGCACCTGGTCACCGGGAACTTCGGCACCTCCTACACCTACCAGGCGCCGGTGGGGCCGCTGCTGGGCACGGCGCTGGTGAACTCGCTGAAGCTGGCCGCGCTGGCGTTCGTGTTGGTGGTTCCCCTCGGAATCATCCTCGGCGTGGTGGGAGCGCTCAAGTACGGCAAACCGATCGATCGCACGATCAGCGTCCTCGGCTTCTCGGCGGGCACGATCTCCGAGGTGGTCTGGAGCATCGTGCTGATCGTCGTCTTTGGGATCTGGCTCAACATCCTGCCGATCCAGGCCTCGACGCCCCCCGGCGCCAGCATCGGCACCCAGGTCTACCACCTCATCCTGCCCGCGATTCCGCTCGTGCTCATCCTGTTCGTCTACATCCAGCAGATGGCGCGGGCGGGCACCGTCGAGGCCCTGAACTCCGACTACGCCCGCACAGCGACGCTGAAGGGCCTGCCCCGTGGCGTGGTCATCCGCCGCCATGTCCTGCGCAACTCGCTGCTGCCGACGATCACCGTCATCGCCACCCAGATCGGCTATCTGATCGGCGGGCTGGTGATTGTGGAGGTGATCTTCCACTACAACGGGATCGGAGACCTCCTGTACAACGCGGCCACCAAGAAGGACATCCCGCTGCTGGAGGCCGGCGTCCTCGTCATCGGCGTCATCTACATGGTGGCCACGCTCATCGCCGACATCCTGTACTCGGTGCTGAACCCGCGGATCCGCTACCGGGGCGTGGAGTAGTGGGCAAAGACTTCGTCCTTGCTAGCGAGTTCGGCACAGACTCCGTCTGTGCTGGCGAGTTCGGCACAGACTCCGTCTTTGCTGGCGAGTTCGGCACAGACTCCGTCTGTGCTGGCGAGTTCGCCTGGCGGCGAACATCGCAGCGTGGAGAGGACCGCTAGTGAGCGTCGGCTCCGTTCCCGTCGAGTCCGCCGCCGCCCTCGAGGTTGGCCAGGCCGACGTCCGCCGCCGGGAGTTCCTGCACGATCTCGTCCGCCACAAGTCGTTCTGGGCGGGGGTCATCATCATCGGCTTCTGGGTCCTGGCCGCGATCTTCGGCGCGCTGGTCGTCAAGGACCCCAACGCCCAGAACCTGCTGAACATCAACCAGGCGCCGTCCGGCGCCTACTGGTTCGGCACCGACCAGCTGGGCCGGGACATGTTCGCCCGGGTCATCACCGGTTCCCGGGACATCCTCATCATCGCCGTGTTGGCGACGCTGCTCGGCACCGTCGTCGGCACCGTGCTGGGGCTGTTCATGGGCTACTTCCGCGGCGCCGTCGACGACGTCCTCGGCCGCGTCGTGGAGGCGTTTCTGGCGTTGCCGCTCGTCATCGTCGGAATCCTCGGCACGATCGCGCTGGGAGGCGCCTCGACCGGGTCGCTCATCGTCATCATCGGGATCGTGTTCACGCCGCTGATCGCCCGGACGGTCCGGGCGGCCGTGCTTGTGGAACGCGACCTTGACTACGTGCCGGCGGCCCGGCTGCGCGGCGAGAATTCGCTGCACATCATGTTCGTCGAGATCCTGCCGAACATCATGCCGCCGGTCGTCGTCGAGTTCACGGTGCGGCTGAGCTACGCCGTCTTCACCCTCGTCGCCCTGTCGTTTCTGGGGTTCGGCGTGCAACCGCCCTCGTCGGACTGGGGCCTGGACATCTCCAACAACTACGGCCAGCTGCCCGCCGGCTACTGGTGGGAGGTGCTGTTCGACGCCCTCGCCATCGCCACCCTGGTCATTGGGGTCAACATGCTCTCCACCTCGATCGAATCGGCACTGGAGGGCTGATGAGCACCGCCCATCCGATGCCGACGCAACGCGGCGAGCCGGCCGGCGGCGACGCCCTCACGCTCTCGCATGTCGACATCGCCTACCGCGTCCGCCGCCGAGATCAGCGGGTGGTGCGCGACGTCAGCTTCCACATCGCCCGCGGTGAGTCGTTTGGGCTGGTCGGTGAGTCCGGCTGTGGCAAGTCGACGATCGCGCTGGCCATCGTCCGCTACCTGGCCCGCAACGGCCGGGTCAGCGCCGGCGACATCCAGATCGATGGGCGCGATGTGCTGGCCGTCAAGGGGTCAGAGCTGCAGCAGTTGCGAGCCCGGACGGTGTCGATGGTCTACCAGGAGCCGGGCCGGGCGCTCAACCCGTCGATCCTGGTCGGCCGGCAGGTGGCCGAGGTGTACGAGATCGCCGGCCTGGACCGCAAGCCGGCCCTCGCCCGGGCCCAGGAGATGCTGGCCAAGGTCAAGATCTCCGACCCCAAGGGCGTCATGGGCCGCTATCCCCACCAGCTGTCCGGGGGGATGCTCCAGCGCGTCGTCATCGCCATGGCCCTGGCCTCCGAGCCCTCGCTGCTCATCCTGGACGAGCCGACGACGGCGCTTGACGCCACCGTCGAGGCCGAGGTCCTGGACCTGATCCTCGGCCTGCGCGCCGAGTTCAACACGTCGCTGCTGTTCATCAGCCACAACCTCGCCGTCATCGCCAAGATGTGCGACCGGGTCGGGGTCCTGTACGCGGGCGAGCTGGTGGAGGAGGGCACCGCCACCGAGGTGTTCCGCAATCCCCGCCACCCCTACACGGTCGGTCTGCTGCGATCGATCCCGCGGCGGGATCCCACGGGGGTGCGCACGAACGGCGGGCGCCCGCCACTGTCCACCATCCCCGGATCCCTGCCCTCCCCCGGCTCCATCACCGAGGGCTGCGTGTTCGCCCCCCGGTGCGGACTGGCCGATGACCGCTGCCGCACCGAGGCGCCGCCGCTGTATGAGATCGGCGGGGGCCGCGGCTCGCGCTGCCATCACCATGACCGCGCCCAGACGGTGCCGCTGGTGACCATGGGCGAGACGAGCGACGTCAGCGACGCCGGCAACGGCGGGGTCGCTGACGGCGTTTCCCCCGGCCCCGGCGGGGGCGCCGATCCCGTCCCCACCGGCTCAGGCGGGGCCGCCGACCCGCTCCCCACCGGCAACGGGCGGCGTGGCGAGGTGCTGCTCAGCCTCCGATCGGCGAGCAAGACGTTTCACATGGGCGGTCAGACGGTGCGCGGCCTGCACGAGGTCGACCTCGACGTCGCCGCCGGGGAGACGGTCGGCCTGGTCGGAGAGTCCGGCAGCGGCAAGACGACTCTCGCCCGCGTCGCCATCGGCCTGACGGCCCCGGATGCCGGCAGCGAGGTGACGCTCGACGGCCGGGCGGTGGCGGGCCTCGCCGCCAGGCGCAGCGCCGGCGAGCAGAAGGCGCTCCAGATCGTCTTCCAGAATCCGGACTCGGCGCTGAACCGGCGCCATTCGGTGCGCCGGCTGATCAGCCGCTCGCTGTCCAAGCTGGGCGGCTACCGCGGCGAGGGCCTGCGCCGGCGGCTGATGGAGCTCATCGAGTCCGTGCGCCTGTCGGAGCGCTACCTGTCGATGCGGCCCTCGCAGCTGTCCGGCGGCCTGAAGCAGCGCGTCGCCATCGCCCGGGCGTTCGCCGGGGACCCGCGGATCGTCATCTGCGACGAGCCCACCTCGGCCCTCGACGTCTCCGTCCAGGCGGCGATCCTCAACCTCCTCACCGACCTCCAGCGCCGCGAGGACGTCTCCTACCTGTTCATCAGCCATGACCTGGGGGTCGTCCGCTACCTGGCCGACCGGATCGTCGTCCTGTACCTGGGCCGGGTGATGGAGGTCGGTCCCGCCGACGCCGTCTTCGCCGCTCCGCACCATCCCTACACCGAGGCCCTCCTGTCGGCCGTCCCCACGCTCGACGATACCGAGCGGCTGCGCATCCGCCTGGAGGGCGAGATCCCCAGCGCCGCCGATCCGCCCTCCGGCTGCCCGTTCCAGACCCGCTGCCCGCGCAAGCTGGGCGAGATCTGCGAGACGACCGAGCCGGAGCTGCGCGAGGAGGAACCCGGGCACGGCATCCGCTGCCACATCCCGCTCGCCGACCTGCGCCGCCTCCAGGCCGACGCTGAGGCGCCGGCCACCCCGGCGGCGGCCGCCGCCGAGCCTGACGCCTGACCTGCGGCCCGCGGGGGCCGGTCCCCGGCCCCTCAGAGGATCTGCCGGACCCCAGCGTTCGCGAAGGCGCGGTCGCGCTCGCGGTGATGGGCCCCGGGCGGCGGGCCCACGACGTACGTGCCGCGCGCGGCGAGCGGCCGCCGGCGGCGGCGCCGGCCGTCATGGGCAAGCCGCGCCTCGGCCCAGCGGCCGTGCGCGAGGCGCGCCCGCTGATGCGCGCCCCGCACCCGGGCGTGGACGACGCGCGCCCGCTCCTGGGCTCCCCGCACCCGGGCCTGGGCCACCCGCCGGGTCCGGTTCCCGGCCGGCGCCGCGGCCTGCGGGGCGGCGCGGACCAGCAACCAGAGGGCGATCGCCAGGGAGGGCGCGATCACGCCGAGATAGCCGGCGCTCGCTCCGTCGTGCTGCTCCAGGGCGCCGGCGAGCAGAGGCATGAGCACGGTGGCGGCGGCCCAGCCTCCGTTGAGCATGCCGAACACCAGCCCCTCTCCTCCCCGCGCCTGGGGATCCGGGTCCGAGGCGAGCGAGTAGGCGATCGTGCTCACCGCGGCCCGGGGGGCGGCGGTCAGCAGCAGCGCTCCGATCAGCCCGGCCGCGCCGGCTCCGCCGAGCGCCGGGACGAGCCCCAGTGCCAGCAGCGCCGTGGCCGCCGCGTTGAAGCGCAGGGTCTGGGCCCGCGGGCCGAGCCGGACGACGCCGGCGCTGACGACGATGTAGCAGACGGCAGCCGCTGAGAAGGCGAGGCCGATTCGCCCCGTCGACAGGCCGGCGTGGTGCAGACCCCCGGAGATGAGCAGCTGGCTGACCCCGGACACCGCCCCGGACACGACGAGCGCGCCGGCGGCCGCCGCCACGCCCGGCCGCCGCAGCAGGGCGCGCATGGCACGGGGCGAGAGAGACCCGGCGGAGGCGGGCACACTGCGGGGGGGCCGGCTGCTGCCGCCGCCGGTCAGCGCCAGCGGCGCAACGACAGCGGCCGCCGCCGCGGCGATGGCCAGAAACGGGGCCGCCAGCCCCAGGTGCTGGGCGAGCAGTCCGGCGATCGCCGGCCCCGCCATGATCCCCACCGAGGAGCACGTCACCGAGGCCCCCAGCCGCGAGCCGCCTCCGGCGCCGTCCATGTCCGACAGCCACGCCATCCCCGTCGTCCACACCACCCCGTAGGCGATGCCAAACGCCACGCGCCCCACCAGCAGGGCGGCCAGCGACGGCGTGGCCTGGGCCAGGGACGACAGCGAGAGCAGGATGCCGGCGGCGAGCGAGACGCGGCGGGCGCCGAAGCGGTCGGCGGCCAGCCCGGACGGAACCGAGACGGCCAGGGTGGCCAGGCCGGGCAGCGCCAGCAGCAGGGCCGTCTCCGTGGCCGCCAGGTGAAAGTGCCCGGACAGCCGCGGCAGCAGCGGGACGATCGCCGCCTGGGCGACTCCGGCGACGAAGAACAGCGCGTAGACCAGCCACAGAAGCGTGGCGGCTGGAGTGAAAAAGCGACGGGGACTCATGTTCATGTCCATCGGCAAACACTGTACGATTCAAAAGGTCGGTTGTAGATGACGATTATTTGCTTGTATGACCGATCTGCTCGATCACACTCCCGTTGACCTCAAGGCGCTGCGCGCGCTCGTCGCCGTGGCCGATCACGGGTCGTTCCGGTCGGCGGCCAAGGCGACCGGGTACACGCAGTCGGCGGTGTCCCATCAGGTGGGGCTGCTGGAGCGCGCGCTTGCGGCGCGCCTGTTCACCCGCCCGGGGGGCCGCGGCGCGGTCTCACTGACGACCGCCGGGGAGGTCGCCTACCGGCGCGCCCGCCGGATCCTCGGCGAGGTCGACTCGCTGGGCGCCGACGTCGCCGTGCTGCAGAGCGGCGAGCGCCAGCGCCTGCGCGTCGCCGTGTTTCAGTCGGTCACCACCGAACTGCTGCCCGCCGCGCTGCGCTCGCTGCGCGAGAGCCGCCCCGACGTCGAGGTCATCCTCTCGGAGACCCACGACCGACAGCGGACCTACGATCGGCTCGCCGACGGGCGCCTCGACCTGGCGTTCATGGTCAACCCCACCCCGGATGAGCGCATCGCCTCGGTACCGCTGATCGACGACCCCTGGGTCATCCTGACCCGGCGCGACAGCGATCTGGCGGCGGCGCCCAACCCGTCGTTTGATCTGCTCGACGGCGTCGATCTCGTCGCCTGGACCCAGCGCTGGCGCACCCAGAACGAGCTCGAGGAGGCGTTTCGCCGCCGGGCGATCGCGCCTCGGATCGTGTTCCGCACCGACGACAACCTGGCGTTGCAGCGACTCGTCGCCGCCGGCTACGGCCACGCCTGCCTGGACCGGCTCGGTGCCAGCGGCGCCGTCGAGCCCTCGCTGACCTGGGTGGAGCCCAAGGAGATCCTCATCCCGCGCCAGATCGCGCTCTGCCACCCGCGCCGGCGCGAGCCCAGCACGCCGGCGCTCATCCTCTCCGACGCGGTCCGGGCCCAGTTCGGTGTGTGAATCTTTCCGTTTCCGATTCTTGACAGGGGTCGCGCGGTGTGCGACAACGCCGCCGATGTCGCGGGATCTGACATGACCGGCGCCACTCTGCTGGCGGCTCCCGCCGAGACCCTGCTGCAGATGCGCGCCTGCGTCCTGCGCCAGCCGGGGCTGCCGCCGGCGGTCGAGGAGGTGGCGCTCCAGGCGCCGCAGGCCGGCGAGGTGCTCGTCCGGGTCGCCGCCGCCGGCGTCTGCCACTCCGACATCCACCTCGTCGACGGTCAGCTCGGCTCCGGACGCTGGCCGATGGTGCTCGGCCATGAGGGTGCCGGGATCATCGAGGCCGTTGGCCCGGGGGTGACCGCGCTCGCGCCCGGGCAGCGGGTGATCTTCTGCATGGTCGCCTCCTGCGGGATCTGCGAGGCGTGCCGCTCCGGCCGGCGCACCCTGTGCGAGCCGGTGGGGCGCCAGTCCGTCGCCGGGCACATGCGGGACGGCACGTCTCGGCTGCGCGGCGCCGACGGCGTGGCGCTGCAGCACGCCCTGACCGTCGCCTGCTTTGCCGAGTTCGCGGTGGTCGCTGCCGATGCCGCGATCCCCATCGGAGAGGACGTCCCGCTGTGGCAGGCGGCGCTGCTCGGCTGCAGCGTCGTCACCGGCTTCGGCGCCGTCGCCCACGCCGCCCGGGTCCGGATCGGTGAACGGGTGGCGGTCATCGGATGCGGGGGCGTGGGGCTGCAGGTCATCGCCGCCGCCCGGCTCGCCGGAGCCAGCACGATCATCGCCGTCGACCGGCGCCCGGAGAAGCTGGAACATGCCCGCCGGCGCGGCGCCACCCACGGCGTCTACGCCGGCCCCGGGCGCGGTCCCGCGCAGGAGATCGCCGCCCTCACCGGCGGCGGCGTCGACCACGCCTTTGAGGTCGTCGGCGCTCCGGAGACGATCCGGCTGGCCTGGGACACGCTCCGTCCCGGCGGTACCGCCGTCGTCGTCGGCCTGGCCCCGCAGGGGGTTGAGGTGTCGCTGCCCGCGATCGAGTTCCTGTCCGAGAAGTCGATCATCGGCAGCTACTACGGCTCCGCCGACCCGGCCCAGACGCTCACCGGGGTCCTGGAGCTGGTCGGCACCGGGCGCCTTGAGCTGGGCGACATGGTCTCGCACCTCATCGAGCTTGACGATGTCCCCGACGCGCTTGACCGACTGCGCCGCGGCGAGGGCAGCCGCTCGGTCATCGTCGTTGACCCCGTCCTGGCCGGCGCGGCTCCCGGGAACCCGGCGTGAGCGATCCCGGCACGCTGGACGGCCGCATCGGCGAGGGCTGGAGCGGAACCGACCCCAACGGGGCCCACGTCAACGTCGTCCTCGGCCGGCGCGGGACGCCGACCGCCGCCGCGCTGCTGACCACCTTCACCTCCCCCGCCCCCGGACACGCGCCCATCCTCGTCGTCGTCGGCGAGGACAAGGATCACTACGAGCCGGTGTGGCCGGCGACGATCATGATCAACAAGGAGACGGCGCTCGAGGCCCGTCATCAGACGATCACCTGGGGCGCGGGCCAGCTGGGGATCGCGCAGGGGGTGCTCGACGCGGTCGCCGCCGGCCTCATCCCGGCCAGCGACGATCTCGTTGTGTTTGTGGCCATCTACATCGATCCGGCGGCAAGCGACGAGACCGCGGTGCGGGTCGCCAGCCGCGCCGCGACCCTCAAGGGCGTGCGGACCGCCGTGGAGGGACGCGACCCGGCCGCCGCGCGCGCCCTCGTCGAGCGGCGCGACGGCCTGCGCAGCCCCTTCTACTCCGGCTCGTGAAGATCACCGCCGTCGAGACCGAGCGCCTGCGGCTGCCGCTGTCGCCCCCCTTTCACGCCGCATGGGACCCGGACCCGCGGGAGCACTTCGATGTGACGCTCGTCCGCGTGCGCACCGATGAGGGCCTGACCGGCATCGGCAGCGGCGACACGATGGACGGCTTCGCTCCTTTTGCGCACCTGTTCGTGGGCCAGGATCCGCTCGCGCTCGCCCGGCACGGCCGCGCCCTGGAGACGATCTCCTTTCACGCCGGGCGCTTCTGGCCGCTGGAGGCGGCCCTGTGGGATCTCGCCGGCCAGGTGCGCGGGGCGCCGGTGGCGTCCCTGCTCGGCGGCGCCCGGGACCGCATCCCCGTGTACGCGTCGCTGGGGGAACTGCGGGCGCCGGCGCAGCGGGCGCAGGACGCCCTGGCCCTGGAGGCGGCCGGGGTGCGCGCCGTCAAGGTCCGCATCGCGCGGGAGCGGATCGCCGAGGGCGTGGCCACCGTCGCCGCCATCCGTGAGAGCGGCGCCGCGGTCCAGATCATGGTCGACCTCAACCAGTGGTGGCGGATGCCGGGCGACATCGTGCCCGGCCTCGATGCCCAGGGCGCCCGGCGGGTGATCGAGGAGCTCGCCGACCTCGGCGTGACGTGGGTTGAGGAGCCGCTGGCCGGCGACGATCTGACCGGGATGCGGATGCTGCGCGAAGCGACCGGCGTGCGCATCGCCGGCGGCGAGATGGCGCGCAGCTTTGACGAGCTCCGCCGCGCGCTTGAGGCCGATGCGCTCGATGTCGTGCAGCCGGACGTCGTGCTGGCGCTCGGCATCGGCGCCGCCCGCACGCTGGCCGAGCTGGCGCTGCGGCGCAACCGGTGGTTCACCCCGCACACGTGGACCAACGGCATCGGTGTGCTGGCCAACCTGCACGTCTGCTGTGGCGTCGGCGGCGGCCCGTACTTTGAGTACCCGTTCGACCCGCCCGGCTGGACGCCGGAGCGGCGTGACTTCATGCTCGCGCAGCCGCTGACCCTCGACGGTGACGGCTGCCTGGCGGTGCCGGACGCGCCCGGCCTCGGTATCGAACTCGACGAGGATGCCGTCGCTCACCACACGCTGGGGGTGGCGGCGTGACCCGCGTCGCCTTCATCGGCCTCGGCCACATGGGCTCGCACATGTGCCGTCACGTCGTGCACGCCGGCTTTGACGTCAGCGCCTACGACCTGGATCCGGCGGCGGTGCAGCGCGCCGCCGAGCAGGGCGCTCGCCCCGCCTCCGGCGTGGCCGACTGCGTGCGCGATGCCGAGATCCTCCTCACCAGCCTGCCCGGCCCCCCGCAGGTGGAGGAGGTCCTGTGCCGGGCCGGCGGTGCCGGGGCGATCGGCGCGCTCCCGCCCGGCGCGCTGGTGGTGGAGATGAGCACCAGCTCGCTGGAGGTCGGCCGCCGGCTGCACGCCGCCGCCGGGGCGGCGCAGGTGCAGGTCATCGATGCCCCCGTCGCCGGGCAGACGATCGGCGCCGAGGCGGGCACCCTGGCGATCTATGTCGGCGGCGAGCCCGACGCGGTGGCCCGGGCGCGGCCGGTGCTGGAGGCGATCGGCGATCCTGACCGGATCCTGCACGTCGGCGCAGCCGGCAGCGGCTATGCGGTCAAGCTCCTGCTCAACCTCCTCTGGTTCATCCAGTCGGTGGCCACCGCCGAGGCACTGACCGTCGGCGTGCGGGCGGGGGTCGACCTTCAGGCGCTGCACGCCGCTCTCGTCAGCTCTCCGGCGACGTCCAACTTCCTGGAGCGCGACGTCCGGAGCGTGCTCGATGCCGGGGACTACGACGAGGGCTTCGCCATGCGGCTGGTCACCAAGGATCTTGGGCTGGCCATCGATCTCGCCCGCGACGCCGGCGTGCCCGTGGAGCTGTCGGCGCTCGTTGAGCAGATCCACCGCCGGGCGCGCGCCGCCTACGGCGACGACGCCGGCGAGATGAGCGCCATCCGCCTGTATGAGGACCTGGCCCACACGCAGCTGCGATGGCGTTCGTAGTCCTCGCCAAGTGGATCGCCCGGCCGGGCGAGGAGGAGGCGGTGGCCGCCGCCATCGACGCCCTCATCCCGCCCTCGCGCCAGGAGCCCGGCATGCTTGTCTACCAGGCCCACCGCGATCCGCAGAACCCGCGCGTGTTCCTGCTCTACGAGCAGTACGTCGACGAGGATGCCTACCGGGCTCACGGCGAGAGCGAGCACTTCCAGCGCCACGGTCACGGCGATGCCCTGCCGCGCCTTGCGTCGCGCCAGCGCGAGTTCTACGAGACCTGGTGAGCGGGGCCTGAGACGCCCGCCCGGACGACGGCCGCCGACGCGCACGTCGCCAGCGCGAGGCCCAGGTCGGCCTCCGCCACGCCGGCCAGGGTCGGATGGTCAAGGTCGATCTCGATCGTGGTCCCCTCGCCCTCCAGGCCAAGGCTGGCGCGGCCGATGGCCGCCGTCTGTCCCCACAGATCGCCGTCGGCCGCGGCCAGCAGGGCGAACCGCGTCTGGCCCTCCCGGCGGGCGAGCGTCTCCATCTCGCGCAGCTCCTCAAACGGGTCGATGCGCACCTGCTCGTCGGTGCCGATGGCCAGGCGGACGCCGGCATCGCGGTAGCGCAGCCCGGGCAGGAAGCCGTCTCCCAGGTTGCCCTCGGTGGTGGGGCACGTGACGACGATCGTGTCCGACGCCGCCAGCAGTTCGATGTCGCGCTCGGACACATGGATGGCGTGGATGACGCTGGTCCGCGGGCCGAGAAAGCCCCGGTCGTGGAGCAACTCGATCGGCGAGCAGCCATGCTCCTTGAGGCACTCGGCCAGCTCCCGGCGCTGCTCGGCGGCATGGACGTGGCGCACCAACCCGTGCGCGTCGGCGTAGGCGGCGATCTCAGAAAGCCACTCGGCGGGCACCGCCCGGACGCTGTGGGCGGCGACGCCGACGTGCACTCCCGGTCGCTGCGCCGCCCATGCCCGCAGGGCGTCGACCCGCGTCAGGAACGCCTCCACCGACGGGTCGCAGAACCGCACCTGACCCGGATCCGGCGGGATATTGGACCCCGCCCACCCGCCGCGGTGATACGCCGCGGGCAGCAGCGTGATCTCCAGGCCGCAGGCGAGCGCCGCCTCGGCGAGCGCGATCGCCATCGCGTTGGGCTCATCGTACGGGCGCCCATCCGGCTGGTGGTGGACGTAGTGAAACTCGCCGACGGCGCCGTAGCCGGCGGCCGCCATCTGCCCGTACACGCGCTCGCCGACGGCCCGCATCGAGGCCGGGTCGTGCATCGTCGCCAGCCGGTACATCTCCGTCCGCCAGCTCCAGAAATCGTCGCCGGACCCGCTGACCCGTTCGCCGATCCCGCGCAGGTCCAGCTGGAAGGCGTGGCTGTGGGCATTGGCCATCGCCGGGATGCGCGCTGTCCTCATGTCCACTGCAGCCGCGCCGCTGCCGCCTCGTCCCGGACATACACCGGCTCGCCACCGATGAACGCGGCCGCCACCGGATTGTGGCCAAACCGGTACGGGATCATCTCGGCGGGGCCGTCGAGCAGGAGCAGGTCGGCGCGCTTGCCGACCTCCAGCGAGCCCCGGTCATGCTCCAGGCCCAGCACCCAGGCGCCGTTGAGCGTCGCCGCCCCCAGCGCCTCCAGCACCGAGAGGCCGTACAGACGCGCGGCGAGGCCGATGACCAGCGGCATTGAGGTGACCGGCGCCGTCCCCGGGTTGAAGTCGGTGGCGAGCACGACGATCGCCCCCGCGTCGACAAGCGCCCGTGCCGGGGCGCGCTGCTCGGCGCCGAGGAACTCGGCCGCCGGAAGCAGGACGGCCGCGCACGGCGCCGCCGCCAGCGGACCGATGTCCTCCGGTCCGATCGTCGACAGGTGGTCGACCGACCGCGCCCCGGCCTCCAGCGCCACCGGCACCGAGCGCAGTCCGCCGAACTGCTCCACGTGGGTGCGCAGGGCCAGTCCGGCGGCCCCCGCCAGTGCCCCCATCATCGTCAGGTGCTCGTTGGAGAAGGCGATCGACTCGACGAAGATGTCCAGCGCGGTGACGCTGCCGGCAGAGATGACCTCCGGCATCATCTCCTGCACAACGGCCATCCAGTCGTCGGCCGTGTACCCGTCCGGCACGGCGTGGGCGAGGAGCGCGGTCGACACGGTCGTCTGGGGCACCTGGATCTCCAGTTCCCGCGCGAGCACGAGCGCCCGCATCTCGTTCTGGCGGGAGAGGCCGTAGCCGGACTTGCACTCAAACGTCGTTGTCCCGGTCGCCAGCATCTCAGCGGCAAGCGCGGTCGCCTGGGCGAGAACCGCGTCGTCGGAGCTCTCGGCCAGTGCCCGCGCCGAGGCCCGGATCCCGCCCCCGCTCCGGGCGATCTCCTCGTACGGGATGCCGGCCAGCTTCTGCTGGTATTCGTCCGGCCGCCAGCCGGCGAACGGCAGATGGGTGTGGCAGTCGACGAAACCGGGGATGACCGCGCAGCCGCGGGCGTCGACGGTGAGTTCCGCGAGAGGGTCGTCTCCGAACGCGGCGATGACGCCGTCACGGACCGCCAGCGACCCCGGGACGAGCGTCTGCGCCGCCAGCGCCGATCCCCGCAGGTGGGGCAGCCCCGGGTCCGGAGGCAGCAGGATCTGGTCGGCCGCCTCGATCGAAACGGAGGGCGGATCGGCCCGCGCCGCCGTCACCGTTTGTCTGGTTCCGGATCGAGCATCGGCATCCGGATGCCGTGCGAATGCGCCGTCGCCAGGGCCTGGTCATATCCGGCATCGGCATGGCGCACCACGCCGAGCCCGGGATCGGCGGTCAGGCAGCGGCGTACCCGCTCCCCCGCCTCCGGTGTGCCGTCAGCCACGGTGACCTGGCCGGCGTGGATCGACTTGCCCATCCCCACCCCTCCGCCGTGATGGATCGACACCCAGCTGGCGCCGCACGCGGTCATCAGCATCGCGTTGAGCAACGGCCAGTCGGCGACGGCGTCGGAGCCGTCGCGCATCCCCTCGGTCTCGCGCTCCGGGGAGGCCACCGAGCCGGTGTCGAGGTGGTCGCGGCCGATGACGATCGGACCCTTGAGCTCGCCGCTGGCCACCATCTCGTTGAAGCGCACCCCGGCGCGGTCGCGCTCGCCGTAGCCCAGCCAGCAGATCCGGGCCGGCAGGCCCTGGAAATGAACGCGTTCGGACGCAAGCCGGATCCACCGGGCCACGTGCTCCTGGTCGCCGAACAGATCGAGGATCGCCCGGTCGGTGGCGTGGATGTCGGCGGGATCGCCGGACAGCGCCACCCAGCGGAAGGGCCCCTTGCCCTCGCAGAACAGGGGGCGGATGTAGGCGGGGACGAACCCGGGGTAGGAGAACGCGTCGGCGTCGCCGTGCTCACGGGCCAGGCCGCGCAGCGCGTTGCCGTAGTCAAAGGCCTCGGCCCCGGCCGCCAGCAGCGCCCGGATCTCCCCCACGTGGGCGACCGCGCTCTCCCCCACCCGCCGCAGGTACTCGGCCGGATCCGAACGGCGCAGCGCCTCGGCCTGCTCCAGCGTCAGGCCCGCCGGGATGTAGCCGTTGAGCGGGTCGTGCGCGCTCGTCTGGTCGGTGACGAGGTCCGGCTTGATGCCGCGCCGGTACAGCTCGCGGTACACCTGGGCGGCGTTGCCGATGACGCCGATGGAGCGGCCCACGCGCTTGTGCTGGGCCTCCTTCACCAGGGCGAGTGCCTCGTCGAGGTCCTTGGCGA